>NZ_JACJFU010000004.1:0-214598 GCF_014164635.1 Paracoccus sp. MC1854 | reverse complement strand
CAACGGCCCGGCGTTCGTGGCCACCGCGCTGCGCGACCGGATCGCCGCGGCCGGCGCCGGAACGGCCTCTGTCGAGCCTGGATCCCCCGGGGAGGGAGGAGGATCAGGAAACGGTCCGGGGGACTGTGTGCCCGACGACGGGCCGCTGCGAGAGCTTCACCGCCAAGCTGCGCGACGAGCGGCTCACCGGCGACATCCTCTGCAGCCTCGCCGAGGCGAAGATCGTCCTCGCGGCGGGGCGCCGCCCTTGCACCACAAAGCGCCCGCATTCCTCCCCGGGCGAGCGGCCCCCCGCTCCCGAGGTCCCGCAGGGACCGCCTTCGCCACCCGGAGCCGCTTGCCCGGCCACCCCGAGCATGGCGCCAGGACCCGTCATGCACCAAGTGTCACATGGGATGTTACAACTAATCAAGGGAAATAGAAAACCAGGCCACAACATTCTATTAACGCCAAACCTGAAAATTTTCTGTGGGTATTACAGGCCACAACGCACGATATTTACAAATATTCCGTGAGATATGTGACCAGATATCTCCAGACAAAGATGGGAGCTCACTTGGTCCACAAGCGTCAGCGCAGCCCGGTTGCTTCCAGCAGACCCTTGCGCTTGGCCTCGTAGTAGTAGCCGCGGGAATACCATTTCACGGCGGCATCATGGTTACCGTCGGCGACCATATAGGCGCCGCGCAGGTATTTGACTCCATATTTCAGATTGTTTTCCGCATCCAGCAGCCCCGCGGGCGAGCCCCGATAGCCCATCCCGCGTGCAGTCGCCGGAAGCATCTGCATCAACCCGTAATAGGGACCATTGCGGGCACCGGGGCGATGACGGCTTTCGCGGATCACGATGCGGTGGACCAGTTCCTCGGGAACACCATAAGCAGCCGAGTATTTCTGAATCAGCGCTCGCAGTTCGCGCGTCTCGTTCGGATGTAAGGCGGCTTGGCTGATGCGAGGCTGGACAAGATACATTCTCTCGGGATTGCCCCCGCCGCAAGCCGCAAGCGCCGTGACCAGCGCCAAGGCGCCGATGCGGGTGATCGTAGGGGTCATCACTGTCCTGACGAGTTCTGTTATGGTTGCGCCGGACGATAGCGACCCCCATCCATCGCACCAGCCTCAAAGCGGAACCCCGCCCCTCTAGCAAGCTTCCATCGGCAAGAATTCGCCGAGAAGTTGCAAGCTCCTCGGCTTCTTTCTGGCCCAGATATCCTCGCCGGAGGCCAGGCCGGGCACCGCCCGGCCTTTCCCTTCCGATCAGACGTGAATCGCCCCGTCGCCGCAGGCGAGTGCCGCTTCGCGCACCGCCTCACTGACGGTCGGATGCGCGTGGCAGGTCAGCGCCACATCCTGCGCAGCCGCGCCGAACTCCATTGCCACGCAGATCTCGTGAATCATTTCGCCCGCGCCGGGGCCGATGATGTGGCAGCCGAGGATGCGGTCGGTTTCCGCGTCCGCGATCAGCTTCACGAAGCCTTCCGCCTGCAGCATCGCCTTGGCCCGCGCGTTGCCCATCAGGGGGAACTTGCCGACCTTGATCTTGCGGCCTGTTGCCTTTGCACCTTCCTCGGTCAGACCGATCGAGGCGACCTCGGGCGCGGTATAGATGACGCCGGGGATCACGTCGTAGTTCACATGGCCATGCCTGCCGGCGATGATTTCGGCCACGGCCATGCCCTCGTCCTCGGCCTTGTGGGCGAGCATTGGGCCGGGCACCGCGTCGCCGATGGCGTAGACGCCCGGAACACTGGTGGCGAAGTGGTTGTCGATGGCGATCTCACCGCGGTCGGTCAGTTGCACACCCAACGCGTCGAGGCCGAGGCCGTCGTGATAGGGGCGGCGGCCGGTGGCGACCAGCACCACTTCGGCGTCAAGCGTCTGGGCCTCGCCGCCCTTCTTGGGCGTATAGGTGACGGTTGCACGGCCCTCGGCTGTCTCGACCCCCGAGACAGCGGCGCCAAGGATGAACTTTAGGCCCTGCTTGGACAGGATGCGCTGGAACTGCTTCTGCACCTCGCCGTCCATGCCGGGGGTGATGGCGTCAAGATATTCCACCACCGTGATCTGCGTGCCGAGCCGGCTGAAGACCGAGCCGAGTTCCAGCCCGATCACACCCGCCCCGATCACCACCATGGTTTCGGGGATCTTCTTCAGCGCCAGCGCGCCGGTGGAATCGACGACGATGCCGGCGTCATTGTCCACCTCGACCCCCTTCAGCGCGGTCGAGACGGAACCCGAGGCGATGACGATGTTCTTCGCCTCATGCTCGGCGTCTCCGACCTTGACCTTGCCGGGGGAGGGTATCGAGGCCCAGCCCTTTAGCCAGTCGATCTTGTTCTTCTTGAACAGGAACTCGATGCCCTTAGTGTTGGTGCCGACCGTCTCGGTCTTGTAGCCCTGCATCCGGTCCCAGTCGATGTCGGCTGTCGCGTTCATCAGGCCGAGCTTCTCGAAGTTCTCGTGCATCTCATGGGCCATGTGGCTGGCGTGCAGCAAAGCCTTGGACGGGATGCAGCCGACGTTCAGGCAGGTGCCGCCCAGCGTCTCGCGCCCTTCGACGCAGGCGACCTTCAGCCCCAGTTGGGCGGCGCGGATGGCGCAGACATAGCCTCCGGGGCCGGCGCCGATGACGATCAGATCATACATCACTTTGTCCTTTGTTCATGGCCGCCGGACCGGGGGCTTCGCACCCCCATCGTCGCATAGGACGATCCCGCGGGATATTTGAGACCGCCCGAATTCAGAACAGCGCGGTCAGGATCATCAGCATCGTGGCGAGGAAACCCACCCCGAAGATCAGCGAGCGCCAGGGCGACCAGCCGAGCGCATAGGCCGGGACATAGAGGATGCGGGCGAGCAGGTAGGCCCAGGCGCAGGCAGCGGTGAAGCCGGTGTTCGACTGGGTGAACTGGACCAGCACCACCGCGATGGTGAAGAAGGCCAGCGCCTCGAAGTGGTTGTTCACCGCACGGCGCAAGCGGCTGGTGCGCGCAGAGAACTGCGGCTCGCGGTCACGCGGCGCCACGTTCCACTGCTGCAGCCCGTCCTGGCCCATCGACCATCCGGCCAGCCCGATCTGGACCGCCTGTAGGATGGCGGCGAGGCCGAGGACCAGAAGCTCGGGCGAGGGTGGGATCATGCCGTCTGCACCACGTGATACTCGGCATCCTGCACGCCGGCGCGGCCGTTGAAAACCTGGCCCGCGCCCTGCAGATAGTCGAGCGCGCGCTTGCCGTCCGCGACCTGATATAGCACCCAGACCCGGCCCGTGCCCTCGCGCCAGATCTGCAGCACCGACAGCGAGGCGTTGCCGCGGTCCTCGGCGTCGGCGTCGAACTCGGCCCGGAACTGGGCGTAGTCGGCGATGTCGTAGCGGGCGATGATCTGGTTGGTCATGGCATGGTCCTTTCTTCGGATCGGGGCATTCCCGGCGAGAACGCCCCGGACCGGATCAGAGGTCCATCAGCAGGCGGCGGGGGTCCTCCAGCGCCTCTTTCACGCGCACGAGGAACGTCACCGCGCCCTTGCCGTCCACGATCCGGTGGTCGTAGCTCAGCGCCAGATACATCATCGGGCGGATCACGATCTGGCCGCCGACCACGACCGGGCGGTCCTGGATCTTGTGCATCCCGAGGATCCCCGACTGCGGCGGGTTCAGGATCGGCGAGGACATCAGCGAGCCGTAGACCCCGCCGTTCGAGATGGTGAAGGTGCCGCCCTGCATGTCGGCCATGGTCAGCTTGCCGTCGCGGGCGCGGGCGCCGAGTTCACCGATCTCCTTCTCGATCCCGGCGAAGGACTTCTGGTCGGCGTCGCGCACGACCGGGACCACGAGGCCGTTCGGGGTGCCCACCGCCACGCCCATGTGGACGAAGTTCTTGTAGACGACGTCGCCGCCGTCGATCTCGGCATTGACCTCGGGGACTTCCTTCAGGGCGTGGGAACAGGCCTTCACGAAGAAGGACATGAAGCCGAGCTTGACCTTGTGCTTCTTCTCGAACTGGTCCTTGTACTCGCTGCGGATGTCCATGATCGCCGACATGTCCACCTCGTTGTAGGTGGTCAGCATCGCGGCGGTGTTCTGCGCGTCCTTCAGCCGGCGGGCAATCGTCGCGCGCAGGCGGGTCATCTTCACCCGCTCCTCACGCCGCGAATCCTCGGCCGAGGAGGGCGCGCGGGGGGCAGGGGCAGGCTGCGGCGCCTCGGACCGCTGCGGCGCGGGGGCGGAACCCGCGCGGGCCACGTCTTCCTTCATCACCCGGCCGTCGCGGCCCGAACCCGTGACCTGATCGCGGCTGACGCCGGCTTCGGCCATCGCCTTTTTCGCGGACGGCGCGTCCTCGACATCGCTGCGCAGGACCACCTGCTCGGGACCGTCGCCGGGCGAGCCGACCTTGTCGGCCGCCTCGATCCGCTTGTTCGGATCGCTGACGGGGACATCGCCCGGCCCGGCGATACCAGACGCCCCGGCCGACGCGCCCTCGGTGATGATGGCCAGCCGCGCCTTGGCGTCCACGGTCGCGCCTTCCTCGGCCAGGATCTCGGCCAGCACGCCCGAGGCGGGGGCGGGAACCTCGACCGACACCTTGTCGGTTTCCAGCTCGCAGAGCATCTCGTCCTGCTGCACGGCGTCGCCCGGCTTCTTGAACCAGGTGGCGACCGTCGCCTCGGTCACGCTTTCGCCCAGCGTCGGCACCATCACGTCAACGGATTTCCCGGCCATCTTCGGCTCACCCCTGTCTGCGGTCTGTTGGGCGGGCTGGACCGCCGCGGTTGCATTGTCGCGCGGGGCGGATGCCGCCCCGGCCTCGTCGATTTGCGCCAAGAGCGCGTTCGGCCCCACCGTCTCCCCCTCGGCCGCGACAATCTCGGCCAGAACCCCGGCGGCGGGCGAGGGGACTTCGACCGTCACCTTGTCGGTTTCCAGCTCGCACAGCATCTCGTCCACCGCGACGGCATCGCCGGGCTTCTTGAACCATGTGGCGATGGTCGCCTCGCTGACGCTTTCGCCCAGCGCAGGCACTCGGACTTCGGTGGTCATCTCAGGCTCCGATCGTGATGGCGTCGTGGACCAGCGTGTCCTGTTCGACCTTGTGGCGGCTGGCGAGGCCCGTCGCGACCGAGGCCTGCGCGACCCGGCCGACATAGCGGGCGCGGGGATGGCTGGCGCCGACGCGGTGCAGGACCCATTCAAGGTTCGGTTCCACGAAGCTCCAGGCGCCCTGGTTCTTGGGTTCCTCCTGGCACCAGACGATCTCGGCCTGCTTGAACCGCTCAAGCTCCTTGGACATCGACTGCGCGGGGAAGGGATAGAACTGTTCCAGCCGCAGCAGGTAGACGTCATCCGCCCCCGCCTCGTTCCGGGTGGCCAGCAGGTCGTAATAGACCTTGCCCGAGCAGATCACGACGCGGCGGATCCGGTCGTCCGGGGCAAGCTGGAAGTCCACCTTGCCGCGTTCCGCGTCGTCATGCAGCACCCGGTGGAAGGTCGAGCCGGTCTGGAACTCCTCGGCCGTGGAAACCGCCAGCGGATGGCGCAGCAGCGATTTGGGCGTCATCAGCATCAGCGGCTTGCGGAAGCTGCGGTGCAGCTGCCGCCGCAGGATGTGGAAGTAGTTGGCCGGAGTCGTCAGGTTCGCAACGATCCAGTTGTCCTCGGCCGACATCTGCAGCCAGCGTTCCAGCCGGGCCGAGGAGTGTTCCGGCCCCTGACCCTCGAAGCCATGCGGCATCAGGACGACAAGGCCCGACATCCGCAGCCACTTCTTTTCGCCCGACGAGATGAACTGGTCGAACATGATCTGCGCGCCGTTGGCAAAGTCGCCGAACTGGGCTTCCCACATGACCAGCGCGTTCGGCTCGGACAGCGAATAGCCATATTCGAAGCCCAGAACCGCGTATTCCGACAGCATCGAGTCGATAACCTCGTATCGCGCCTGCCCCTCGCGGATGTGGTTCAGCGGGTAATGGCGGTCCTCGGCCGTCTGGTCGACAAAGGCAGAGTGACGCTGACTGAAGGTGCCGCGCGCTGAATCCTGCCCCGACAGGCGCACCGGATGCCCTTCGGCCAGCAGGCTGCCGAAGGCCAGCGCCTCGCCGGTGGCCCAGTCGAAGCCGCGCCCGGTCTCGAACATCTGCTTCTTGGCTTCCAGCAACCGGCCCACGGTCCTGTGCAGGTCAAAGCCGTCGGGTACCCGCGTCAGCGCCGCGCCCACCGCCGTCATCGTCTCGGCCGGGATGCCGGTCTCGCCGGGGTGATAGTCTTCGCCCTCGGGCTTGAGGCCGGACCACTTGCCGTCGAGCCAGTCGGCCTTGTTGGGCTTGAAGACCTTGCCGGCCTCGAACTCCTCGTTCAGATGGGCCTGGAAGGCGGCCTTCATGTCCTCGATCTCGCCTTCCGGGATCAGGCCGTCCTTGACCAGCCGCTCGGTGTAAAGCTGCAGCGTCGTCTTGTGCGACTTGATCTGCTTGTACATCGCCGGGTTGGTGAACATCGGCTCGTCGCCTTCGTTGTGACCGAAGCGGCGATAGCAGAAGATGTCGAGGACGACGTCCTTGCGGAACTTCTGCCGGAACTCTGTCGCAACGCGGGCGGCATGGACGACGGCCTCGGGGTCGTCACCGTTGACGTGGAAGATCGGCGCCTCGACCATCAGGGCGATGTCGGTCGGATAGGGGCTCGTCCGGCTGAAATGCGGCGCGGTGGTGAAGCCGATCTGGTTGTTGACGATGATGTGGATCGTCCCGCCTGTCCGGTGCCCGCGGATGCCCGACAACTGCAGGCATTCCGCGACGACGCCCTGGCCCGCGAAGGCCGCATCCCCGTGCAGCAGGATCGGGATGACGCTGGTGCGGTCGATGTGGTCGTTATACTGGTCCTGCTTGGCGCGGACCTTGCCCAGCACGACCGGGTTCACCGCCTCGAGGTGCGAAGGGTTCGCGGTCAGCGACAGGTGCACGCTGTTGCCGCCGAACTCTCGGTCCGACGAGGCGCCGAGATGGTATTTCACGTCGCCCGAGCCGTCCACGTCCTCGGGCTTGTAGCTGCCGCCCTGGAATTCGTGGAAGATCGCGCGATAGGGCTTTTCCATCACGTTGGCCAGCACCGACAGGCGGCCGCGGTGGGGCATGCCGATGGCGATCTCCTTCACGCCCAGCGCTCCGCCGCGCTTGATGATCTGTTCCATCGCCGGAATCAGCGCCTCGGCCCCGTCCAGGCCGAAGCGCTTGGTGCCCATGTATTTGACATGGAGGAACTTCTCGAAGCCCTCGGCTTCGACCAGCTTCTTCAGGATCGCCTTGCGGCCCTCCTGGGTGAAAGCGATCTCTTTCCCATAGCCCTCGATCCGCTCTTTCAGCCAGGCGGCCTGCTCGGGGTCCGAGATGTGCATGAACTGCAGTGCGAAGGTGCCGCAATAGGTCCGCTTCATCAGATCGGAGATCTGGCGGATGGATGCGACCTGCAGCCCCAGCACGTTGTCGATGAAGATCGGCCGGTCGAGGTCGCCCGAGGTGAAGCCGTAGGTCGCCGGGTCAAGCTCTCCCAGCGGCGGCACCTCGCGGATGCCCAGCGGGTCCAGATCGGCGTGCAGGTGGCCACGGATGCGATAGGCGCGGATCAGCATGATCGCGCGGACGCTGTCCAGCACGGCGCGGCGCAACTGCTCGTCCGACAGCGACACGCCCTTTTCTTCGGCCTTGGTGGTGATCTTCCTGATCGCGGCCTTGGCCTCGGCCTCGGTCGCCATCGGCCATTCTCCGGTCAGCGCGGCGGTGTTCTCGTCCGAGGGCATCGGCGGCCAGTCGGGGCGTGCCCAGCTTGCGCCGCTGGCGCCGCGGGTGACGGTGGCCTCGCTGTCGCCGAGGCTGCGGAAATATTCATCCCAGGCCTGATCGACGGCGGCCGGATCCTTCGCCCACTGGCCATAGAGCTGTTCCACGTAAGCCGCGTTCGCCCCCTGCAGGAAGGACGAATCGCGGAAGGCGGAGTTCGGGGATTGATCGTTCATGACGGACACCTGACCGGCTTGGCCTTGTGAAGGGCAGGGCCGTTTCGCCGCGCCCGGGGGAAAGTCTTGCCGCCCCAACCTAAGCCGGGGCGGCGCGTTATCAACTGCCTTAGCGGCCCATCGCCTTCAGCACGGCCTCGCCGAGGCCCGCGGGGCTGTCGGCCACGATGATGCCGGCGGCCTTCATGGCCTCGATCTTCGATTCCGCGTCGCCCTTGCCGCCCGAGACGATGGCGCCCGCATGGCCCATGCGGCGGCCGGGGGGCGCGGTACGGCCCGCGATGAAGCCCGCGGTCGGCTTCCAGCGGCCGCGCTTCTTCTCGTCGGCGAGGAACTGCGCCGCCTCTTCCTCGGCCGAACCACCGATTTCGCCGATCATGATGATCGACTCAGTCTCGTCGTCGGCCAGGAACATTTCCAGCACGTCGATATGCTCCATCCCCTTGATCGGGTCGCCGCCGATGCCGACGGCCGAGGACTGGCCGAGGCCCACGTCCGAGGTCTGCTTGACCGCCTCATAGGTCAGCGTGCCGGACCGCGAAACGACGCCCACGCGGCCGCGCTTGAAGATGGAACCGGGCATGATCCCGATCTTGCATTCGTCGGGCGTCATGACGCCGGGGCAGTTCGGCCCGATCAGGCGGCTGGACGAGCCTTCCAGCGCGCGCTTGACCTTCATCATGTCCAGCACCGGGATGCCTTCGGTGATGCAGACGATCAGCGGCACCTGCGCGTCGATCGCCTCAAGGATCGAGTCCGCCGCGAAGGGCGGGGGGACGTAGATCACGCTGGCATTCGCGCCGGTCTGTTCAACGGCCTTGTGGACCGAGTTGAAGACCGGCAGGTTCAGATGCGTCGTGCCGCCCTTTCCGGGGGTCACGCCGCCGACCATCTGCGTGCCATAGGCGATCGCCTGCTCGGTGTGGAAGGTCCCCTGCGAGCCGGTGATGCCCTGGGTGATGACCTTGGTGTTCTTGTCGACGAGAATGGCCATTCCGTGTCCTTGTCGGTCTTACAGCTGGATACGCGCCAGCATGATTTCATTGAAATGGTGGCCGAGGGAATTGCGCGCGGTAGCGATCCCTTCGTTCGGCCCGACCTGCCAGATTTGTTCCGTGCCACTGTCCTTGAGCAGCCGGGCCTGCGGGAACCACGCGGCCATCGACTTGTGGATTTCCGCGTTCTGCCCGGTCTGGGCACGGGCGCGGACGGCGCACAGCCTGCCGTCCCTCGAAATCCGCACCGCAGGGCGCAAGTCGTTGGCCACGAACTGCCGCAGCCCATCGCGCCAGCCGCCATCGGGAACGAAGCCGGCCGCCCGCAGCCGCGCCGCCCGGTCATTCGCATCGGCGCTACCCTTAATGCAGAACCGCTCGAAGTTCCCGGTCAGGCTGCGGCCAGTCGCTTTCGGCACGGCGAGAAGCGGGGATGTATTGGCAAGCTCTTGCCGCTCGGCGAAGTTCGCGTCGTTGTCCGTGGCGCAGGCGGTCAGGCCCGCCAGCGCGACAACTGCGAACATTGCATTGAGAGCGGCAGGTAACATCAGCCCTTGACCGCCTTCACGATCTTCTCGGCCGCGTCCGAAAGATCATCTGCCGGGATCACGTTCAGCCCGCTCTCGCGGATGATCTGCTTGCCGAGGTCCACGTTCGTGCCTTCCAGCCGCACGACCAGCGGGACCTGCAGCCCCACTTCCTTCACCGCGGCGATGATGCCTTCCGCGATGATGTCGCAGCGCATGATGCCGCCGAAGATGTTGACGAGGATGCCCTTCACGTTCGGGTCCGAGGTGATGATCTTGAAGGCCTCGGTGACCTTCTCCTTGGACGCGCCGCCGCCGACGTCCAGGAAGTTCGCCGGTTCCGCGCCATACAGCTTGATGATGTCCATCGTCGCCATCGCCAGCCCGGCGCCGTTCACCATGCAGCCGATCTCGCCGTCCAGCGCGATGTAGTTCAGGTCGTGCTTCGAGGCTTCGAGTTCCTTGGGGTCTTCCTCAGTCTCGTCGCGCAGCGCCATCACGTCCTTCTGACGATACAGCGCGTTGTTGTCGAAGCTGACCTTGGCGTCCAGAACCTTGATCTGCCCCGCTTCCGTCACGATCAGCGGGTTGATCTCCAGCATCTCCATGTCGCGCTCGACGAAGGCTTTATACAGCAGCTTCACCAGCGCCACGCATTGCTTGACCTGATCGCCTTCCAGCCCAAGGGCGAAGGCCACCTTGCGGCCATGGAAGTCCGACAGGCCCGTGGCCGGATCGACCGAGAAGCTGACGATCTTCTCAGGCGTCGAGGCCGCGACTTCCTCGATGTCCATGCCGCCCTCGGTCGAGGCAACAAAGCTGATGCGCGAGGTTGAGCGGTCCACCAGCAGCGCGAGATACAGTTCCCGCGCGATGTCGGAACCGTCCTCGACATAGATGCGGTTCACCTGCTTGCCGGCAGGGCCGGTCTGGTGGGTGACAAGCGTCGAGCCGAGCATGGCGCGGACGTTTTCCACGACCTCGTCCACCGACTTGGCCAGCCGGACGCCGCCCTTTTCGCCGGCTTGCGTCTGCTTGAACCGGCCCTTGCCGCGCCCGCCCGCGTGGATCTGGGACTTGACGACCCAGAGCGGGCCGGGCAGCTCCCGCGCCTTGGCTTCGGCTTCGTCGGCGGAAAGGACCGCGCGGCCCTCGGACACCGGCGCGCCGTATTGCTTCAGCAGCGCCTTGGCCTGGTATTCGTGGATGTTCATCGGGAACCTCGCAGGGAAACTCGCGTTCATGTGCCAGAACGCGCGTGCAAAGCAAAGCCGCGCGTTCCGCTTTTGGTGAAAGGCCGCAGTTTTTCCAAGTTCCGTGATCACATGCCATCGGCGTGTGATCACACTGTTGATGTGCTATTGTATGCAGCCGCTCGGGCAAGCCCTCCCGCTTCGTCCGCGCTAAAAGAAAGGGCCGCCCCGAAAAGGGCGGCCCTTGCCGTTCCGAGGCAGAGGCGAGGGTTCAGGCCAGCGAGTTGTCGATGCCCTTGCAGGCTTCCACGAGGCCCTTCACCGCCTCGATGGACTTCTGCATCATCGCCTGCTCTTCGGCGTTCATCTCGATCTCGATGACCTTCTCGATGCCACCGGCGCCGATCACCGTCGGAACGCCGACATACATCCCGTCAAGCCCGTAGGCGTTCTGGACATAGGCCGCGCAGGGCAGGACGCGCTTCTGGTCCTTGAGATAGGATTCCGCCATCTCGATGGCCGAGGTCGCGGGCGCGTAGAAGGCCGAGCCGGTCTTCAGCAGGCCGACGATTTCGGCCCCCCCGTCGCGGGTGCGCTGGACGATGG
This sequence comes from Paracoccus sp. MC1854, assembly GCF_014164635.1. Classification (NCBI taxonomy): domain Bacteria; kingdom Pseudomonadati; phylum Pseudomonadota; class Alphaproteobacteria; order Rhodobacterales; family Paracoccaceae; genus Paracoccus; species Paracoccus sp. MC1854. Next base: position 203,268 of record NZ_JACJFU010000004.1, on the reverse strand, counting down.
CGTCCAGCTTCTCCTGCGTGGTCCAGCCCATCTTCACGAGGTCGGGCAGGGGGATGCCGCCGACGGTGGAATAGCGGACCAGCGGCACCATCGTGTCGCCATGACCGCCCAGAACGAAGGCCGTCACGTCGCGCATGGACACGCCGAATTCGAGGCTCAGGAAGTGGCGGAAGCGGGCCGAATCCAGCACGCCCGCCATGCCCACGACCTTTTCATGCGGCAGGCCGGAAAACTCGCGCAGCGCCCAGACCATCGCGTCCAGCGGGTTGGTGATGCAGATGACGAAGGCGTCGGGCGCATGGGCCTTGATGCCCTCGCCCACGGACTTCATGACCTTGAGGTTGATGCCCAGCAGGTCGTCGCGGCTCATCCCCGGCTTGCGCGGCACGCCCGCGGTCACGATGCAGACGTCGGCGCCCGCGATGTCGGCATAGTCGCTGGTACCCTTGAAGCTGCCGTCGAAGCCTTCGGAGGGGCCGGATTGCGCGATGTCCAGCGCCTTGCCCTGGGGCGTGCCCTCGGCGATGTCGAACAGGACGACGTCGCCCAGTTCCTTGATGGCGGCGAGATGCGCCAGCGTGCCGCCGATCTGTCCGGCGCCGATGAGGGCGATCTTGGGACGGGCCATGGAGTCCTCCGTTTGGCTGATGGGTCGGGGCCGCGATAGACCCTTTGCCCGCCCTCGCGCAAGGCGTAGAGCGGCGCGGACGGCTGCCCGCAGGCCCGGAATGCGGTGAAACGACAGGGGTGGGACGTGGATCTGACGGTCGGGGGCTGGCTGCTTCTGGCGCTTGCTTCGGCGCTGGTGGGGCTGGCAAAGGGCGGGCTGGCGATGGTGGGGATGCTGGCGGTGCCGATCCTGTCGCTGGCGATGTCGCCGGTGCAGGCGGCGGGGCTGCTGCTGCCGGTCTATGTGGTGTCGGACGCCTTCGGGCTGATCGCCTATCGCCGCCACTGGGACCGCCGCGTGGTCACCCGCCTGCTGCCCGGCGCGGTGGCGGGGGTCGCGCTGGGCTGGGCCACGGCGAGCCTTGTGGACGACGCCTGGGTCGGCGGCATCGTGGGGGTGATCGGCGCCTGGTTCGCGGTGATGACCCTGCTGCGCCCTGCGCCCGAGGATGCAGCCCCGCGCGAGCCCGACTGGCTGCGCGGCACCGGCTGGGGGGCGGTCACGGGCTACACCAGCTTCGTCAGCCACTCGGGCGGGCCGCCCTATCAGATCTATGTCCAGCCGCTGCGGCTTGGCCCGCAGACCTATGCCGGCACTGTCACGGTCTTCTTTGCGGTGGTGAATCTGGTGAAGCTGGTCCCCTATGCGGCGCTGGGGCAACTGGGGGCGGCAAATCTGGGAAAGGCCGCGACCATGATCCCGGTCGCGGCCGCAAGCGTCTTCGTAGGTGTCTGGCTGGTGCGGCGGATTCCGCAGCGGGCCTTCTACCTGTTCATCACCTGGGCGCTGCTGGCGGTGTCGCTGAAGCTGATCGCCGACGCGGTGATGTAGCGGCTCACTCGTCGTCCTCGTCATCCTCGGACGAGGTTCCGGCGGCGGTGGGGTTGGCCCGCTCTTCGGCGATCTCGGACAGCAGGTCGTCGGCGGCTTCCTCCTGTTCAAGGATGTCGGACATGATCTCGGCGACCTGCTCCAGCCCCAGAAGCTCGGCATAGGCGCGCAGGCTTCCGTAGCGGGCGATCTCGTAATGCTCGACCGCCTGGCAGGAAAAGATGATCGCCGCGTCGCCCGCCGCCGTGCCGCCGAAATCCTTCAGCAGCGAATCGCCTTCCTTGAGGATGCCGTCCATCGCGTCGCATTTCTCGGACCGTGGCTTTTCGCCCATCGCCTCGAAGGCTTCCTCCAGCATGGTGATCTGCTGAGCCGTCTCTTCCAGGTGCTTTTCCAGTCCGCTCTTGAGTTCCTCGTCCTGCGCCGCCGCGATCATCTTGGGCAGGGCCTTCTGGATGCGCGCCTCGGCGTAATACATGTCCTCAAGCCCGTGCTTGAGCAGGTCGGTCAGTCCCATCTGTTCGGTCGCCATGTTCGTGTCCTCTCGGGTTGATGCGTGGGTGGTCCAGACAGGGGAAAGCCGCGAGGGCGCGATGGGTTTCCCGCCCCTGACAAAATCTAAATTCGCCGCAGTGCAGCATATGGTCTTGCCGCCGGGGGCGTCACGGGGCACTCATTCCCCCGTCATCCAGCAAGTGAGAGAGCCTGCCGTCATGTCGCGCCCCTATCGTTCGGTCCTTTACATCCCCGCCGCCAACCAGCGCGCCATGGAAAAGGCCCGCACGCTGGCCGCCGACGCGATCATCTTCGACCTCGAGGACGCGGTGGCGCCCGCCGAGAAGCCCGGCGCCCGCGATCTGCTGCGTCATGCGCTGGCGCAGGATTACGGCGGGCGGGCGCGGATCGTGCGGATCAACGGCTTCGACACCGAATGGGGCCGCGACGATGCGGCCGCCTTCGCGACCGGCGCCGACGCGGTGCTGGTCCCCAAGGTCAGCCGCCCCGAGGATCTGGACGCGGTCGCCGCGCTGACCGGCGAGACGCCCCTGTGGGCGATGATGGAAACCGCGCTGGGGATGCTGAACGCCGCCGCCATCGCCGCCCATCCGCGGCTTGAGGGCATGGTGATGGGCACCAACGACCTTGCCAAGGAACTGGGCAGCCGCAACCGCCCCGACCGGCTGCCGATGCAGACGGGCCTGGGCCTGTGCCTGCTGGCCGCGCGGGCGCATGGTCTCGTGATCGTGGACGGGGTCTTCAACGCCTTCAAGGACGACGAGGGCCTGCGTGCCGAATGCCAGCAAGGCCGCGACATGGGCTTCGACGGCAAGACCCTGATCCATCCGGCGCAGCTCGACATCGCCAACGCGGCCTTTGCACCCACCGAGGCCGAGGTGGACCTGTCCCGCCGCCAGATCGAGGCCTATGAGGCCGCGATTGCCGAGGGCAAGGCCGTGGCCGTCGTCGATGGCCGCATCGTCGAGAACCTGCATGTGGAAACCGCCCGCAGGACCCTGACGAAAGCGCAGGCGATTGCCGCGCTGGCGGGCTGATGGCAGGGTGGCGCGAACTCGCATGAAGGATGTCCCCGCATGATCCTGCTGATCCTTGGCGTCGCGCTCTGGTGGGGCGCGCATCTTTATAAACGTATGGCGGCGCATCCCTTGCCGGACAGCCGGCGCAAGGGTGTGGTCGCGGGGGCGCTGGTCGTTTCGGTGCTGCTGATGACCATCGGCTACCAGCAGGCCGATGCGACGATCTGGTGGGCGGCAGGCCCGGCGCTGAAGGGAATCAACAACCTTCTGGTGCTGGTGGCCTTCTTCCTCTTCGCCTCGGCGGGGATCAAGAACCGCATTGGCACGCAGATGCGGCATCCGCAACTGACCGGCTTTTCGCTCTGGGCCTTTGCGCATCTTCTGACGAACGGCGACCTGCCGTCCTTCGTGCTGTTCGGCGGCCTGCTGCTGTGGGCGCTGGTCGAGATGGCCGTAATCAACCGGGCCGAGCCGAACTGGGTCCGTCCCCCGCACCGGACCGTGATGCGGAAAGAGGTCATGGCGGCCGTCGGCGCACTGGTCGTCTATCTGGTCGTCGGCCTGATCCATGGCCTCGTCGGCCCCAACCCCTTCGGAGCCTGAGGATGCCAACGATCTACCGCCTGCTGACCGAGGACGACACTTCGGCCTTCTGCCACAAGGTCAGCCTTGCGCTGTCAAAGGGCTGGATGCTGCACGGCGCGCCCTCGATCGCCTTTGATCCCGTCCGGGGCGTCATGCGCTGCGCGCAGGGTGTCACCAAGGAGATCGCGGCCGCCTATCACCCCGGCATGAAGCTGGGCGAGCAGTGATGACGATGGCGACCAAGACCAATCCGGGCCGATTCTTCGAGGATTACCGCGTCGGCGAGGTGATCCGTCACGCCGTCCCCCGCACCGTCTCGGGCGGCGAGCGGGCGCTGTATCACGCGCTTTATCCCGCCCGCCACGCGCTGCATTCCTCGGACGAGTTCGCCCGCGGTTGCGGCCTGCCCGCCGCGCCGATGGACGACCTGATCGCCTTCCATTCCGTCTTCGGCAAGACCGTCCCCGACATCTCGCTGAACGCGGTGGCAAATCTCGGCTATGCCGAGGGGCGCTGGCTGGAACCAGTCTGGCCCGGCGACACGATCCGGGCGGAATCCGAGGTGATCGGGCTCAAGCAGAACTCGAACGGCACCTCGGGCAATGTCTATGTCCGCACCCGCGGCCTGAACCAGCGCGACGTGCCGGTGCTGGAATATGTCCGCTGGGTCATGGTCCGCAAGCGCGAGGCCGCGAGCCCCGCGCCCGACGAGATCGTGCCGCGCCTTGACCGCGTGGTGCTGCCGCAGGCGCTGGTAATCCCGGACGGGCTGGATTTCAGCGACTACGACTTCACCCTTGCCGGAGAGCCGCACCGCTGGGGCGACTATCAGGTGGGCGAGGTTATTGACCACGTGGACGCCGTGACGGTGGAAGAAGCCGAGCACATGCTCGCCACCCGCCTGTGGCAGAACACCGCCAAGGTGCATTTCGACGCGACCTTCCGCGACGATGGCGCCCGGCTGATCTACGGCGGCCATGTCATCAGCCTTGCCCGCGCGCTGTCCTTCAACGGGCTGGCCAACGCGCAGATGATCGTGGCGCTGAACGCGGGCGCCCACGCCAACCCTTGTTTCGCCGGCGACACCGTGCGGGCATGGTCCGAGGTGCTGGACCGCGCGCCGACCAACGCGCCCGGCATCGGCGCCCTGCGCCTGCGGCTGGTCGCCCACAAGGGCGAGCCGGGGAACCTGACGCTGAAGCGCGAGGACGGGCGCTATGCGTCCCATGTCCTGCTGGATCTCGATTACTGGGTGCTGATGCCGCTGTGAGGTGGCGCAGGCTCGGACGCGCCGCGCTGGTCGCGGGGGTGCTGCTGTTGGCCGCCTCTTATGCCGGGCAGCTGCATCCGGCGGGCGATTCGCTGGCGGTCGGGCGGCCGTTCCTTGCGGCGGTGCTGGTGCTTGGCGGTCTTGTCCTGCGCGGGGGTGCGGGCTGGCTTGCGGCCGCCCTGGGGGCGCTGGCGCTGGCGCCGATCCTCTGGGCGATGAGGCCGCTGGCCCCGCTCGTGCCGCAGATCATCGTCTACCAGAAGAACCTGCTGCATTCGGTCGATGATCCTTCGGGCATTGCCGCCGACATCCTGCAGGCCCGCGCCGACGTCGCGCTGCTGCAAGAGGTCAGCCGGACAAACGCGGGCGTGACAATCGCGCTTGCCGGCGAGATGCCGTATCAGGTGGTCTGCCCGGCACCGACGCCGGGCACCGTCGCGATTCTGTCGCGCTGGCCCTTTGCCGCGAAACCCAATTGCGCCACCGGCGTCGGCATGGCCTCGGTCCGCGTGCTTGCACCCGAAGGCGCGGTCACGGTCGTGTCACTCCACCTCGGCTGGCCATGGCCCTATGGTCAGGCCGCGCAGGTGGAGCGTGTTCTGTCGCAGCTCGCCCGTCTGGCAGAGCCGGTGGTGCTTGGAGGCGACTTCAATGCCGTCCCGTGGTCGTACATCGTTTCGCGCGTTGCCACTGCCACCGGGACGGAACGGGCGGGCCCGGTGCGGCCGACATTTCTGCTTGGCGGGCTGCCCATCGCCATTGACCATGTCCTTGCACCCGCCAACTGGTCGGCAGCAGCCATCATGCGGCCATGGTTCGGCTCGGACCATCGCGGGCAGGTGGTGAATCTGAATGGCAGGTTGTGATCACTAGCTATGATCTTGTGATCACAACCGACGCTAACATCGTCCGTGACACGGCGGGACTTGAACAAACCCGTGACACGGACGAAAGGATGTCTAGAGAGACCAGCAGTTTCAAGCCAGCCCGCGCGCCAGCTTGGCCCGCGCTTTTCGGACAGGAGCGCCCATGGCGGACATCCCCCGCGGCAATCGCCCGCTTTCGCCCCATCTCAGCGTCTATCGGCTGCCGATGGCGGCGGTCACCTCGATCATGACCCGCATCACCGGGCAGGCCCTCATGGCCGGGCTGCTGCTGATCGTCTGGTGGCTGGTCGCGGCCGCCACCGGCCCGCGCGCCTTTGCCACCGCCGACTGGGTGCTGCGCAGCTGGATCGGCTACCTGATCCTGTTCGGCTCGGCCTGGGCGCTGTGGTTCCACTTCCTCGCCGGGGTGCGGCACCTCTTCTATGACGCGGGCCTCTTGATGACGCGCGACGACGCGCAGCGGGCAAGCTGGGTCATCATCATCGGCTCGGTGGTGCTGACGCTGATCACCGCTTTCATGTTCGCATTCTGAGGGGATCGTCCATGCGCTACATCACCCCCCGCAAGGCCGCCCGCGGATTGGGCGCGGCAGGTCCAAGCACGGGCACCGCACAGCACTGGTCGATGACCGTCAGCTCGGTCGCGCTGCTGATCCTGACGCCCGCCTTCATCTTCGTGATCGCCTCGGCCATCGGCCTGCCGCATCACGCGGTCTTCGCCTATTTCAGCCAGCCATATCCGGCGATCGTCACGGCGCTGTTCCTGATCGTGGGGATGCTGCACTACATGGGCGGCACCCGCATCATGATCGACGACTATGCCGCCCATACCGAACGCCGGGTCGCGCTGATCGCCGTCCAGCTTTTCGCCTGGGGCGTGATCGCCGCCGCCGTTTATGCGCTGGCCCGCATGGCGCTGTCCCCGGCGGTCGGTTCCATCACCACCGTCGTCGTCCACTGAGGTTCCCATGTCCGCTTACGAATACCAGACGCATGATTACGACGTGGTGGTGGTGGGGGCCGGAGGCGCGGGCCTTCGCGCGACCCTCGGCATGGCCGAGCAGGGCTTCCGCACCGCCTGCGTGACCAAGGTCTTTCCGACCCGCAGTCACACGGTCGCGGCCCAGGGCGGCATCGCCGCCTCGCTGTCGAACATGGGGCCGGACAACTGGCAGTGGCACCTTTACGACACCGTGAAGGGCTCGGACTGGCTGGGCGATACCGATGCGATGGAATACCTCGCGCGCGAGGCGCCCAAGGCCGTCTATGAGTTGGAACATTACGGCGTCCCCTTCAGCCGCACCGAGGAGGGCAAGATCTACCAGCGCCCCTTCGGCGGACATACGACCGAGTTCGGCGAGGGCCCGCCCGTCCAGCGCACCTGCGCTGCCGCCGACCGCACCGGCCACGCGATCCTGCACACGCTGTATGGCCAGAGCCTCAAGGAAAAGGCCGAGTTCTTCATCGAGTATTTCGCGCTCGACCTCATCATCACGGACGGGGCCTGCACCGGCGTCGTCTGCTGGAAGCTGGACGACGGGACCATCCACGTCTTCAACGCCAAGATGGTGGTGCTGGCGACCGGCGGCTACGGCCGCGCCTATTTCAGCGCGACCAGCGCCCATAGCTGCACCGGCGACGGCGGTGGCATGGTCGCCCGCGCGGGCCTGCCCCTGCAGGACATGGAGTTCGTGCAGTTCCACCCGACCGGCATCTACGGTTCCGGCTGCCTGATCACCGAAGGGGCGCGGGGCGAGGGCGGGTATCTCACCAACTCGGAAGGCGAGCGGTTCATGGAACGCTATGCCCCGACCTACAAGGACCTGGCGTCCCGCGACGTGGTCAGCCGCTGCATGACGATGGAGATCCGCGAGGGCAGGGGCGTTGGTTCCGACAAAGACCACATCTTCCTGCACCTGTCGCACCTGCCGCCGGACACGCTGCATGAACGCCTGCCGGGCATCAGCGAATCGGCCAGGATCTTCGCGGGCGTGGACCTGACGCGCGAACCGATCCCGGTGCTGCCGACCGTGCATTACAACATGGGCGGCGTCCCCACGAACTACTGGGGCGAAGTGCTGGCCCCTGAGCAGGGCGACCCCGACCGCGTCTTCCCCGGCCTGATGGCGGTAGGCGAGGCAGGCTGCGCCTCGGTACACGGGGCGAACCGGCTGGGATCGAACTCGCTGATCGACCTCGTGGTCTTCGGCCGCGCTGCAGCGATCCGGGCGGGCGAGGTGATCGACCGCGACTCGGCCATTCCCTCGGTCAACAAGGCCGAGGTGGACCGCGCGCTCGACCGCTTCGACGCGTTGCGCCATGCGAAAGGCGGAACGTCCACGGCGACCTTGCGCGACCGGATGCAGCGCACCATGCAGTCGGATGCGGCCGTGTTCCGCACGGACAAGACACTGGCCGAGGGCGTGGACAAGATGCGCGAGATCGCGCTGGGCCTTGACGACCTGCATGTTACCGACCGCAGCCTGATCTGGAACAGCGACCTGATGGAAACGCTGGAACTGACCAACCTGATGCCGAACGCCCTGGCGACCATCGTGGCCGCCGAGGCGCGCAAGGAATCGCGCGGGGCGCATGCGCATGAGGACTACCCTGATCGGGATGACGCCAACTGGCGCAAGCATTCGCTTGCGTGGGTCGATGGAAATGACGTCAAACTCGCCTATCGGCCCGTCCACCTCGAACCGCTGACGAAGCACGAGGACGGCGGGATCGATCCAAAGAAGATCGCACCGAAAGCGAGGGTCTACTGATGCGTTTCTCTGTTCTTGCCGCTCTTGCAGCCGCTGCCGCCCTGGCGGGCTGCGCGGTTGTTCCGATGACCTCCATCCCCGGGACGGCGGTGGTGTCGCCTCCTCCGGGCGGCACGGTCGTCGTGACCCCGCCACCCGCCGTGCCGAACAATGCCGCCGCCCGCCAGGTCATCAACGCCGAGATGGCGCGCCGCCTGCCAGGGCGCAACGTCGGGCCGCTGACTGACTGCGTGGTGGCCAATGCCACCATGGCGGAACTGGCGGACATCGCTGCGCAGCAAGGGCAGGCGGGCGCCGCCGGGGCCGTGGCCTCGGTCGTGTCGCGCCCCGCCACCTCGCAGTGCATCTCCCGGGCGGCGGTCGCCTGATGCAGCGGCGCGCGCATTCCGGCATGGCCCTGATGCTTCTGCTGGCCTCGGGGATCGCGGCCTGCAGCGGCCCGGTTCCTGTCGCCCGGGCGGAACGTCTCTGCCTTGAGAATGCGCGCGCCGCCACCGGTCCCCGGACCGAGATCGGCCTGGGCCTTGGCACGGACGGCCACAAGGTCCGGACCATGGGCGGCATCAGCGTCTCGCTGTCGTCCGACTACATCAGGGGCCGCGACCCGGCGGTGGCTTTCCACGATTGCGTCCTGCGGCGCTCGGGGCAGGTGCCGACCCGGCCCTTGCACGAACAGCCGGGTTACGGATGGCCGCAGTGACCCGGACGCGTATCTATCGCCGATCAGGCGCCCCCCGCGGCATCGTGCGCGCGCACATGGCGACTTTTCCCGCGCGCGCGGGCATCTTCCGCCGCGTGGTGGACGCGATCCTGCCGCAGGTGGACCGCATGGTCATCGTCTTCAACGAGATGGACGAGGTTCCTGCCGACATCGCCGCGAATGACCGGATCGAGGCGATCACCACCGACCGCGACACCAAGGACCTGGGCCGCTTCTTCATGCCGCCCGAACCGGACGACATCGTCTTCCTGGTTGATGACGATATCCTTTACCCCTCCGATTATGTCCCGCAGTCGATCGAGCGGGCCACCCTGATCGGCTGGGAGGGCAATGTCTTCGGCTATGGGGGCATGAACCACCGTGGCGGCGATCAGCAGGGGACGGGCTGGCAGGCTACCGGCATGTCGCAGGCCCTGCCGTCGGCACGGGGAGTGCGGATGCTGGGCACCGGCTCGGTCGTGGCGCGGGGGGATGCGGTTCCCTCCTTCAGCGAGATGGCGCCTTACTTCGGCCATGCGGACGTGGGCTTCGCGCTGCTGAACCTGCGCGCCGGCCGCAAGGCCTGGATGCTGCCACGGGCCGAGCGGTGGCTGCGAGACGGCATGACCCCCGAGCTTGAGGCGTCGAGCGTGTCGGGAACGCTGCGGACCCGGCCCACGCTGCCGGTGATCGCCGGTATCGGCGAGATCATCGCGGCGCCGCTGGATCACATCGGCATGGCGCCCCGAACCCGCACAAAGACCGCGCAGGAGGCTACCTAGCCCATGTTCGAGGGCGCAGATGACGGCGGGCAGCGCCACGAAGATGCGGAGAAACCCGCATTCCGGCTGACCTTGCCAGATGAGGCGGGCAGGGCCTATGCGGCGGCCTGTTCCTCGGCCCGCGCGGTGCTGGAATATGGCAGCGGCGGCTCGACCTTTCTGGCGCTGCGCGCGGGTGCCGGCTTCGTCATGTCGGTCGAAAGCGACCACGCGTGGTCGCAGCGGATCACCGATGCGCTGGAAACCGAGTTTCCCGCAGAACGCTTTCTGGTGCATCACGCGGATATCGGCCCGACCCTGTCCTGGGGCCGCCCGGCGAAGAATGCGCCCTTCCGGCGGTTTCACCTTTACCCCACCGCGATCTGGGATCATCCGCGCTTCCGGCATCCCGATGTGGTCCTGATCGACGGCCGCTTCCGTGTCGCCTGCTTCCTGACCACGATGATTCGCTGCACCCGCCCTGTCACCGTGCTGTTCGATGACTATATCGACCGCGAGGCTTACCACTGGATCGAGGAACTGGTCCCCCGCGCCGAGATGATCGGCCGCATGGCCCGTTTCACCATCCACCCGCAATCATTGCCGCCCGAGCAGTTGACGCGCTTCGCGGGTGCCTTCACCGACCCGCGCTGAGCCAGCAAGACCCGAAAGGATAGCCCCATGGTCCAGTTCAACCTTCCCAAGAACAGCCGCATCCGGGTCGGAAAGACCTGGCCCCGGCCCGAGGGCGCGACGAACCTGCGCCGCTTCAACATCTATCGCTGGGACCCGGACACCGGGGAAAACCCGCGGCTGGATACCTACTGGATCGACCTCGACAAATGCGGGCCGATGGTGCTGGACGCGCTGATCAAGATCAAGAACGAGATCGACCCGACCCTGACCTTCCGCCGGTCCTGCCGGGAAGGGATCTGCGGCTCCTGCGCCATGAACATCAGTGGCGGCAACCACCTCGCCTGCATCTACGGCATGGACGAGATCGACGGCGACGTGAACATCTATCCGTTGCCGCACATGCCGGTGGTCAAGGACCTGATCCCCGACCTGACGCATTTCTACGCCCAGCACGCGGCGGTGCATCCGTATCTGATCACCGAGACACCCGCCCCCGGCAAGGAATGGCGCCAGTCGATCGAGGACCGCAAGAAGCTGGACGGGCTTTACGAGTGCATCCTCTGCGCCTCGTGTTCCACGGCCTGCCCGTCCTACTGGTGGAACCAGGACCGCTTCATGGGGCCAGCGGCGCTGCTGACCGCCTATCGCTGGATCATCGACTCTCGCGACGAGGCCACGGGCGAGCGGCTGGATGAGCTGGAAGACCCCTTCAAGGTCTATCGCTGTCACACGATCATGAACTGCACCAATACTTGCCCCAAGGGGTTGAACCCGGCGAAAGCAATCGCCGAGATCAAGCACCTGATGGTTGAACGCGCACTCTGAACCGGCGCGTCGGTGCAGGGCCGCCCCCCCACGGGGCGGCCTTTTCGATTCAATCCTTACGGCTTTGCCATGATGACCTGGCGTCACGGGCATAGCGAATGCTGCGTTGCAGCATTATATCATGCTGCAAGGGGGGACGTCCTCTAGTCCAAGGTAAGATCCAGAATGAACCGCACTGAACATGACCGGCCGCAGGGCCTGATGGCCGATCTTGAAAACACCTCGCGCACTGTGCGCTGCCTGCCCAATAGGCGCGCGCTGGAGGTCCTGAACCAGATGTATGCCTATCACGACATCCAAGGGCCTGCGGGGCAGATCGAGTCGTCCTACGACCACGCGGCCTGATCCGCGGCAGTCGCACTTGAAACGGGGCCGGACAACCGGCCCTTTTTTCATGCCTGATCGTCGGCCGGGATGCCCATTTCGGCGGCAAGGAACCGCTCGAAATCATCAAGGTCCAGCGGATCGACCTGACCGAAGACGCGCATCCAGACAGCGGCCGCCCGCATCCCCTCGGGGTCGAGCTTGCACCAGGTGATCCGTCCGCGCCGTTCCTGCTGGATCAGCCCGGCCGCAGCCAGCGTCGCCAGGTGCTTGGAGATCGCGGCAAGGCTGATCCCGAAGGGCGCGGCCACGTCCGTGACCGCCATGTCATCCTCAAGCAGCATCGACAGGATCGCCCGCCGGGTGGGGTCGGCAAGGGCCGCGAAGATCGCGTCGAGGTCGGAGTCGCGGGTCATTTGCCATGTTCAACTGAAAGGTTGAATGATGAACCGCCCATCAGGGCGCGGCAAGCAAAAGGCGCTCGGACGGGAAATCCAGTCAGATCAACCTGGTTGCACTTGCGAGGCCGTGGTTGACTCGGGCCGGGGCAGTCCCTATCAGGCAGCGCAACGCGAAGGGGACAGGGCGTGTCGGACCAAGGCGATGACGGCGTCCAGAAGGCGCGCGACGCCGAACGGCTGAGGGCGCTGGAAGAACGTTTGTCGCAGGCTCGCCGCGACGATCGGCTCGCACCCCCCGGAATGGACAAGTTCGCCCATGCCAACCAGGCATGGCGGATGGTCATCGAGCTTGTCGCCGGCCTCGCCGTGGGATTCGGCGTCGGCTACGGGCTTGACCGGCTGCTCGGCACGACGCCGATCCTGCTGGTGATCTTCATCTTCCTCGGCTTCGCGGCCGGAGTGAAGACAATGCTGCGGACCGCCGCCGAGATGGGCGGGGCCGCTGCCGGAACAGGGCCGGGCAAGCCGGCAGGCGACAAGCCGGCGGGCGATCCGCCGAAGGACGAAAGGGACTGAGCGTGGAGAACGAAGAAAGCACGGGCCTGGTTTTCCACCCGATGGACCAGTTCATCGTCCGTCCGCTGTTCGGCGACGGGCCGGTCCACTGGTACACGCCCACCAACGTGACCCTGTGGCTGATGCTGGCCGTGCTGGTCGTGTGGCTGCTGTTCGTCGCGGGCACCTCGGGCCGGTCGCTGATCCCGTCCCGCGTGCAGTCCGTAGCGGAACTGACCTACGGCATGGTTCACAAGATGGTCGAGGACGTGACCGGTAAAGAGGGGCTGCGCTACTTCCCCTACATCTTCACGATGTTCTGCTTCATCCTGTTTGCGAACCTGCTGGGCCTGATCCCCAAGTCCTTCACCACAACCTCGCATATCGCCGTCACCGGCGTGCTGGCGCTGCTGGTGTTCTTCGGCGTCACCATCCTGGGCTTCGTGCTGAACGGGACGCACTTCCTCGGCCTCTTCTGGGTCAAGTCGGCGCCCTTGGCGCTGCGCCCAGTCTTGGCCGTGATCGAGCTGATCTCGTATTTCGTGCGTCCCGTCAGCCATTCCATCCGACTTGCGGGCAACCTGCTGGCGGGTCACGCCGTCATCAAGGTCTTCGCGGCCTTCGCCGCCATCGCGGTTGTGGCCCCGGTCTCGATCCTTGCCATTGTCGGCATGTATGCCTTCGAGGTCATGGTCTCCGTGATCCAGGCCTATGTCTTCACCATCCTGACCTGCGTGTATCTCAAGGACGCGCTGCATCCGGGCCACTGACGTCCGCAGGATTTTTCAGCAACCGTTTCCAAAGCCTCAAGGAGCATCTCATGGAAAACGTCGCGAACTACGCCGATCTGGGCAAATACCTGGGTGCGGGCTTGGCCTGCATCGGCATGGCGGGTGCCGCCATGGGCGTGGGCAACGTTGCCGGCAACTACCTGGCCGGTGCCCTGCGCAACCCCTCGGCCGCCGCGTCGCAGACCGCCACGCTGTTCATCGGCATGGCCTTTGCCGAAGCCCTTGGCATCTTCTCGTTCCTCGTCGCGCTGCTGCTGCTGTTCGCAGCCTGATCCCGGCGCCACTCCTTGCTTTTGGGCGGGCGCATGACGCGCCCGCCCGATTGCCAACCGCAGGCCAGGGATAGGAAATGTTCAGCCTAATGCAGCAGACCGCCCCGACCGCGGTCGAAACGACCACCACGACGACCGGGGCAGCGACCACCGCACCCGTCGTGTCCACCGCTCCGGTCGCGGCCGCGGAATCGCCCGCGGCCCAGACCCATGCCACCGATTCCATCATCGTGCCGGGCGCCTCGGGCGTCGAGCACGCCCCCGGCATCGCGCAGAACGGGCAGGGACACCTGCCGACCGACAGCCTTGCGGGTGCGGCCGTGCCGGGCACCGACACGACCCATGCCGTCGCGCATGGTGCCGATGCTGCCGCCTCGGCTGGGATGCCGCAGCTCGACTTTGCCAGCTTCGGCAACCAGATCTTCTGGCTGCTGGTGGCGCTGGGGCTGATCTACCTGATCCTGTCGCGCGTCGCGCTGCCCCGCATCGGCCGCATCCTCGGCGACCGGCAGGGGTTGATGACCGCCGACCTCGCCGCGGCCGAGGACTTCAAGCGCAAGGCGCGCGAGGCCGAGTCGGTCTACGACAAGGCGCTGGCCGACGCACGCGCCGAGGCGCAGAAGATCGTGGCCGCCAACAAGGCCGAGATCGACGCGGAACTGTCCGTCGCCATCGCCAAGGCCGATGCCGAGATCGCCGCCCGGACCCAGGAATCCGAGCGCCGGATTTCCGAGATCCGGGACTCCGCCGCAACCGACGCCCGCAGCGTCGCCCGCGATGTCGCGGCCGAGCTGGTGCGGACCTTCGGCGGCAACCCCGATGGCTCGATCGACCAGGCCGTCGATGCCCGCATCAAGGGAGCCGTGCTATGATCGCCCGCCTGACCGCCCTTGTGGCCGCTCTGGCCGCCAGCCCCGCGCTGGCCGCCACGGGGCCGTTCTTCTCGCTGCGCAACACGGATTTCATCGTGCTGCTGGCGTTCCTCGCCTTCATCGGCATCCTGCTGTATTACAAGGTGCCGGGCGCCATCGGCCGGCTGCTGGACCGCCGGGCCGAGGGGATCAAGGCCGACATCTCGGAAGCCCGCCGCCTGCGGGACGAGGCGCAGGAAATCTACGCCAGCTACGAACGCCGCCAGCGCGAGGTTCACACCCAGGCCGGCGAGATCGTCGCCAACGCGCGCCGCGAGGCGATAGCTCAGGCCGAAAAGGCCAAGGTCGATCTGCAGAAATCCATCGAGCGGCGCCTGCAGGCAGCCCAAGACCAGATCACGGCCGCCGAGAACGATGCGGTCCGCGCCGTCCGCAACCAGGCGATCCAGGTCGCCATGGCCGCGGCAACCGAGGTGCTTGGCCGCCAGATGGGGGCGCAGGACCGCAGCGCCGGCATTGACCGCGCCATCGACGACGTGGCCCGCCACCTGAACTGATCCGCCGCTGCTGACGGACGCGGATGAAAAAACCCCCGGTGTCGCCACCGGGGGTTTTCCTTTGCCTGTGCCGATCTCAGCGGTTCGGGCGGATGATGATCTCGACCCGGCGGTTCTGGGCGCGGCCCGCCTCGGTCGCGTTCGAGGCCACGGGCTGGTTCATCCCCAGCCCCTGCGTCGCGATGCGGTTCGGGGATACGCCGCCTGCCGTCAGGATGGAGGCCACCGACCGCGCTCGGCGCTGCGACAGGTCCATGTTGTAGGCGGCAGCCCCGGTCGAGTCGGTATGGCCGATCACCTGCACGGTCGAGTTCGGATATTGCTGCAGGTTCCGCGCCAGCGCGTAAAGGTCGTTCTGCGCCGGGCCGGACACGGCAGAGCTGTCAAAGGCGAACAGCACGCCTTCGGGCAAGGTGACGTTCAGCGTCTGTCCGGTGTTGACCACCTGCACGCCGGGCGTGGTCATCTGGCTTTGCAGCGCGCGTGCCTGCGCGTCCAGCACCGAGCCGATCAGGCCGCCCGCCGCGCCCCCGGCGATCGCGCCCCGCGCGATGTCGCGCCCGCGGTTGTTGCTGTCGTCGTCGCGGACCGCGCCAAGGACCGCGCCGGTCGCGGCGCCGGCGATGATGCCCTGCTGTGTCCTGTTCATGTTGCCGAACTGGCCATAGGGGTCTTGGGCGCAGGCGCCAAGCGCCATGACCCCCACGGAGGCGATCAACAGGTGAACTCGGCGGATCATGGTTCTGTCCTTTCCTTTGCCAAGGCGGCGTGGCGCCCGTCAGGGTCGCCCGTCATGCCGCCGAACGGCGCCAGCCTTTCAGAAGTTCCCCCCGGCTGCCAGCCGAAGCCCCTGAAAGCGCGTCACATTCCCTCGACTTTCCCGAAGGCTTGCGTGTTTCCGCCGATCGAGGCATCACCCTGCCATGGCCCGGACCCCTTCCCCTGCCGACAAGACTCTCGCCCGTGGCAAGGGGCGGGTGCCGCCGCCGCTGCCTTACCGCGATCAGGTCGCCATCTTCGGCATCCTGCAGGCGGCGAACCCGCAGCCGGTGACCGAGCTACAGTATCGCGACGCCTTCACCCTGCTGGTGGCGGTGGCGCTGTCGGCGCAGGCGACGGACGTGGGCGTGAACAAGGCGACGCCTGCGCTGTTCGACGCAGCCCCCACGCCGCAGGCGATCGCCGCCTTGGGGGTCGAGGGCGTGACCGAACTGATCCGCACCATCGGCCTTTACCGGCAGAAGGCGAAGAACGTCGTCGCCCTGTCGCAGCGGCTGGTGGATGACTTCGGGGGCGACGTGCCTACCTCGCGCGCCGCGCTGATGAGCCTGCCGGGGGTGGGGCGCAAGACCGCGAATGTGGTGCTGAACTCGTTCTTCGGCATCCCGGCGCAGGCGGTGGACACCCATATCTTCCGTGTCGGCAACCGCACCCGCATCGCGCCGGGCCGCGACGAGGCCGAGGTCGAGCGCGCCATCGAGGATAATGTCCCCGCCGGGTTCCAGCAGAACGCCCATCACTGGCTGATCCTGCACGGCCGCTACATCTGCCAGGCCCGCCGCCCGCGCTGCACCATCTGCCCGATCCGCGCGCATTGCCCCTATGAGCCGAAGACGACCGATCCGGTCTGACCTCTTGTCCCCGCCGCGTGTCCCCGGTTTAAGCGCCGGGACAGGCACAAGGGGTAGCGCATGGCATATCAGGTGATCGGCATCGGCAATGCCGTGATGGACGTGATCTCCACGGCAAGCGACGCGCGGCTTGCCGAACTGGGCATCCAGAAGGGCATCATGCAACTGATCGAGCGTGACCGCGCCGAGGAACTGACCCATGCCGGGAATGGCGCGCGGCTGGTCCCCGGCGGCTCGGTCGCGAACACGCTGACGGGCTTGGGGAGGATGGGGCTGTCCACCGCCTTCATCGGCCGGGTGGCGGCGGATGATCTGGGCCGGGCCTATGCGCATGAGATGGGAACGGACGGCACGGATTTCGTTAATGCGCCGGTGGAGGCAGGGCTTCCGACCTCGCGATCCATCATCTTCGTGACGCCCGACGGCGAGCGGTCGATGAACACCTATCTCGGCATCTCGGCGGAACTGGATGGGGACGACGTGGACGCGGGTTTGTTCTCGGGCGGAAGCTGGCTGTTTCTCGAAGGTTATCTCTTCGACAAGCCCAAGGGAAAGGCCGCCTTCCTCAAGGCCGCCGAGGCCTGCCATGCGGCGGGGGGACAGGCGGGCATCGCGCTGAGCGATCCTTTCTGCGTGGACCGCCACCGGGCGGATTTCCGGCGGCTGGTGGCGGGGCCGATGGATTACGTCATCGGCAATCTGCACGAATGGCAGGCGCTTTATCAGGTCGAGGATCTGGAGGAGGCGCTGCGCCTCGCCTCGGCCGATTGCGGGACGGTGATCTGCACCCGCTCGGGCGAGGACGCGATCCTGATCCGGGGGGGGGAACGGGTGACGGCTCCGGTCCATCGGGTGACGCCGGTCGATGCGACCGGGGCAGGGGACCAGTTCGCGGCGGGGCTGATCTACGGGCTGGCGACGGGCAAGCCGCTGGCGGTCGCGGGCCGCATGGGCTGCATTGCGGCGGCCGAGGTGATCACCCACCTCGGCGCCCGTCCCGAGGCGGACGTCATGGCGCTGTTCCGGGCCGAAGGGCTGGTCTGAGAGGCAACCTCACTCTTCAGGTGTCAATGGCACCTGCGTCGGCTGGCCGTAGCCGGTCGTGGGGGCCGAAGGTTGTTCCGAGGCCGGCAGCGTCGGCGCGGGGGGCGTGGGCGCCTGTTCCGCACCGGTCGTGGCCGGGCTTGTCCCGGTCTCGCCCGACGTGGGGGCCGGCTGCGTTGCCGCCGCCTGGGCCACCGGCACGGGATTGTCCGGCGTAACCCGCCAGACCGTGTTCGACAGGTCGTCGGCCACGATCAGAGCGCCGCGGGGATCGATCGTCACCCCCACGGGGCGACCGCGAGTGTTGTCCTCGTCCTGCAGGAAGCCGGTCACGAAGTCGATCGGCTCTCCGACGGGGCGTCCGTCCTCGAAGGGGACGAAGATCACCCGGTAGCCGACCGGCGGGTTGCGGTTCCAGCTTCCATGCTCGCCCACGAAGACGCCGTCCGCGAATTCAGCCCCCATCGCCGGGACCGAGAAATCCACGCCCAGCGCCGCCACATGCGAGCCCAGCGCATAATCCGGCACGATTGCTGAAGCGACCAGTTCAGGGTTCTGGGGCTGGGTGCGGATGTCCACGTTCTGGCCCCAGTAGCTGTAGGGCCAACCGTAGAACCCTCCCTCCTGCACCGAGGTGAGATAGTCGGGGACAAGGTTGGGGCCGATCTCGTCCCGTTCGTTCACCACCGCCCAGAGCTGGCCCGTTTCCGGCTGGATCGTCAGCGCGGTCGGGTTGCGAAGGCCCGTGGCGTAAACCCGGCTGGCCCCGGTCTGGGTGTCGATCTGCCAGACCATGGCGCGGTCTTCCTCGATATCCAGCCCGCGTTCGGTGATGTTGCTGTTCGATCCGATGCCGACATACAGGAAGCGCCCGTCCTCGCTGGCGGTCATCGCCTTGGTCCAGTGATGGTTGATCGCCGCCGGAAGGTGGGTCAGGGTCGTGGGCGGGCCGCTCGCCTGCGTCTGGCCGTCGGCATAGTCAAAGCGCACCACCGCATCCTGGTTGGCGACGTAGATGACGCCATCGACATAGGCCAGCCCGTAGGGCGCGTTCAGGTTTTCGGCAAAGATTTCCTGCTGTTCATAGGTGCCGTCGCCGTCCGCATCGCGCAGCAGCGTCAGCCGGTTCCCCGGCTCGACCGAGCTTTTGCCCAGGTTCTTGATATAGGACGCGATGATGTCCTTGGGGCGCAGGGCAGGGGCGTTGCCGCCCGAGCCTTCCGCCACCAGGATGTCCCCGTTCGGCAGGACCAGGGTCTGGCGCGGAATCCGCAGGTCCGTGGCAATGGGCTGGATGGTGTAGCCTTCGGGCACCGTGGGACGCTCGTCGCCCCAGAGGGCGGGACGCGGGATCGTCATAGTCGGCAGCAACCCGCGCTGCGGTTCGGGCAGCGTGGGGTTCGGGCCGTATTCCGGGGGCGGCGTTCCGCCATCCTGCGCCGATGCGCCAGTCGTCAGGGCAGCAACCGCCATGGCGGTGCCGAGAAGAAGAAGCGGGCGCATCAGTTCACCTCGTCGATGGAAAGACCGGAATAGCCGATCCACGCGGCGACAAGCGCCAGAAAGGCCGAGATCGCCGACAGCCAGATCGCCTCGGGCATGATGGCCCAAGCGTCCTTGGCATGGATGAAGGCGTTCATCAGCCCCAGCACCCACATTGCCAGCAGCACGACGAAATAGATGATGGTGCGGCGGCGTCCGCGGGTTTCCCGGCGGAACAGGTTGATCAGCGCCCAGAGCCCGACAAAGGCCCCGACCAGCAGGCCACCTGCATTCAGCCATTGCGCGAAGTTCGCCCACTGGATCTCGTAGGTCGCGCGGTAAGCGAAATCGCTGAGCAGGGTGCCGAGGAACAGGGGGAAAGGGAATGACAGAAGGATCGCGTGGATCGGATGAATCGGTCTGAGGTCGATCGGACCGTAAACTGCTACCATGACCAACTTCCCTGCACTGCCAGAACCCGGAACGCACGAAGCCGTGAGTGGTTCCCCTGCCGGTTGCAGAAGAAAGCGGGCGCGAAAGGTGCCTCGCGCCCGTTGCTGTCGTGGCCCGGCAGGTCTGCGTCAGGCTGCCTGCCGCTCTGCCCCGAAGCGGCCGTAGAAGCTTTCGCCTCTGTCGGCCATGTCGCGCAGCAGCGCGGGCGGGGCGAAGCGGTCGCCGTGCTCCGCCGCAAGCTTCTCGGCGATTTCCACCGCTCCCCCGGCCCCGAGCATGTCCAGCCAGCCGAAGGGCCCGCCGGTCCAGGGCGCGAAGCCCCAGCCCAGAATGGCGCCCACGTCGCCCTCGCGGATGTCGGTCAAGACGCCCTGTTCCAGCGCCCGCACGGCTTCCAGCGCCTGCACGAACATCAGGCGGTGCTGGACTTCGGTCAGTTCGGGCTGGTCCTCGGCACGGGGCCAGTTTGTCCCCAGCCCCGACCAGAGGTCCTGGCGCTTGCCCGCCTCGTCATAGTCGTAGAAGCCCGCTTTCGCCTTGCGGCCCATCCGGTCCTCGTCGGCCAGCTTGAAGATCACGGCGTCCACGTCCTGATCGGTGTAGGCCTCGCCCATCGCGGCCTTCGTCGCCTTGGCGATCTTGACGCCCAGGTCGATCGAGGTCTCGTCCACAAGCTGCAGAGGTCCCAGCGGCATCCCCATCAGCTTGGCCGCGTTCTCGATCAGCGTGGGATTTACCCCTTCGCCGACCATGCGGATGCCTTCGTTGATGTAGGGAATGATGCAGCGGTTGGCGTAGAAGAAGCGCGCGTCGTTCACCACGATGGGCGTCTTGCGGATCTGCCGCACGAAGTCGAGCGCCTTGGCCACCGCGCGGTCGCCGGTCTGCTGGCCGCGGATGATTTCCACCAGCGCCATCTTGTCCACCGGGCTGAAGAAGTGGATGCCGATGAACTGATCGGGTCGCTTGCTGGCCTTCGCCAGATCGCTGATCGGCAGGGTCGAGGTGTTGGTGGCAAAGATTGCATCCTCGGGGATCACCGCCTCGGCCTTTGCGGTCACGTCGGCCTTGACCGAGGGATCCTCGAACACCGCCTCGACGATCAGGTCGCAGCCGTCCAGCGCGGCGTAATCCGTTGTCGCGGTGATCCGGCCCAGAACCTCGGCCTTCTTCTCCTCGGTGACCTTCCTGCGGCTGATGCCCTTGTCCAGAATGCCGGTCGAGTAGGACTTGCCGCGATCCGCCGCCTCCTGCGTCGAGTCGATCAGCACGACCTCGATGCCTGCGTTGGCCGAGACATAGGCGATGCCCGCGCCCATCATGCCCGCGCCGAGGACGCCCAGCTTGCGGACCCGCTGGTCCGGGGCCTCGGGGCGGTTCGCGCCCTTCTCCAGCGCCTCCTTGTTGATGAAGAGGCTGCGGATCATGTTCGTGGACGAGGGGTTCATCAGGACATGGGTGAACCAGCGCGCCTCGATCTTCAGCGCGGTGTCGAAGTCCACCAGCGATCCTTCATAGACCGCGCTCATCAGCCCCTTGGCGGCCGGATAGACGCCCATCGTCCGCCCCATCACCATCGCCGAGGCGCCGAGGAAGGTCATGAAGCCCCCCGGCGTATAGGGCGAGCCGCCGGGCATCTTGTAGCTCTTCTGCTCCCACGGCTTGACCAGGTCGGCGTCGGTGGCCTTCAAGACCCATTCGCGGGCGGCGGCGACGGGATCGTCCACCACCTCGTCGATGACGCCAGAGGCCTTGGCCTTTGCCGGGTCGTTCAGCTTGCCTTCCAGCAGCAGCGGAGCCGCCGCCATCGCGCCCAGCTTGCGGATCAGCCGCGTGGTGCCGCCCGCGCCGGGGAAGATGCCGACCATGATCTCGGGCAGGCCGATCTTTGCCTTCAGATTGTTCGCGGCAAAGATGCGATGGGTCGCCAGCGGCAGCTCCAGCCCGATCCCCAGCGCGGTGCCGGGCAGGGCGGCGGCGATGGGCTTGGCCCCCTTCTGCGTCTTGCGGTCCATGCCCGCGAGTTCGATCTTGCGCAGCAGGTGGTGCAGGCTCATCACGCCGTCGAAGACCGTCTGCGCGCCGCCTTCCTTCATCTGCGCCAGCACGTTCAGGTCCATGCCGGCGGCGAAGTCCGCCTTGCCGCTGGTGATGACGATGCCCTTCACAGCTGCGTCCGCCAGCGCGTCGTCGATCAGGTTGCTGAGTTCACCCGCGCCGTCCATCGACAGCACGTTCATCGACTTGCCGGGCACGTCCCAGGTGATGACGGCGACGCCATCGTCGCCCTTCTGCATGGTGAAATCGGTCATCTCATTCTCCCTATCGGACGATCTGGATTTCGCGGGGCGAAATGAGATTCGTCTGCTTCGTGGCCTGACCCTTCATGCGGAGCGAGAAGCCGTGCTGCTCCACAAGCCGCACGGCTTCTTCCAAAGTGTCAGCCAGCACCTTGTTTTTCGCGTGGTGCTTCTCATTACCGTATTGCGGATTTCCAAGGACGTAGCGTCCAGCGCGATCGGGATGCGGCAGATAAATCTCGCCGTCCGGGCGTTTGCGAAAGACCTGCATGCTCACACCCGCTCGATGATCGTTGCCGCACCCATGCCGGACGCCACGCAGAGGGTCGCGAGACCCGTTTCCTTGTCCTGCCGCTCCAGTTCGTCCAGCAGCGTGCCGATGATGATGGCGCCGGTCGCGCCCAGCGGGTGGCCCATGGCGATGGCGCCGCCATTGACGTTGACCCGCGCGGGATCGACCTGGAAGGCCTGCATGAAGCGCAGGACGACCGAGGAGAAAGCCTCGTTCACCTCGAAGAGGTCGATGTCCGAGATGCTCATGCCCGACTGCTGCAGCACCCGCTCCGTCACCGGGACCGGGCCGGTCAGCATGATCGTCGGATCGGTGCCGATCTTGGCCGTGGCGCGGATGCGGGCGCGGGGCTTCAGGCCGCGGGCCTCGCCCCATTCGCGGCTGCCGATCAGAACCGCCCCCGCGCCGTCCACGATGCCCGAGGAGTTCCCGGCGTGGTGGATATGCTCGATCCGGTCGAGGTGCGGGTATTTCAGCAGCGCGACCTTGTCGAAGCCGGGCATGACCTCGCCCATCTCCTTGAAGGCGGGTTTTAGCTTGGCCAGATCTTCCATCGTTGTGCCCGGGCGCATGTATTCGTCGCGCTCGAGGATCACGACGCCGTTCTGGTCCCGCACCGGGACGATGGACCTGGCGAAGCGCCCTTCCTCCCACGCCTTGGCGGCGCGGCGCTGGGATTCGACCCCGAAGGCGTCGGCTTCCTCGCGGGTGAAGCCGTATTCGGTGGCGATGATGTCGGCGGAAATGCCCTGCGGGACGAAGTAGGTCTTCATGGCAAGGCTGGGGTCCACGGCGATGGCCGCGCCGTCGCTGCCCATCGCCACGCGGCCCATCATCTCGACGCCGCCCGCGATATAGGCCTCGCCCGCGCCGGCCTTGACCTGGTTGGCGGCGAGGTTAACGGCCTCCATGCCGCTCGCGCAGAAGCGGTTGATCGAAAGGCCCGGCACCCGCTCGTCGAGGTCCGAGAGCAGCACGGCGGACCGCGCAAGGCAGCCGCCCTGTTCGCCGACCTGGGTGACGTTGCCCCAGATCACGTCCTCGACCACGTGGTCGCTCAGGCCGTTGCGCTCCTTGACCGCATTCAGCAGGCGCGCGGACAGCGCGACCGCCGTGACTTCGTGCAGGCTGCCGTCCTTGCGGCCCTTGCCGCGCGGCGTGCGGGCGGCGTCATAGATATAGGCGTCGGTCATGCGTCCTCCGATCGAAGCGTTTGCGCGGGTCGCGTGCCGGGGGCTTCGCGCCCCCATCGTCGTATACGACGATCCCGCGGGATATTTGTTCGAAGAAGAATCTCGTGAGCGGTTAACCGTTTCTCAAGGCTTCTGCTTCAGTGTCATTCTCACGGTACAGGCTGGGAAGCCGATGACCGTCGAAGGAGAAGGAAGCCTCGGTCCGCCAGAGATGCCCAAGGGCCGCGCGAACCGAGGCCGCTATTTCGGCCTGCGTTCTTCTTCGTCAAAATATCCCCGCCGGAGGCTCCGGCCCTGCCGCAGGCGGGGAGGGTGGTCATCTCAGAACTGCTCGGCCGCAAGCGCCATCACCGGCTCGGCCCCCGACTGGATGCGGGCCAGATGCGTGCCAGTCATCGGCAATTGCCGCTTCATGTAGTAGCGGCCGGTCATCAGCTTGGCTTCGTAGAAGGCGCGGTCACCGGTGCCCTCGTCCAAAGCCTTCTGGGCTGCGACCGCCATGCGGCCCCACATCAGGCCCAGCGCGGCGTGGCCGAACAGGTGCATGAAGTCATAGCTGCCTGCCAGCGCGTCGTTCGGGTTCTTCATGCCGCGTTCCATGAAGAACATGGCCGCCGCCTGCAGGTCCTTGGATGCGGCCTTCAGCGGGCCGAGAAAATCGGCCTTCAGCGCCGCGTTCCCCTCGTTCTCTCTGATGAAGCCCTTGACCATCTCGAAGAAGGCCATGACGTGCCTGCCGCCGTCGAGCGCCAGCTTTCGGCCCACGAGATCCAGCGCCTGGATGCCGTTCGCACCCTCGTAGATCATGGCGATGCGGGCGTCGCGGACGAACTGCGACATCCCCCATTCCTCGATATAGCCGTGGCCGCCATAGACCTGCTGGGCCTGCACGGTGCCCTCGAACCCCTTGTCGGTCAGGAAGCCCTTGATGACGGGGGTCATCAGCGAGACCAGCCCCTCGGCCGCCGCGTCGCCGTTGTGGCCACGGTCGATCATGTGCGCGCCCCAGAAGGCCAGCGCACGGGCGCCTTCAAGGAAGGACCGCTGGTCCATCAGCGCGCGGCGGATGTCGGGATGCACGATGATCGGGTCGGCGGGGCCTTGGGGGTTCTCGGCCCCCGTGACCGCACGGCCCTGCAGCCGGTCGCGGGCATAGGCGACCGAGTTCTGATAGGCGGCCTCGGCCACAGCATAGCCTTGCAGGCCCACACCCAGCCGCGCCTCGTTCATCATGGTGAACATGGCGCGCATGCCCTTGTGCAGCTCGCCCAAGAGCCACCCTTTCGCCCCGTCATAGTTCATGACGCAGGTGGAATTGCCATGGATGCCCATCTTCTCCTCGATCTTGCCGACCGAGACGGGCTGGCGATCGCCAAGCGAACCGTCCTCGTTCACCAGGAACTTCGGAACGATGAACAGGCTGATGCCCTTGGTGCCCTCGCCCCCGCCCGGAGCCTTGGCCAGAACCAGATGGATCACGTTCTCGGACAGGTCATGGTCGCCGGCCGAGATGAAGATCTTCTGCCCGGTGATCAGGTAGCTGCCGTCCTCCTGCGGTTCGGCCTTGGTCCGCAGCATCCCCAGATCCGTGCCGCAATGCGGCTCGGTCAGGTTCATGGTGCCTGTCCAGTCGCAGGACACCATCTTCGGCAGGTAGGTCCGCTTCTGCGCGTCCGTGCCATGCGCGTGGATCGCGGAATAGGCGCCGTGGGTCAGGCCCTGGTACATGTTGAAGGCCATGTTGGCCGACACGAACATCTCGCCGGTGGCCACACCCATCACATAGGGCATCCCCTGGCCACCATATTCGGGGTCGCAGTCAAGCCCGGTCCAGCCGCCTTCCTTCATCGCCTCGAAAGCCGCCTTGAAGCCCTCGGGCGTGCGGACGGCACCATTTTCCAGAACACAGCCCTGCTGGTCGCCCACGGCGTTCAGCGGGGCCAGCACCTCGCTTGCGATCTGGCCCGCGGCTTCCAGCACGGCCTCGGTGAAGGACGGGTCAAGCTCGGCATGGCCCGGCAGGTCCGAGGCCGAGATTTTCAGCACCTCGTGCAGCAGGAACTGCATGTCGCGGATCGGGGCGGTATAGGCGGTCATGCGGCCTCTCTCAACTTTCGCGCGGCGGCGGGCAGAGGGCTGCGCCGGCGCAAAGCCGGCCGTCGTCGGACATCGCCGAGCCCCCCGCGCCAGCCCTGTGGGGGAAGCATGGCAGGCCCCCCTGCGGTTCGCCAGCACGAACGCTGCGTCAGGGGGCCGGGTGCCGGAAGGTCAGCTGGCCTGCCCCTCGGCCCGCGCCTCGGTGGGCATGTCGGCCAGCAAGTCGATCGTGTCGTCTCGCAGCTTGCGCAGGTCGGTGATCGAGGCGTCCAACTCGGCCCGCTGGTTGGTCAGCACGTCCAGCTGCCGGGTTGCGAATTCGACCCACACCTCGTATTGCGCGCGGGTGCCCTGCTGCTGGTAGATCAGCAGCCACTGGCGGATTTCCTCAAGGCTGAAGCCGAAGCGGCGGCCGCGCATGATCAGCTTCATGCGCGCGATCTCGCGCGGGCCATACCAGCGGGCGCGGCCCTCGCGCCGGGGGCTGAGCAGTTCGATGTATTCGTAGTACCGCAGGGTGCGCGGCGTCACGTCGAAGCGGGCGCACATGTCCTTGAAACTGATCCAAGTGTTCTCTGGCATGGCCCTGCGCCCTGATGAATTGCCGCAACGTAACGCAGTGCCGGGCCGACCTCAACCACTGCGGGTGCGTTCCGCGCCGGCTTGCGGGGAAGCCGCGCCCGTTGCAGTGATCGGAGGCGCGACAGGAGGACAAGGATGGAACTGCTGCCCGGCACCGCGAGCCTGGACGAAAACGCGCTGGCGCGTGCGATGATCGAGGTCATCCCCCACGCCAGCGCCCTGGGGATGGAACTGGTCGAGGCCGGTCCCGGCGTGGTCGAGATCGCCATGCCCTGGCGCGAGGAGTTCGTGGGCGATCCCCGCACCGGCGTCCTGCACGGGGGCGTGATCTCGGCCCTGATGGACACCTGCTGCGGGGCGGCGGTGCTGACCCATCCCGACCGGCCGGCGACGACGGCGACCATCGACCTTCGGATCGACTACCTGCGGTCCGCGACCTCGGGGCAACGGGTGCGGACGCGGGCAGAATGCTTTCACATGACCCGCTCGGTCGCCTTTGTCCGCGCCGTGGCCCATGACGAGGGTGAAAGCCCGGTCGCCACGGCCACCGGCACCTTCACCGTGGGGGTGTGACATGGACCATGTGTTCGCCATCCGCGAATCGACCGTCGAGCGGATGCTGGCCGAGGTTCCCTATGTGCGCTGGCTGGGGGTCCGGGTGGACCGGCGGGGGGACGAGCTGACCGCTGTCCTGCCATTTTCGGACAGGCTGATCGGCAACCCGGTGCTGCCCGCCCTGCATGGCGGGGTCACAGCCGCATTCCTGGAAACCACCGCGGTCCTCGGCCTTGTCTGGGCCGTGCTGGGCGAGGATGGCCGCGAGCTGCATCCCGGACCGGACGGGTTGCCGCGCCTGCCCAAGACCATCGACTTCACCATCGACTACCTGCGCTCGGCCGGCGCCCGCGACGCCTATGCCCGCGCCCGCGTGGTCCGGCTGGGCCGCCGCTATGCCAGCGTGCAGGTCGAGGCCTGGCAGGACAGCCCCGAGCGCCCCTTTGCCCAGGCGAGCGGCCATTTCCTGATGGCGCAGGGCTGAGGATTGATGCCTCCTGACGCGCTGACCCATCGCCGGGTGCTGGCGATCGCGCTGCCGATCGTGCTGGCAAACGCGACCATCCCGATCCTGGGAATGGTGGATACCGGCGTCGTGGGCCAGTTGGGCGAGGCCGCGCCGATCGGCGCGGTGGGGATCGGGGCGGTGATCCTGACCTCGCTTTACTGGATCTTCGGCTTCCTGCGGATGGGCACCTCGGGGCTGGTGGCGCAGGCGCATGGGGCGGGGGACCGGGCGCAGTCGGGGGCGCATCTGCTGCGGGCGCTTTGCGTGGGGCTGGGCGCCGGGCTGCTGCTGGTTCTGCTGCAGGGGCCGCTGATCGGGCTTGCCTTCCGGCTGTCGCCCGCGTCAGTCGAGGTCGAGACGCTGGCGCGGCAATACCTGTCCATCCGCATCTGGGGCGCGCCCGCGACCATCGGGATGTATGCGCTGACCGGATGGATGATCGCGGTCGAGCGGACGCGGGTGATCCTGCTGGTGCAACTGCTGATAAATGCTGTCAACATCGGGCTGGACCTGTGGTTCGTGCTGGGGCTGCACATGGGCGTGCCGGGGGTGGCCTGGGCCACGCTGGCGGCCGAGTGGTCGGGCTTCGCGCTGGCGCTGTGGTTCGCGCGGCACGCGCTGCGGGACGGGCTTCAGGCAGGCGGACTGTGGGCGCGCGAGCATCTGGCGCGGATGGCGGGCGTGAACGGCGACATCATGATCCGCTCGGTGCTGCTGCAGGCGTCCTTCACCACCTTCCTGTTCATGGGAGCGGCGCAGGGCGACGTGACGCTGGCCGCCAACCAGGTTCTGATGCAGTTCCTGCAGATCACCGCCTATTCGCTGGACGGACTGGCCTTCGCCGCCGAGACGCTGGTGGGGCAGGCGGTCGGCGCGCGGCGGCCCGAGCGGGTGCGGCGAGCGGCCCGCCTGACCAGCGCCTGGGCTGCGGCCGGGGCGCTGCTGCTGGCGGCGGTCTTTGCGGGGGCGGGCGGGACGATCATCGACCTGCTGACCACCTCGCCCGAGGTGCGCGAGGTGGCGCGCGTCTACTTGCCCTGGCTGGTGATCGCCCCGCTGGTGGGCGTGGCTAGCTGGATGCTGGATGGCATCTTTATCGGCGCCACGCTGACGCGCGAAATGCGCAACGCCATGGTGCCCTCGGTGGCCGTCTATGTGCTGGCGCTGCTGATCCTGCCGCCGGCTTTCGGCAACCACGGGCTGTGGGCAGCGCTGATGATGCTGAACGCCATGCGCGGGATCATGATGGGGCGGCGCTATCCAAAAGCCGAGGCCGCCGCCGCATGAAGAAGGCGCGCGCATCTTCTTGTCGGTGGAGTTCCCTCGGCCTGACACCAGGGTGCCGGGTTGCAGGGTGAGTGCCTCACCCGATGATCAACCCGGCCGGATCGGCGTCGGCACTGGCGCCGCTTTCTTTTTTCCGGACAGTGGAGGCCTTCTCAGACCTCGTCGACGACCTGGCGGCGGGCCTCGGCGCGCAGTTCGACCATCTTGGAGCGGATGGTCGCCTCGTCGGCCTTGCCGGCAAGGTCCTCGCTGAGCTTGCGGAACACGTCGTCTTCGCCCGGCTCCTCGAAGTCCGAGGTCACGACGGTCAGCGCATAGGTCCGCGCCTCGTCCCCGGTCTTGCCCAGCAGCCCCGCCGCCCATTCGCCCAGCAGGCGGTTGCGCCGCGCCTCGGCCTTGAACCGCAGTTCGGCGTCATGGGCGAACTTGGTTTCATAGGAACGTTCGCGGTCGTCGAAAGTGGTCATTGCGGCCTCCGTCCAAGGGTTGCGTTTGATATGCCTCTGCTACCCTCTTGCCGCAACCCCGTTTCCGGCCCCGCCCGTATTGCCCCCGAAGGTCGAACGGCGCTATGGGTGCGGCGACGTTCAACGCTTTGCCCAGACGAAAGGCGCGATCATGGCCCCGCGGCGCAAGAAGATCTACGAGGGCAAGGCCAAGATCCTTTACGAAGGCACCGAGCCTGGCACCCTGATCCAGTATTTCAAGGACGACGCCACCGCCTTCAACGCCCAGAAGAAAGCCGTGATCGACGGCAAGGGCGTGCTGAACAACCGCCTGTCCGAATATTTCATGCAGGGCTTGGGCAATATCGGCGTCCCCACCCATTTCATCCGCCGCATCAACATGCGCGAGCAACTGATCCGGCAGGTCGAGATCATCCCGCTGGAAGTGATCGTGCGAAACTTTGCCGCCGGATCCATCTCCAAGCGGCTGGGGATGGAGGAAGGGACGCAACTGCCCCGGCCCATCGTCGAATACAGCTACAAGAACGATGAGCTCGGCGATCCGATGGTCAGCGAGGAATACATCATCGCCTTCGGCTGGGCCACGCAGCAGGACATGGACGACATTGTGTCCTTGGCGCTGCGGGTCAACGACTTCCTGTCGGGGGTGTTCTATGGCGTCGGCATCAAGCTGATCGACTTCAAGATCGAGATCGGCCGCATCTGGGACGGCGACTTCATGCGGCTGGTCGTGGCCGACGAGATCAGCCCCGACAGTTGCCGGCTGTGGGACGTGAAAACCGGGCAGAAGCTGGACAAGGACGTGTTCCGCCGCGACCTGGGCAGCCTGACCGACGCCTATACCGAGGTCGCGCGCCGCCTAGGCGTCATGCCTGCCGCCGTTCCGGTCAAGCCGACGCTCATCAACTGAAAGGACCGCCGCGCATGAAAGCCCGAGTCACGATCATGCTGAAGAATGGCGTCCTCGACCCGCAGGGCGAGGCGATCCGCCATGCGCTGCGCACGCTGGGCTTTTCCGGGGTGAACAGCGTCCGGCAGGGTAAGGTGATCGAGTTGGACCTGTCTACCACCGACCGCGCCGAGGCCGAAGCCGAGGTCGGCCGGATGTGCGAGAAGCTGCTGGCCAACACCGTCATCGAAAGCTGGCGGGTCGAGATCCTGTGACCGGCGGCGCGGGCGATTACGCCGAGGCCCGCCCGACCTATCCCCCTGAACTCGCCGCCGCGCTGGCTGCGCTCTGCCCCGGACGCGGGCTGGGGGTGGATGTCGGCTGCGGCTCGGGGCAGTTGACCTTGACGCTGGTAGGTCACTTCGACGCCGTGCCGGGGATCGATGTCAGCCCCGCCCAACTGGCCGAGGCACCCGCGCATCCGTGCATCGACTGGCGCGCGGGCGGGGCGGACGCGCTGCCCGTGGCTGACGGCTCCGCCGATCTGGGGGTCGTGGCGCAGGCCGCGCGCTGGTTCGACCTTTCCGCCCTCTACGCCGAGGTCCGGCGGGTCTTGCGTCCTGGCGGGGTGGTGGGCTGGTGAGCTATGGCCCCGCCGAAGTCGCGGGCGTCCTGGGCGACCGCTTTGCCCGCTTCTACCACGACGAGATCGCGCCCTTCTGGCCGCCCGAGCGCGTTCATGTCGAGAACGGCTACCGCGACCTTCCCTTTCCCTTCCCGCGTCCTGTCGTTCCCCAGCGGGAAATCGCTGCCGAATGGCCGCTGTCGGGCCTGCTCGGCTATGTCCGAAGCTGGTCGGCAGCCCGCGCGTGCGGCACGGAGTCCGCAGTGACAGCCTTTAACGACGACGCGCTGGCGATGCTTCCACCCGGTGCCCTTGTCTTGATCCGCTTTCCCCTGACGGCAATCGCAGGCCGGGTCGCATGATCGACCGGCTGCACGCCTTCATGGTCCTTGCGCGCGAGCGGCATTTCGGCCGCGCCGCCGAGGCGCTGGGGATCACCCAGCCCTCGCTGTCCTCGGCGCTGAAGTCGCTTGAGGATCAACTGGGCGTGCAGCTTGTCCGGCGCGGCTCGCGCTTCCACGGGCTGACCCCGGAAGGCGAGCGGGTGCTGGACTGGGCGCGGCGCATCGTCGGCGACGTGCGGACCATGCAGGCGGAACTGCGGGCGACCCGCAGCGGCGTCTCGGGCCGGCTACGGCTGGGGGTGATCCCCACCGCCATGCCGCGCATCGCGGAACTGACGGCGCCGTTCCTGTCGCGCCATCCCTCGGCCCAGGTCACGATCCTGTCGCGGTCGTCGGACGAGATCCGCGACCAGATCGCCGCGCTGGAACTGGACGCGGGCGTGACCTATCTCGACGGCGAGCATCTGGGCCGGCTGCGGACGGTGCCGCTGTTTCTGGAAACCCTGTGCCTCGTGGACCGGACCGACGACTCGGGGCCTGTGTCCTGGACCGAGGCGGCGACGCGCCCCTTGTGCCTGCTGACCCCCGATATGCAGAATCGTCGAATCGTCTCGGCCCGGCTGGCCGAGGCGGATGCGCCGGCGGTGCCGCGGGTCGAATCGAACTCGATGCTGGCGATCCTGTCCCATGTGACGACCGGCGACTGGGCGGCGATCCTGCCGCAGGCGCTGGCGGACGGCTTGCCGTTGCCGGCGGGCGTGCGGGCGCGCCCGCTGTCGGACGGGCCGGGCAACCGGGTCGGGCTGGTGCTTGCAGAACGCGAGCCGCTGTCGCCACTGGTCGAGGCGCTGATGCAGGTGGCGCGGCAGAGTTTCAATAGATAAACTCTATCAACGAACGATACTTCAGGATTGATGTGCCTATCGCGGCGACCTATGCCTAGGGCGCAAGCGGATTTCCCTCGGAGCCAGCCCATGACAACAAGCGCCAACTCGCCCCATCCTCCGAACAAGCCCAGGGCTGCGGCACTGGACGGGGAAAGCCTTGAAAGGCTGCAGGCGATCATTGTGCGCCATGCGGAAAGCGAAGGGCCGCTGCTGCCGATCCTGCATGATGTGCAGGCGGAATGGGGCATGATCCCCGAGGCCGCGCAGCCGATCATCGGCAATGCGCTGGGGATGAGCCGGGCAGAGGTTTACGGCGTCGTCAGCTTCTACCACGATTTCCGCGAGGCGCCTGCGGGCCGCCATGTGCTGCGGCTGTGCCGCGCCGAGGCCTGCCAGTCGATGGGCGCGGACACGCTGGCCGAGCAGGTGCGGGGCGCGCTGGGCCTCGACTGGCACGAGACGACGGCGGATGGGCGACTGACGCTTGAGCCGGTGTTCTGCCTCGGCCTCTGCGCCTGCGGCCCTGCGGCGCAGATGGATGACCGGCTGGTCGGGCGCGCGACCGCGCAGCGCGTGGTCGCCATGGCAGGGGGGGCGCGCTGATGCGGGTCTGGGTTCCGATCGACGCCGCCGCCCGCGCGCTGGGCGCGGATGAGGTGGCCGAGGCCGTGCGGCGCGAGATGGGGGTGGCCCCCACGCGCAACGGCTCGCGCGGGATGATCTGGCTTGAGCCGCTGATGGAGCTTGAGATTGAGGGCGTGCGGCATGGCTTCGGGCCGGTGGCGCCCGGGGACGTGCCGGCGATCCTCGCCGATCCCAAGGGGCATCCGCTGGCGCTGGGGCTGGTCGAGGATCTGCCCTGGATGAAGCGGCAGACGCGGCTGACCTTTGCCCGCGTGGGCGTGATCGATCCGTTGTCGCTGGAGGAATATCAGGCCCATGGCGGGCTTGAGGGGCTGAAGGCGGCGCTGGCCGCACCCGACAAGATTGTTTCCGAAGTTACGGAGTCCGGCCTGCGCGGCCGGGGCGGGGCGGGCTTCCCGACCGGGATCAAGTGGGCAACCGTCGCCAAGGCCGCCGCCGACCGCAAGTATATCGTCTGCAACGCCGACGAGGGCGACAGCGGCACATTCGCCGACCGGATGGTGATGGAAGGCGACCCCTTCACCCTCATCGAAGGCATGGCTGTCGCGGGCATCGCCGTGGGTGCCGTACAGGGCTATGTCTATATCCGCAGCGAATATCCCGACGCGATCCGCGTCATGCGCGCGGCCACCGACATCGCCCGGGCGGCAGGGGTGCTGGGGCCGTCGGTGCTGGGTTCCGCCCATGCCTTCGACATGGAGGTGCGGGTCGGCGCGGGCGCCTATGTCTGCGGCGAGGAGACCAGCCTGCTGAACAGCCTGGAAGGCAAGCGCGGCGTCGTTCGGGCCAAGCCCCCGATTCCGGCGCTGGAGGGCTTCCTCGGCAAGCCCACGGTCGTCAACAACGTGCTGTCGCTGGCCACCGTGCCGTGGATCATGGCGAATGGCGCGGCGGCTTACGCGGCGCATGGCATCGGCCGGTCTCGCGGGACCATGCCGCTGCAGATCGCGGGCAACGTCAAGCATGGTGGGCTGTTCGAGGTCGCCTTCGGCCTGTCGCTGGGCGAGATCGTGGACGAGATCGGCGGCGGCACCGCCTCGGGCCGCCCGGTCAAGGCGGTGCAGGTGGGTGGCCCCCTGGGCGCCTATTTCCCCCGCGCGCTGTTCGACACGCCCTTCGGCTATGAGGAGTTTGCGGGGAAAGAGGGTCTCGTCGGCCATGCGGGCATCGTCATCTTCGACGACGGCGCCGACATGCTGCCGCTCGCCCGCTTCGCGATGGAGTTCTGCGCCATCGAGTCCTGCGGAAAATGCACGCCCTGCCGCATCGGCTCGACACGGGGCGTCGAAACAATCGACCGGATTGCTGCCGGCGACCTTGAAGCCATCCCGGTCCTTTCCGATCTTTGCAACACGATGAAATGGGGAAGCCTCTGCGCCTTGGGGGGCTTTGCGCCTTATCCAGTCATGTCCGCGCTGACGCATTTTCCCGATGATTTCACCGGCAGGACGCGCCGGGTGGAGGCTGCCGAATGAAGGACTTCATCATCCCCGACGACCGCGACCTCGGCACCCCCGCGTCGCTGTCCGACATCATCGTCACGCTGACGGTGGACGGCATCCCCGTCGCGGTTCCGGCGGGCACCAGCGTCATGCGCGCCGCCGCCATCGCCGGGATCACGGTGCCGAAGCTCTGCGCGACCGACCACCTGACGGCCTTCGGGTCCTGCCGCCTGTGCGTCGTCCAGATCGACGGGATGCGAGGGACGCCCGCCTCCTGCACCACGCCGGTGGCCGAGGGCATGGTCGTCCGCACCCAGACCGACGAAGTCGCGCAGATCCGGCGCGGGGTGATGGAGCTTTACATCTCGGACCACCCGCTCGACTGCCTGACCTGCGCGGCCAACGGCGATTGCGAGTTGCAGGACATGGCCGGCGCCGTGGGCCTGCGCGAGGTCCGCTATGAGCCGGGCAAGAACCATTTCCAGCGCCGCGACAACGGCGAGTCGAACCCGGAATGGCGGGCCAAGGACCATTCCAACCCGTATTTCACCTTCGATCCGGCGAAGTGCATCGTCTGCTCGCGCTGCGTGCGGGCCTGCGAGGAGGTGCAGGGCACCTTCGCCCTGACCATCGACGGCCGCGGCTTTGACAGCCGCGTCAGCGCGGGGATGATGTCCGACAGCTTCCTGTCGTCCGACTGCGTGTCCTGCGGCGCCTGCGTGCAGGTCTGCCCGACCGCCACGCTGATCGAGAACACCGTGATCGAGATCGGCACGCCCGAGCGCATCGTGAAGACAACCTGCGCCTATTGCGGCGTCGGCTGTTCCTTCGACGCCCATATGCGCGGCGAGACGGTCGTGAAGATGGTGCCCAGCAAGGACGGCAAGGCCAACCGCGGGCATTCCTGCGTCAAGGGCCGCTTCGCCTGGGGCTATGCGACCCATGCGGAACGCATCCTGAACCCGATGATCCGCGAGGATTACCGCGACCCGTGGCGGGTGGTGTCCTGGGAGGAGGCGATCCGCTTCGCCGCCGACCGCCTGCGCGCGACGCAGGAGAAGCACGGCCGGGATTCCGTCGGCGTCATCACCTCGTCGCGCTGCACGAACGAGGAAACCTATCTGGTGCAGAAGCTCGCCCGCGCGGTCTTTGGCAACAACAACACCGACACCTGCGCCCGCGTCTGCCACTCGCCCACGGGCTACGGCCTCAAGACCGCTTTCGGCACCTCGGCGGGGACGCATGACTTCGACTCGGTCGAGCATACCGACCTTGCGCTGGTGATCGGGGCGAACCCGACCGAGGGGCACCCGGTCTTCGGCTCTCGCCTGCGCAAGCGGCTGCGCGAAGGGGCGGGGCTGATCGTGCTCGACCCGCGCCACATCGACCTGCTGGACAGCGTGCACCGGAACGAGGCGATCCACCTGCCGCTGCTGCCCGGCACCAATGTGGCCGTCCTGACCGCCATGGCTCATGTGATCGCGGCCGAAGGCCTCTATGACGAGGCCTATATCCGCGAACGCTGCGACTGGGACGAATTCCTCGAATATCGCGACTTCCTGCTGGACCCGCGCCATTCCCCCGAGGAGGTCGAGCGCCACAGCCACGTGCCCGCCGACCTGATCCGGCAGGCGGCCCGCGCCTATGCGAAGGCGCCGCGCGCGTCGATCTATTACGGGCTGGGGGTAACGGAACATTCGCAGGGCTCGACCACCGTCATGGCGATCGCGAACCTTGCGATGATGACCGGCAACATCGGCAAGCCGGGGACCGGCGTGAACCCGCTGCGCGGCCAGAACAACGTGCAGGGTTCCTGCGACATGGGGTCCTTCCCGCACGAATACCCCGGCTATCGCCACGTCACCGACATCGAGACACGCGAGCTTTACGAGCGCGTCTGGGGCGTGCCGCTGTCCGACGAACCGGGGCTTCGCATCCCCAACATGTTCGACGCGGCGACGCAGGGCCGGTTCAAGGGCCTGTATTGCCAGGGCGAGGACGTGCTGCAGTCCGATCCCGACACCACCCACGTCCAGTCGGCGCTGGCGAGCCTAGACATCCTGATCGTCCACGACCTGTTCCTGAACGAGACCTCGAACTACGCCCATGTCTTCCTGCCGGGGTCGAGCTTCCTGGAAAAGGACGGCACCTTCACCAATGCGGAACGCCGGATCAACATGGTCCGCAAGGCCATGACCCCCATGAACGGCCATGCCGACTGGGAAATCACGATCATGCTGGCGAATGCCATGGGCGCGGGCTGGCACTATGACCATCCCTCGCAGATCATGGACGAGATCGCGCTGACCACGCCCAGCTTCGCGGGCGTCAGCTACGACCTGCTGGATCGCGAAGGCTCGGTGCAGTGGCCCTGCAACGACGCGGCCCCCCTGGGCACGCCCGTCATGCACATCGACGGCTTTGCGCGCGGTCCCGGCAAGTTCATCAACACCGAGTATGTCCCAAGCGACGAGCGCACCGGCGGCCGCTTCCCGCTGCTGCTGACCACGGGGCGGACGCTGACCCAATACAACGTCGGCGCCCAGACCCGGCGCACCGACAACACTGTCTGGCATCCCGAGGATCTGCTGGAGATCCACCCCCATGACGCCGAACAGCGCGGCGTCCGCGAGGGCGATTATGTCCGCGTGGCTAGCCGGGCGGGC
Source organism: Paracoccus sp. MC1854 (assembly GCF_014164635.1). NCBI lineage: Bacteria > Pseudomonadati > Pseudomonadota > Alphaproteobacteria > Rhodobacterales > Paracoccaceae > Paracoccus > Paracoccus sp. MC1854. Next base: position 166,637 of record NZ_JACJFU010000004.1, on the reverse strand, counting down.
GACACGACGATCCGGGCGAAGATCACCGATCGGGTCGCGCCGGGCGTGGTCTACACGACCTTCCACCACCCGAACACGCAGGCCAACGTGGTGACGACCGACAACTCGGACTGGGCCACCAACTGCCCCGAGTTCAAGGTGACGGCGGTGCAGGTCAGCCCCTCGAACGGGCCGTCCGAATGGCAGGAACAGTATCGCAGCCATTCGGAACTCGCCCGCCGCATCCTGCCGGCCGCGGAATGAGCAAAACAGGACCGGCTCGCCAAGGCAGCGGGCCGGGGACGGACACAGGCACGCTGCAAGAGGCGACAATTTCGGCCGCGCTGCCCCCCGGTGAGGCAAGCATGGGGGCAGGCGCGGCCGAAGACAGGACGGCATCATCCCCGCAGCCGACCGCCCCGGCTGCGGGAAAGCCGCCCCGCCGCTGGTCCGGCGGCTGGGTGGCGGCCGACGCGCCTGCAGCGCCCGAGGAAGCCGCCGTCGCCATCGTCATCGACGGCACCAGCCAGGCGGTGCTGATGGCAACGCCGCACGACTTGGCCGATTTCGCGCTGGGCTTTGCGCTGACCGAGGGGCTGATCGCCTCGTCCGCTGACGTGACCGACCGAGAGATCACGCAGGTCCGGCCGCCCGCGCAACTACCCGGCGTTCCCGCCTATGAGGCGCGGTTGTGGCTGCGCCCCGGCCTCGCCTCGGGTCTGGCCGAGCGGCGGCGCAGCATGGTCGGCCCCGTGGGCTGCGGCCTTTGCGGCGTGGACAGCATCGCCGCCGCCCTGCCACAGGTCGTGCGGGTGGCCGAGGACGCGGGCCTGTCTCCACAAGACGTCGGCCGCGCGATGCAGGCGCTGTCCGATGGCCAGCGCCGCTGGCGCGAGACGCCCGCGATACACGCGGCGGGGTTCTGGTCGCCCGACACGGCCATCGTGCGCGAGGACGTGGGCCGCCACAACGCGCTCGACAAGCTGGCGGGCGCGATGGCGGACCAGGGGCTCGACGCGAAGGGCGGGGCCATCGTCATGTCCTCGCGCCTGTCGGTCGATCTGGTGCAGAAGACCGCCCGCATCGGCGCCTCGGTCCTGATCGGCGCCAGCACGCCCACGCGGCTGGCAATCGCCTGGGCCGAGGCGGCGGGCATCACCCTGATCGGCCGCGCCCGCGGCGAGGCTTTCGACCTTTACACCCACCCCCAGCGCATGAAGGGCTGACGCCTTGTCCGAAATCTCTGAACACACGCCGCATGAAAAGCTGATCCGCATGGCGAACCAGATCGCCACCTTCTTCCGCAGCCAGCCGGGCGAGCCAGAGATCGCGGTGGCGGGCCACATCAACGATTTCTGGACCTACCGGATGCGGATGGACCTGCTGGCGGCCCTGCGCGCGGGCGAGCCGGTGGACCCCATCGTGCAGGCCACCGCCCCCCATATCCGCCTTCCCGGCGAGCCTTCGGAGGGCGCGAAGCCCGTGGACCCGCTGTCGCATCAGGAATGATAGCGGGCCTGTCCGGGCGGGACGCAGCGCCCCGGCTGTCGTGAGGATGCGCCCCGTGTCTGCAAGGACCGCCGGGGCGATGCCTGCCGCGGATCCGAGAACCCGCGGAACAGGCGGTCGCCGGGATGCGTCGCCGCGGGGCGATCCTCGTCCGGCCTCAGGGCGTGATCAGGTATTTCTCTCCGGTCGCCTTCTTCTGGCAGGCCAATGCGATCTCGGGCTTCAGGACATCGGCTAGGCTGATGGTGGCGGTGTAGTGGCTGGCGAAGGTGGTCGTCATCTCGGCCGCCACGCGCTCGCGCATCCGCTGCACGATGGCCGGATCCATGCGCTTCAGCGCGTTGAACAGAAGCCAGCCGCCGATCCCCCAGGTGAAGCCGAAGCCGCGCTTGAGGATCGTGGGGCCAGTGTCCAGCGCCCCGTAGACATAGACCTGCTTCATCGTCGAGGAGCCGTAGCGGTCATAGCTTTCAAGGCTGCGGGCGGCCACGGCCTCTATCGCGTTCAGGATGGTGCTGGTCATCTCGCCGCCGCCGATGGCGTCGAAGGCGAGCGTCGCCTCGGTCGCGGCGATGGCCTCCTCCAGCGTCCGGCGGAAGTCGGGCGCGCTGCTGTCGAGGACATGGGTGGCGCCGATGCTGCGCAGAAGCTCGGCCTGCGCCGGGCTGCGGACGATGTTGACCAGTTCGATCCCGTCGGCCTTGCAGATCCGCACCAGCATCTGCCCGAGGTTCGAGGCGGCGGGGACATGGACGATGGCCTTGTGGCCTTCGGCCCGCATCGTCTCGACAAAGCCCAGCGCGGTCAGCGGATTGACGAACAGCGCCGCCCCTTCGGCCGCGCCCGCGCCTTCGGGCAGGACGATGCAGGCCTCGGGGCGGATCAGCCGCAACTCGGCATACATGGCGCCGCCGATCATGGCGACGCGCCGGCCGATCAGGTCCTGCAGGTCGGGACCGGCGGCGATCACTGTGCCCGCGCCTTCGTTGCCGACCGGCATCGACTGGTCCAGACGGGCGCTGACGGCAGGCAGAAGATGCGGCGGCACACTCGCGGTCAGGACCGGGGCGTCCTTGGTGCCCTCGGCCTTCAGCGTCGCCATGTCGGCCGGCCCGAACAGCAGGCCGAGGTCTGAAGGATTGACCGGCGCGGCCTCGACCCGGACCAGAAGCTCGCCCTTTCCGGGGTCGGGGACCGAAACCCGATCCAGGTTGACCCGCAGGGTTCCGTCGGCGGTGATGGTCGATCTCAGTTCAAGGCTGTCGTGCGGCATGTTGTCCTCGCGATGGGCGTTCCGCCCCGTGATGGTCATGGGCGCAGGGAAGCGGGGCGGCGTATCCTTGTCCAGCCGCAACCGCCCTCAGCGCGGCATCAGGAAGACCTCGCGCACGGCGGCGTGGTCCCCGGCTTCCAGCGCGTAGAGCGCCGCGCGGGCCACCTCGTCGGGGCGGATCGCCTTGGGCTTGGCCTCGTCGAAGAAGTCGGTGTCCACCATGCCGGGCGCGATGACGGTGCAGCGTCCGCCCCATTCGCGCATCTCCTCGGCCAGATTGCCGCCATAGCCATGGACGAACCACTTGGAGGCGCCATAGACCGAGCCCTTGATATGCACCCGCCCGGCGGCCGAGCCGGTCATCAGCAGATGGCCCTGCGTCTTCTTCAGAAAGGGCAGGGCCGCCTTGGCGGTGAACAGCAGACCCATGACGTTGATGCGGATCATGTCCTGCCATTCCCCGGGATCGCCGCCCTCGGTCCCGGCGGCGTTCAGGCCGCGGCCTGCATTGGCAAAGGCCGCGTCAACCGCGCCGAAGCGGTCCGACATCCGTTCCAGCGCCGTCTGCAGGTCGGCGAGGTCAGTGACATCGCCCGGCAGGGTCAGAGCGCGGTCTTCCCCCAGTTCTGCCACCAGCGCGCGCAGGCGGTCCTCGCGCCGGGCGAACAGCCCCACGCGCCAGCCGTGCGCGACCGCAAGTCTGGCCGTGGCGGCGCCGATGCCGCTGGAGGCTCCGGTGATGAACAGGGTCTTGCCGGTCATGGGTCCGTCCTTCGGTGGGGTCAGGGCTTGCGCAGGCTAGGGGCGGCGGCTCCCGCAGGCAATCCCGCCGTCACGGGCCGGGCAGTCCGGCTTTGGCCGGGAAAGTCGGTCAGCCATCAGCCGTCTCTGCATCTTGCCGCCGCAGCGGCTGTGCCCCTAGTCTCAGGCAGACCCGTCACCCCGAGGATTGCGTTCCGCTGTGAGGTTCCGCAGACGTATCTTGCGACCGGTCGCCTCGGCGCGGGTGCTGATGGGGCATCGCCGCTCGCGCGGGACCGACCTGGTGCTGGCAACGGTGCTGGCCGCGGTGGCGGGCGCGTCGAACGCGGGCGGCTTCTTCGCGCTGGGCGCCTATACCTCGCACATGACGGGCTACCTGTCGCAACTGGCCGACAATCTCGTGATCGGAGAGTTCTGGATCGCCCTTGTCGCCGCCGTCGCCATCGGCGCCTTTGTCGCGGGCGCGGGTTTCAGCACGCTGCTGATCAACTGGGCGCGGCTTCGCAGCATGGGGCGGCAATATGCCCTGCCGGTCGCGGTGCAGGGGGGGTTTCTGGCCTGCTTCGCCAGCGGCGGCATCTTCACCAGCCCGCCGGGACGGCTGTTCGCGCTGGCCTGCCTTTGTTTCATAATGGGGATGCAGAACGCGACGATCACCAAGATCTCGGGCGCGCGCATCCGCACGACCCATGCGACCGGCATGATCACCGACATCGGGATCGAGCTGGGCCGCGAGGTCTTTGCCCGCGCCTTCCCGGGACGGCACATGGGCGCCGACCCCCGGAAACTGCGCATCCACCTGCAGCTTGTCGGCGTCTTCGTCGCGGGCGGCGTGGTCGGTGCGGCAGGCTTTTCGCGCATCGGCTTTGTCTTTGCCCTGCCGCTTGCCGCCGTCCTTCTGGGGCTGTCGCTGCCCGCGCTGCTGGGCCGGAGGGTCAGGCCCTAGCCGTCAGTGTTCCGCGGCACCGCTCCGACCGGTACCCAGGTCTCATGTGCCTGCCAGAAATCCGTCATCTGCAGTCCCTATCAGCGCCCCGAGCTTGACCCGGGACGGACAGAGATGCTGCAGGTGAAATCGGTGACGCGGATGTTCGGCGCCAAGGCGGCGGTCGATGACGTCAGCTTCTCGGTCGATGGGCCTGCCTTTGTCGGCATCATCGGGCGGTCGGGCGCGGGCAAGCCCACATTCCTGCGGTTGATGAACCGGCTGACAGACGCGACTTCGGGGCAGATCATGGTCAAGGGGCGCGACGTGCTGGCTCTGCGGGGTGTCCCTGCCCGCGAATGGCGGCCGCAATGTGCGATGATCTTCCCGCAGTTCAACCTTGTGCCCCGAATGGACGTGGTGTCGAACGTCCTTTGCGGCGTCCTCAACTGCTGCGCGACCCTGCCGACCATGTTCAGCCTGTGGTCCAAAGCTGACATCCTGCGGGCGCTCGACATCCTCGATCGCCTCGGCATCGCCGAGCAGGCGCCCAAGCGCGCTGATGCAGGACCCCCGGATCATCCTTGCGGACGAACTCCTCGCCAGCCTCGACCCGCTGAACGCGCAGGTGATGATGGACACGCTCAAGCGCATCAATGCCGAGGACGCGCCCATCGTGATCGCCAACCTGCACACGCTGGACACTGCGCGGCGCTATTGCGACCGCGTGATCGGGATGTGCGACGGCCGCATCGCCTTCGACGGTCGCCCCGAGCAGCTTTCGACAGGCGTCGCCCGCAAAATCTACAGCGCCGGCGCCGATTTCAACGAGGCTGCAACATCGACCGCCGACCGCGCTCCGGACCGCGCCTGGGCGGACGCGATGCTGTTCTGACACCTTCCAACCACTTCCCCTTGGCCCCGAAAGCCGGAGCCGCAACTGCATGGAGCCTTTCATGAAGACCCCCACCGCCGTTCTTGCCGCCGCCACCGCGCTGGTCGGCCCCCTCTCGGCCCAGGAGATCAGCCAGTTCAACATCGGCGTCATGGGCGGAGAGACCGTCTGACCTCGGGCGAATGCCTGCGCGCCAGGGTCGAAGAGGCGCCGGGTCTCCCCGTCAAGGTCTTCGCCCCCGCCGATCATGACGGGGTGATCCAATGGGCTGCCGGGCGGCACGCTGGACTATGCCTGACTGGGCGCTTCGGGCTATGCCAAGATCCACCTGATCGACCCCGATGCGGTCACGGTGCGGCCGATCAAGCAGAACATGGACGGCTCGACCGGCTGTTGTTCCAGCGGCTTCGCCCGTGCCGACGCGAACTCGACCTCGGGCCATCTGGTTCCGGACGCCGATCTGCGCCACACCCATGGCCCGCTCGAGGAGCATTTCTCGGAGATCCGCATGTCGGGCGGGCACGAGCAGACGCTGGTCGGCATCCGGAACGGCGACATCGACGCGGGCCTGTCCTGGGCCGACGGGCAGGGGAACTGCGAAGACGGCGACAACTCGGGCGCCTTCCGCAAGGCTGCCGACGCCGGTCTGATCGACATGAACGAACTGGTCGAGATCTGACGCTCGAAGCTGATCCCCGAAGGCCCGATGGTGCTGCGCGCGGCGCTGCCCGAGGACATGAAGGAGAAGGTCACCCGACTGACCGCCGACCTGCAGGAAACCGACATCCTGCTGGCCGAGGGACGCAACGCGGGCGGTTTCCTGAACGGCCTGCCGATGCTGACGGCCTTTCCGTCCGAAGTGCTGTCCGAGGCCTGGGAAAAGCGGGCCGCCATTCCGGGGCGGATCGTGCAGTTCTTCCCCTCGCTGGTCGAAACGGTCAACATCGCCGCCGTGGCGACGCTGCTGGCCACGCGCGAGCTGTCGCGCTGGCCGCGGCTGACGCCGGTCTTCCGCCGCCTGATGGATGACTTCGGCGCCGTGCCCGAGATCGCGCCGGGTCCTGATCTTCATTCTCGGCAGCGGGCCGGTTCCCGCCGTCATCGTCATCGCGATCCACACGGCGGGTGCGCTGGGCATGTTTTCTGCAGTGGCCGAGAACGCCGACGCCGGGTCCGTCGAGGACCTGCACTGGGTCGGTGCCAACTGGTCACAGCGGATGTGGCTGGGCGTGATCCCGCAGGTCGCGCCGAACTGGCTCTCCTGCGCGCTGCTGCGTTTCGAGATCAACGTCCGCGCCAGCGCCGTCCTCGGCTTCGTAGGCGAGGGGGGCATCGGGCTTTTGCTGACGCAGGCGATCATGACCCGGAAGGACTGGGAGGAGGTCGCCCGTTACATGGTGCTGATCGTGCTGGTGGTGATTCTGATGGACAGCCTGTCGGGCTAGGTGCGGCGCAGGCTCATCCGGGGCGGGTGAACACGGGGGTTGAGCCGCCGCACCGGGGCGCTGCCGGAGCCTTCCTCGCTGAAAACTGACCACCGGACTCATTCAGCGGGAAAACAGCCATGACGGCTGTTTTCTGATCCGCGCCCTGTCCGGGCGCTTGGAAGCCCGCAGGATGTTTGAACAAAGAAGAAATATGCAGAGATGCCCCGACTGTCCGTCGATGGCCCCTTCATCCATCCGCGATGCGAGATGGCCAATTCGACCTTTGGCGCTTGGTGCGGGGTGGGGCAGGGGTCGCGCGTCCTGAACTCGGATTACTGAGACTATGCCTGTTGCCACCGGTTGGCGGATGTTGCCAACACCACGGTCGGGCACTTCGCCCGTATCGCGGCGATGGTGCGGATCGGGCTGACGGATCATCCTTGGACCCATGCGGCGCAGCATCATTTCCTTTTACCCCTCAAGCTTTTACTGTGAGGATGCGGAGGACGACCCCACCTTCTTCGCCGCCAGTGCGGCGCGGCGGACGGTGCGTGGGCCGGACGGCCGGCTCGGGCATGGCGCCATCGTTGCCTCGGGCGCGGTGGTGATGAAGGACGTGGACCCCTTGATGATCGTCGCGGGTTGCCCGGCGATGCCCTTGCAGACTCGAATCTTGAGGCGATAGCCTGCCCCAGCACGATCCACCATGTCGAGGGCGCGGCACCTCCCGCGCCGCTGTCGCCCGCCGCGGGCGTGGCGCTGCTGGTGGCAGCGGACCCGACGACTCCGCTGTTCCTTGCGGGCGCGGTGGACTGCCCGGCATTGCGGGATTGGCTGGCCTTCCTCATCGGCGCTCCGCTTGTCCTGGCAGAGAAGGCAGTGTTCGCCCTGGGCACATGGACCGCACTGCAGCCCGTCAGCCGCTTCCGCACCGGGCAGCCGGATTGTCCCGACCGCTCGGCTACGCTGATCGTGGAAACCGGACGGCTTGACGCCTGACCGCACCCGGCATCCGCGACGCGGCAAGCCTGTCGCTACCGGAAACGGCGGCGTTCCGGCACAACCGGGCGCTGTTCCCGCTGGGCTGGGACTGCATCCTGACCTGCGGCGACCGGCTCGCCGCGGTGCCCCGTTCAACGCGCGTGGAGGCTACCTGATGTAGGTCGCCGTCAGGGTGGCGAGCGCGCCATCGACAATGCCCATGTCTGGCTGGCCGAGGAACTCCGCGGCGACCCCGCCGTCCCGGACCTGACCATTGCCCCGATCCGCGAACAGATGCGGCTGGCGGTCAACCGGGGGGATGACAGAAGGCTCGCTTTACGACCCGACCTTGCCGCGCTGGCGATCAGGCAGGCGCGCGGCGACCTGATCGAAGCGGTGTTCCTGATCCGCGCCCATCGAACGACGCTGCCACGGCTGGGGGCCTCGCGTCCGGTGGACACGGCGGCGATGGCGGTGGACCGGCGGGGCAGCGCGACCTTCAAGGACCTGCCGGGCGGGCAGGTGCTGGGGCCGGCCTTCGACTATACGCACCGTCCGCTCGACATGAAGCTCGGGGCCGAGGGCGAGGTCGCGGCTGCAACCGCGCAGGACGCGACCCCCGAGGCGCAGGGCGACACCGCGCTCCCTGACCTGACGCGCGAGCCGCTGGAACTGCCCGCCGCCCGTCCCTTGCGACTGCAGGCGCTTGCGCGGAGGGACGAGGGCTTCATCCTGTCGCTCGCCTCTTCCACCCAGCGCGGCCTTGGCCGCATCCATGCTTTCGTGGGCGAGCTTCGCATCGGCCGCGTGGCCGTCGAGGTGGGGATTCTAAAATTGGGCTTTTCCGTCGAGATCGGCGAGGTCGAGCTGACCGAATCCGAGACGGTGAACCAGTTCAAGGGCTCCCGCACCAAGCTGCCGCGGTTCACGCGCGGTTATGGGTTGGTTTTCGGTCAGTCCGAATGGAAGGCCGTCTCCATGAGCCTCGTGGACCGGGCGCCGCGCTGGCGGGAACTGGGCGAGGATGACACCGGCGCCCCCGGCGCAGGACGAGGAATTCGTGCTCTATCACTGCGACAACATCCAGGCGACTGGCTTCCTGGAACATATCAATCTGCCGCTTTATGTTGATTTCCAGGCGGAACTGGAACTCGTCCGCCGCTTGCGGGCCGAGGCCGCGCCGATGCAGGAGGCTGCAGCATGAACATCGTCTTCGACATCGGCAATGTGCTGGTCCGCTGGAACCTTAACGCGGCCTTCGCGGATCACTTCGACAGCCCCGAACTCATCGATGCCTATCTGGACGAGGTGGGCTTCCACGACTGGAACCGCCTTCAGGACGGCGGTCGAAGCTGGGCCGAAGCGAGCGCCGACCTGCGCGCCCGCCATGGCGAGCGCGCGCATCCGGCGACTGACTATCCTTCGCGCCATGCCGAGACCATCGCCGAGCCGATCGAGGGCACATGGGCGCTGGTGGACCGGCTGGCGGCGCGAGGCCACGTGCTTTACGCGATCACCAACTGGTCAGACGAGACCTGGCCCGACGCCCAGCGCCTGCATCCCCGGCTGACGCAGGTCTTCCGCGACGTGGTGGTCTCGGGGCAGGAGAAGCTGCTGAAACCCGATGCCGCGATCTTTCGTGTCCTCTGCGCCCGCAACGGGCTGGACCCTGCGGATTGCCTTTTCATCGACGACAGCCCGGCCAACGTGGCAGGTGCCCGTGCCTTCGGGATGGAGGCGGTGGTCTTCACCACGCCCGAGGGGCTGGAAACCGACCTGAGCGAACGGGGGCTGCTGTGAGCGATTGCAACTTCGCCTGCCCGGACGAACAGGCCACCCGCATGATCCGCCGCGCGATCCTCAAGGCCGTGGCGGTGCCCGGCTATCAGGTGCCCTTCGCCAGCCGCGAGATGCCCATGCCTTACGGCTGGGGCACCGGCAGCGGTGCAGGTGACGACCGCCCGCCTGAGCCCCGGGGACTGGCTGAAGGTCATCGACGAGGGCGCGGACGACCCCGCCAACGCGGTCAGCATCCGCAAGCTCTTCCAGCGCACCGCAGGCGTCGCCGTCACCGAACGCACCGACGAGGCGGCCGTTATCCAGACCCGCCACTGCATCCCCGAACAGCCGCTGGCCGAGGACCAGATCCTCGTCTATCAGGTGCCGATCCCGGAACCTTTGCGCTTTCTGGAACCGCGCGAGACGGAAACGCGCAAGATGCACGAACTTGAGGAATACGGCCTCATGCATGTCAAGCTGTACGAGGACATCGCGCGCAACTATGGCGGCATCCGAGAAACCGCGCAGGACTGGCTGGGTCGGGCCGAAACCGCCGCCGACCGCGTCGACGACAGGCCCGCGCAGTTCTCGGGCGGGATGCAGCAGCGGCTGCAGATCGCGCGGAACCTCATGACCGGGCCGCGGCTGGTTTTCATGGACGAGCCGACCCGGGGCCTGGATGTCTCGGTGCAGGCGCGTCTGCCGGACCTGCTGCGCGGGCTCGTGCGCGACCTCGGGCTGTCGGTCATCATCGTGACCCATGACCTTGCCGTGGTCCGGCTGCTGGCGCATCGGCTGATGCGGATGCTCTGGGGCAACTACCTTGCCGCCGGGGGCTGCATCATCGTGGGCGGCACCGATGTGGCGACGGCCTCGCCGCGCGGGATCATCGCGCTGCGGCGGGATACCTTGGGCCATATCAGCCAGTTCCTGCGCCTCCCGCGCGTGCCGACGCTGGAGGTAGGGGCCGAGCCGCTGCTGACGCTGGGCACATCCTCCGACGCGGCAAAGGCGAGGGCGGCGGCGCTGCTGCGCCGGCTCAACATCCCCGAGCGGCTGTGGGGCCTGTCGCCCACCACCTTCCCGGGCGGCGAGCAGCAGCGCGTCAACATCGCCCGCGGCTTCGCCCGCCCTTACGCGGCGCTGCTGCTGGACGAACCCACCGCCAGCCTTGACGCCACCAACCGCGAGGTCGTGCTGCGGCTGATCGAGGAAGCCAGGGCGCGCGTTGCCGCAGTCCTCGGCATCTTCCACGACGAGGCCGCCCGCGCCCGCGCCCCCGTCTGCGACCGGCTGGTGGACGTGACCGGCTTCACGCCCAAGGCTGTGGCATGATCTTCGCGGTGGTCGGCCCCTCGGGCGCGGGCAAGGACACGCTGATCGAGGGCGCGCTGCGGGCGCGTCCCGGCTTGCGGCTGGCCCGCCGCGTCATTACCCGCCCGACCGGGGCCGGGGGCGAGGATTTCGAGGGCGTCACGCCCGCGGAATTCGCCGCCCGCAAGGCACGGGGCGAGTTCGCGCTGGACTGGCAGGCCCACGGCCTGAGCTACGGGATACCAAGCGCGCAGGTGCGGGGTGACGGCGACGTGATCTTCAACGGCAGCCGCGCGGCGCTGCCTGCGGCACAGGCGGTCTTCCCCGACCTGCGGGTGATCGTTATCACCGCCCCGCCAGAGTTGCTGGCCCGGCGGCTGGCCGCGCGCGGACGCGAAACCCCCGGCGACATTGCCGAACGGCTGGATCGCGCCGGCTTCGACCTGCCCGACGGGCTTGCGACCGCGACCGTGATGAACGATGCGACCCCCGACGAGGGCGTGGCCCGGCTGCTGGCCGCGCTGGATGCCGCGGGAATGACAACACAGGACAACCGATGACCGAAACCATCCTTGCCAATGCCCGCCTTGTCCTGCCCAGCGAGACCATCAGCGGTCAGGTCCGGCTGGCCGGCGGCCGCATTGCCGACATCGCGCAGGGCACGCAGGTGCCCGCCGGCGCCATCGACTGCGAGGGCGACCTGGTCATGCCCGGCCTGATCGAACTGCACACCGACAACCTGGAACGCCACCTGCAGCCGCGCCCCAAGGTGCATTGGCCGCATCAGGCCGCCATTATCGCCCATGACGCGGAACTTGCGGGCGTGGGCATCACCACCGTCTTCGACGCGCTGCGGGTCGGGTCTGTCGTGTCCGACGCGGATGCGAACTATGGCGAATATGCCCGCGCGCTTGCGACCGAGATCATGGACCTGCGGGCGCAGGGCGCGCTGCGGATCAGCCATTTCCTGCATCTGCGGGCCGAGGTCTGTTCCGAGACGCTGATCGCGGAAATGGCCAAGTTCGGTCCCGACGACCGCATCGGCATCGTCAGCCTGATGGACCACACGCCGGGCGAGCGGCAGTTCCGGGACCTGTCCAAGCTGCGCGACTATTACACCGGCCGCTTCGCCATGACCGACGAGGTCTTCGACGCCCATGTCCTGCACATGACCGCCCTGAAGGAACGCGTGGGCGCCCGTCACGAGGCCATCGTGGTGTCCGAGGCCCGCCGTTATGGCGCGACATTGGCCAGCCACGACGACACCACCGCCGGGCAGGTGGCGGTCAGCGCCGGTCACGGCGTCCATTTCGCCGAGTTCCCGACGACCGCCGAGGCCGCTCGCGCCTGCCACGACCACGGCATCCTGGTGATGATGGGGGCGCCGAACCTGATCCGCGGCGGCTCTCACAGCGGCAATGTCGCGGCGGCGGCGCTGGCCTCCGAGGGGCTGCTGGACATCCTGTCCTCGGATTATGTGCCCTCGTCGCTGCTGACCGGGGCCTTGATGCTGGGCGATATCTGGGGCGACACCGCACGCGGCATTGCGGCCGTGACCATTGCGCCCGCGCGGGCCACCGATCTGCACGACCGTGGGCGGCTGGAAATCGGCGCCCGCGCCGACGCCATCCGGGTGACGCGCATCGGCAATGCTGGCGCGGTGCGTGGCGCCTGGGTACAGGGACGGCGGGTCTGAAGATGAGACTTTGCCGGAACAAGCGGGTTTCCGGCGGAAACGCCGTTGCCATGGCGGCACCTGCGCGTCCCGGCAGGCTTCCTCCGGGCACTTTCCTGCGTTCCATGTATGAGAGTGCAAAACCTCTGACGGCGTGACCTGACCTTCCCGCGCCAGCGGCGAAGCCGGGATACCCGCAGGTCTATCGGCAGCATATCGGCTGCGATCCTGCGTCGAGGCAGCCGAAGCCCCTGCGACCATGCCGGTGAGCATCGCCCCGCGATACCCTGGGGGGTATCATCACAGATGCAAATGATGTTGGACGAGGCTCGGCCGACAGGGCATCATGACTGCATGACACAGTTCCCCGGACATAGCCCTTTCCCAACTGTCGAGCGGGTCGAGACGGTGATTGTCGACCTGCCGACGATCCGGCCGCACAAACTGTCGGTCGCGACCATGACCGGCCAGACGCTGATGCTGGTGCGCGTCCATTGCAGCGACGGAATCGTCGGGATCGGCGAGGGCACGACCATCGGCGGCCTTGCTTATGGCGGCGAGAGCCCCGAAAGCATGAAGCTTGCCATCGACAGCTATTTCGCCCCGGTGATGCAGGGCCAGGACGCCAGCCGCGTGCAGGCGCTGATGGTCCGCATCGGCCGGATGATCCGCGAGAACCGCTTTGCCAAATGCGCGGTGGAAACGGCGCTGCTGGACGCGCAGGGCAAGCGGCTGGGGCTGCCGGTCAGCGAACTGCTGGGCGGACGGCTGCGCGATCGGCTTCCGGTGGCCTGGACGCTCGCCTCGGGGGACACCGCCAAGGACATCGCCGAGGCCGAGCAGATGCTGGACCTGCGCCGGCACCGCATCTTCAAGCTGAAGATCGGCGCAAGGGCGGTGCGCGAGGACATGGCCCATGTGGCCGAGATCAAGCGCGCCCTGGGCGACCGCGGCGCCGTGCGCGTCGATGTGAACATGGCCTGGAACGAGACCGACGCCGCCTACGGCATGGCCGCGCTGGCCGACGCGGGCTGCGAGCTGGTCGAGCAGCCGGTCGCCTCGACCGCGGCGCTGGCGCGGCTGGTGCGCCGCTTTCCCATCGCGCTGATGGCAGATGAATCGCTGCACGGGCCCGAGACCGCCTTCGAGCTTGCCAAGGTGGGCGGCGCCGATGTCTTCGCCGTCAAGATCGAGCAGAGCGGCGGCCTTTACGCCTCGCAGCGGGTCGCGGCCATCGCCGATGCGGCGGGGATCGGGCTTTACGGCGGCACGATGCTGGAAGGCGGCGTCGGCACGGTGGCCTCGGCCCAGGTCTTCGCCACCTTCCCCCGGCTGCAATGGGGCACCGAGCTTTTCGGCCCGCTGCTGCTGACCGAGGAGATCCTGGCCACCCCGCTGGACTACAGCGATTTCGAGCTTGAGGTTCCGGGCGGCCCCGGCCTTGGCATCGAACTGGACGAGGATCGCGTCGCCTTCTTCGCCCGGGACGGCCTGCGCAGGACCATCGACATCGGGCAGGGGCGCTGAAAATGCTTTTTCACGTGTTCATGGATGTGCGGATTCCGCATGACCTGCCCGCCGACGAGGCGGCCGAGATCATCGCGCGGGAACGGGCCTATTCGCAGGATCTGCAGCGCAGCGGCAAGTGGCGCCACATCTGGCGCATCGCCGGGCAATACGCGAATTACAGCGTCTTCGACGTGCGCGACAATGCGGAACTGCACGAGATCCTGTCGGGGCTGCCGCTGTTCAGGTTCATGAAGATCGAGGTGACGCCCCTGCTGCGCCACCCCTCGTCGATCCGCGACGACGACGCCTAGGCCGCGACCGCGCCATCATTCCAGAAGGAGGACCAGATGACAGTCAGGATTTTCGACAGGCCCGACATCCAGCAGTTCCTGAGGACGCTCAGCGGGCTTGACAACGAGGGCGGCGATCCGCGCGTAAAGCAGCTCATCCACCGGATCATGTCGGACCTGTTCCGCACCATCGATGAGATGGACGTGACGCCCGATGAATACTGGACCGCCATCGCCTGGCTCAACGACCTTGGGGCAGCGGGGCAGGCGGGGCTGATCTCGCCCGGCCTGGGGCTGGACCATTTCCTGGACGAACGGCTGGACGCGATCGACGCGGAACTGGGCATCGACAACCCGACCCCCCGCACCATCGAAGGCCCCCTTTACGTGGCGGGCGCCCCGGTCGAGCAGGGCTTCGCCCGGCTGGACGACGGCACCGACACCAACGGCCACACGCTGATCATGCACGGCACGGTCCACGGGGCGGACGGCCAGCCGATGCCCGGCGCGACGGTCGAGGTCTGGCACTGCGACACACGCGGCTTCTATTCGCACTTCGACCCGACCGGCAAGCAGGCGCCCTTCAACATGCGCCGCACGATCATCGCCGACGAGAACGGGCGCTACAGGTTTCAAAGCATCCTGCCCAGCGGCTACGGCGTGCCGCCCGGCAGCCCGACCGAGGCGCTGCTGTCGGCGCTCGGCCGCCATGGCCAGCGCCCGGCGCATATCCATTTCTTCATCAGCGCCGAAGGGCACCGCAAGCTGACCACCCAGATCAACATCGAGGGCGACCCGCTGGTGAACGACGACTTTGCCTATGCCACGCGCGAGGGGCTGGTCCCGCCGGTGATCGAGCGGACCGACCCGGAAAGCATCCAGGCGAACGGCCTTGAGGGTCCCTTCGCCGAGATCGTCTTCGACATCCACCTGACGCCGCTGGTCGAGGGTGTGGACAACCAGGTGAACGAAGCCCGCCGCCGCGCGGTCGCCTGATTCTCGCCGCCATCCGGCAGGCGCAGCGCCGGAAGGCGGCGCGAACGAAAGAGGGGGCTGCCCGATGCCGTGACCGGCGCGGGCAGCTCCTGCCTGTGCGGGGCAGGGGAAATGTCGGTTTGTGGTCAGGGTTGGGGCGACAGGCGGTTGACTTTCGCGCAGCCAGCGGATAGCGGAACTCCCTTGGCGCGAGGTTTCCTTGATGGCCGGGCGCAGGGGCCCGGACTGGAAGGACGTGGTGCCGCTCATCGGGTGCGTGGCATCCCCTTCTGGTAAAGTATCAATGACAGATCTCGAAATCGCCGCGCCGCTGGCCGCGGCTCTGGCCGACAAGGGCTATGACAGCCTCACCTCGGTCCAGCAGGCCGTGCTGGCCACCGACGCGGCGGGGCGCGACATCCTGGTGTCGGCGCAGACCGGCTCGGGCAAGACGGTGGCCTTCGGGCTGGCGATTGCCGCGGATATCCTCGACGGCGACCGGCTGCCGGAAATCCCGCTGCCGCAGGCGCTGGCCATTGCGCCCACACGCGAACTGGCGCTGCAGGTCGCCCGCGAACTGGACTGGCTTTATGCAGGCACGGGCGCGCAGATCGCCACCTGCGTGGGCGGCATGGACTATCGCACCGAACGCCGGGCGCTGGCGCGGGGCGCGCAGATCGTCGTGGGCACACCGGGACGGCTGCGCGACCACCTGGAACGCGGCAGCCTCGACCTGTCGGCGCTGCGCGCCTGCGTGCTGGACGAGGCCGACGAGATGCTGGACCTCGGCTTCCGCGAGGATCTGGAGTTCATCCTGCAATCCGCGCCCGCAGACCGCCGCACGCTGATGTTCTCGGCCACCGTGCCGCCAGCCATCGCGAAGCTCGCGACCGAGTTCCAGAAGGACGCCCTGCGCATCGTCGCGGCCGGCGAGGCACGTCAGCACGGCGACATCGCCTATCGCGCCTTCAGCGTGACGACGCGGGACCGCGAGAACGCCATCTTCAACCTGCTGCGCTTTCACGAGGCGCAGACGGCCATCGTCTTCTGCAAGACGCGGGCCAACGTGAACCATCTGCTGGCCCGGATGGGCAACCGCGGCTTCAAGGCCGTGGCGCTGTCGGGCGAACTCAGCCAGACGGAACGCACCCATGCCCTGCAGGCCTTGCGCGACGGGCGGGCGCGGGTCTGCATCGCGACCGACGTGGCCGCACGGGGCATCGACCTTCCGGGGCTGGAGCTGGTGATCCACGCGGACCTGCCGACCAATTCCGAAACGCTGCTGCACCGCTCGGGCCGCACGGGCCGGGCGGGGGCCAAGGGCGTCTCGGCGCTGATCGTGACGCCGGGCGATACCAAGAAGGCGCAACGGCTGTTGCAAGGCGCGAAGGTCGAGGCGGAATGGGGCAAGGCGCCCTCGGCCGACGAGGTGCGCGCCCGCGACGACATGCGGCTGCTCGACCATCCGGCGCTGACCGAGGAACCGGGCGAGGAAGCCGCGACCGCCGCGCTGCTGCTGGAACGTTTCGGCGCCGAGGTGGTCGCGGCAGCCTTCGTGCGGCTGTGGCGCGAGGGTCGGCCCGCGCCCGAGGAACTGATGGAGACCACGGTGCCCCAGACGGCCGCCGCCCCGCGTCCGCGCGGCGAGTTCGGCGAGGCCGTCTGGTTCGCGCTGTCGGTCGGGCATACCGGCCGGGCCGAGGCGCGTTGGCTTCTGCCCAAGATCTGCGAGGCGGGCGGCATCACCCGCGACGCCATCGGCGCGATCCGCGTCCGCCAGGACGAGACCTTCGTGCAGATCGCGGCGGCAATGGCCCCCCGCTTCGGCGCCGAAGCGGAACTGGAGCCGGGCCTGTCCATGCGCCGCCTGCCGGGCGAGCCGAGCTTGGACAGTCCCGACCACGGGTCCCGAGCCGCAGCCCGGCCGCCGCGCCCCGTCCGCGGCGCGGCAAAGGCGCCCCGGACCGAGGCGCAACCGCGCTGGACGCCTCTGGACGGCCAGAAGGACAGCGGGCCTGCCGCCAAGCGGCCGCGTGCAGCCAAGGCCGGCAAGTCATTCGACAAGGCGCCCGGCGGCACGGCCGAGGCCCCTCGCGCCAGGTTCAAGCCGAAGGTGGCGGGCGCGACAGGCAAGCCGCGCTGGCCCGCCAAGGCCCCCAAGCATTGACGACGCCTCGTCCCGGCGGTCTGCTCATGCAGGTTTGAACTGCCGCTGCGTCAGGTGGCCGATGCGGCCGCTTGACCGCTCGGGGTCCGCGCGGATAACGCTTGGGTTTCCCCGTTCCTCGAAGCGCCCCCTTGGGGCAGAAGGCAGGATGATGCCGACGACCACCCGTGATGCAGTTGATGCCCTGCTGCCGGCGGGCACGACCGTGGAAGATCTGACCGAGCGCGAGTTGGGAGAACTGTTCGAGGCCGTGGTCGAGCAGGCCGCGGCCGAGGACGGGGCATCGCAGCCCGC
This sequence comes from Paracoccus sp. MC1854, assembly GCF_014164635.1. NCBI lineage: Bacteria > Pseudomonadati > Pseudomonadota > Alphaproteobacteria > Rhodobacterales > Paracoccaceae > Paracoccus > Paracoccus sp. MC1854. The sequence continues at coordinate 148,883 of NZ_JACJFU010000004.1, read as the reverse complement.
CAGGGAGTCCACTGCCTGAACAAGGCCCGGCCCCGATCCGCTTGACCTCGCCCCCGGTGCAGGACACATCCGCCCGGTCGAAGGGCGCAGGCTGGTCGCCAGGCCCCGGCCCGGATCAGGTGGAGGCAATCATGCAGGACGACCGCATGGCCATGCCCGTGCCGGACGAAGCGGGCGCAAAGGCTTCGCTGGGCCATGTGCTGGTCTCGTCCATGCGGGACGAGGGGCCTTATGCGCTGGAATTCGTGGCCCATCACCGCGCCATCGGCTTTGACCGCATCTTCATCGCCTCGAACGACTGCCGCGACGGGACCGACCTGCTGCTGGACGCGCTGGACCGCGCTGGCGCGATCATCCATCACCGCAGCACCGTCGCACCCGGAGAGGTGCCGCAGCACGCCGCCTATGCGGCGATGCGCAAGGCGCACGGGCTTGACCGCGCCGACTGGCTGATGGTGCTGGATGCCGACGAGTTCCTGGATGTCTGCACGGGGCAGGGCAAGGTGCAGGACCTGACCGCCGCGACCGAGGAGAGCGTGGACATCGTGATGCTGAACGCCCGGACCTTCGGGACCGGCGACGATCCCCAGTGGCAGCCGGGCCTTGTCACCGACCAGTTCACCCGGCGCCTGCCCGAGCGGCATCGCGCGAACGGCCCCGTCAAGACCCTGACGCGGGGGATCGGGCGGTTCCGGCAGATCCACAACCACTCGGTCATGGGATATCGCGGGGACCGCGACCTGCTGGTGATGCGGGCGGATGGCTCGACCTTCGCAATCCCGCCGGGCGGCAAGCTGTGGGCCTTCCTGCGCAACGTTCCGGTCGAGGACATCCGCTACGGCATGGCGCATTACAACCATTACGCGGTCAAGTCGCTGGCCTCGTTCCTGCTGCGGCAGGACCGGGGGCGGGGTGCCGCCCCCAAGGGGCAGCAGAACGACCGCCACACCTATCGCTATTTCGACCGCATCGCCGGGGCGGGCATCCGCGACACCGGCTTCGGCCAGCGCCACGGTGCCCGGCTGCAGGCCGAATACGCGCGGCTGATGGACATCCCCAAGGTTGCCGCGGCGCAGGCAGAAACCGAGCGCCGCCATGCCGCGCTGATCGAGGCGCTGGCGGGCTGAGCTATTCCGCCGCGTGGGTGGCGTTGTTCGGGGGAAGGGTGTGGTCCACCGGCTCGTAGCCGGTCTGGTCCTGCTGCGCCTCGGCATCGCCTGACAGCGGATCGGGCTTCATGCGGAAGCCGCGTTCAAGCTGGTCGAAGGGCGCAACCGGATAGTCGCCCGAAAAGCATGCATCGCAATATTGCGGGCAGGAATCGTTGCGGCCCTGCGCCTCGCCCACGGCGCGGTAAAGCCCGTCCAGCGAGACAAAGGCGAGGCTGTCCACGCCGATCCAGTCGCGCATTTCCTCGGGGGTCATGTTCGCGGCCAGCAGCTTGTCGCGGTCCGGCGTGTCCACGCCGTAGAAGCAGGGCCAGGCGGTGGGCGGCGAGGCGACCCGGAAATGCACCTCGGCCGCGCCCGCGTCGATGATCATGTCCTTGATCTTGCGGCTGGTTGTCCCGCGCACCACGGAATCGTCCACCAGCACGACCCTTTTGCCCTTCACTAGCGCGCGGTTGACGTTCAGCTTCAGCCGGACGCCCATGTTGCGGATCTGCTCGGTCGGCTCGATGAAGGTGCGGCCCATGTACTGGTTGCGGATGATCCCCATGCCGAAGGGGATGCCGCTTTCCCGCGCGTAGCCGATGGCCGCGGGGGTGCCTGAATCGGGGACGGGGCAGACGAGATCGGCCTCGACCGGGGCCTCGCGGGCCAGTTCCACGCCGATCTGGCTGCGCGTCTCATAGACCGACCGCCCGCCGATGATTGAATCAGGGCGGCTGAAATAGACATGCTCGAAGATGCAGAAGCGGCCCGAGGCAGGCCCAAAGGGGCGCGAGCTTTCGACCTTCCCCTTCGAGATCACGACCATCTCGCCCGGCTCGATCTCGCGCACGAACTCGGCGCCGATGATATCCAGCGCGCAGGTTTCGGACGCCAGCGCATAGCCGTCGCCCGCAAGCTTGCCCAGCACCAGCGGGCGCACGCCCAGCGAGTCTCGCACGCCGATCAGCTTGGTGCGGGTCATGGCGATGACGCTGAAGGCGCCCTCGACCCGGCGCAACGCGTCCTTCATCCGCTCGGGGATGTTGCGCTGGATGGACCGCGCCATCAGGTGGATGATGCATTCGCTGTCCGAGCCCGACTGGAAGATCGAGCCGCGCTCGATCAGCTCGCGCCGCAGGGCGACGGCGTTGGTGATGTTGCCGTTATGGGCGATGGCGCAGCCGCCCATGGCGAATTCGCCGAAAAAGGGCTGGACGTCGCGGATCGCCGGGCCTTTTGCCCCTGCGGTGGAATAGCGGACATGGCCGATGGCCAGTTCGCCCGGCAGGGTTTCCATCAGCGACGCCTTGGTGAAGTTGTCGCGGACGTAGCCGAAGCGGTGGGCGCTGTTGAAGCCCTTGTCGGGGTGGAAGGCGACGATGCCGCCGGCCTCCTGCCCGCGGTGCTGCAGCGCGTGCAGGCCGAGAGCGACGAAGTTCGCCGCATCATTGACGCCGATCACGCCGAAGACGCCGCATTCCTCGTGCAGCCGGTCGCTGTCGAATGGATCCGCAAGAAAGGGCTGCATCGCGTCGGCCTGTAGCTGTGTGGGGTGAAGGTCGCTCGGGCGGCTGTAGCAGCCCCGAGTCGAGCGGGACTGCGTCTATGTAGGATGGAACCGGTGAAAAGTCACCCCACAGGGCGGCAGATCACCGGAACGTCGCGGCTTTCGGATCAGTTCGCGGCAGGCGCGGGGGCGGTGGGCGCCACCGTGACGCCGGTCGGGCCGCAGTCGCGGACCAGTTGCTCGAAGCGGGCGGCCAGCCAGCCGGGCGCGTCCTGCGGGATCTGCTGGTTCAGTTCGCCGCTCATCTGCTGGAAGACCTGGGCGGAACGCGACTGGTCCACCATCGCGACCCGCTGCGTCGTCATCACCCGGTCGTAGACGATGAAGGCGATCACGACCAGCAGGATGCCGCGGGCCACGCCGAAGAGAAAGCCCATGCCCTGATCGACCCCGCCCAGCGCCGACCGCTGCACGACCGACGAGAACAGCGGCGTCAGGATGGAAAACACCACCAGCGCCAGGGCGAAGACCACGGCAAATCCCGCGATCATGCCAAGTTCGCAGTTGTCAGCGATGATGCTGTCCACGTAAGGGATCTGGGCGATCATCGGGCGCAGGGTCGCGGCAAAGACGAAGGCCAGCACGGCCGCGCCGATCCAGCCCATGATCGCCAGCGATTCGCGCACGAAGCCGCGCGAATAGGCGAGGATCGCCGACAGAATGATGACGGCGGCCACAATGCCGTCGATCAGGGTGAATCCGTCCATCTTCTACCGCCCTCTGTGCGGGCCTTGGCCCGGCATGATTGGGGCGGTCATCCGGCTCCGAATGTCTCGCCCGTGAAACTGGTCAGATCGGCGACCCGCGCAAGGCTCATGCCGCCGCCGCCCTCGACCTTCTGGACCTCGGGCAGGATGGCCCGGGAAAAACCAAGTTTCTGCGCCTCTTTCAACCTGTTTTCCGCCTGCGCCACAGGACGCAGCGCGCCCGACAGGCTGATCTCGCCGAAAAACACCGTTTCGGCGGGCAGGGCGTGGTCTTCCCGCGCACTCAGCAGCGCTGCCGCGATGGCAAGGTCGGCGGCGGGTTCCACGACCCGCATCCCGCCCGCGACGTTCAGGAACACATCCAGCCCGGCAAAGGGGATGCCGCACCGGGCCTCAAGCACGGCGAGGATGGTGGACACACGGCCACTGTCCAGACCCACCACCGTCCGGCGCGGCGCGGCGAGCGTCGAGGGTGCCACCAGCGCCTGAACCTCGGTCAGCACGGGCCGTGTGCCCTCGATGCCGGCGAAGACGGCGCTGCCGGGCACAGGCTCGCCCCGTTCGGACAGGAACAGGGCCGAGGGGTTGGCGACTTCGGACAGCCCGCCGCCGGTCATCTCGAAGACGCCGATCTCGCCCGAGGGACCGAAGCGGTTCTTGACCGCGCGCAGGATACGGAACTGGTGGCCGCGCTCGCCCTCGAAGTAAAGCACCGTGTCCACCATGTGCTCGACCACGCGGGGACCGGCGATCTGGCCGTCCTTGGTGACATGGCCGACGAGGATCACGGCGACGCCGGATCGCTTGGCGAAGGTCACAAGCTCGTGGGCTGCGGCGCGGACCTGCCCCACGCTGCCCGGCGCGGCCTCGACCGTGTCGGACCACAGCGTCTGGATGGAATCGATCACCGCCACCTCGGGTCGTTCCGTGTCCAGCGTCGTCAGGATGTCGCGCAGCGCCGTTTCCGTCCCCAGCCGCACCGGCGCGTCCGAAAGCCCCAGCCGTTGCGCCCGCATCCGTAACTGCGCGCCGGCTTCCTCGCCGCTGATATAGACGGCCGAGGTGCCCCGGCGGGCGAAGGCCGCGGCAGCCTGCAGCATCAGGGTCGATTTCCCGATCCCCGGATCGCCGCCGACAAGGATCGCGCTGCCGGGGACCAGTCCGCCGCCCAGGACCCGGTCCAGTTCCTCGATGCCCGAGGGCGCGCGGGCGGGCGGCGGCTCGGTCGAGGACAGCCCGCTCAGCGGGATCGTGCGGCCGCGCTGGGCGCCGAGGCCCCGGCCCGGTCCCTGGCTCAGCGGCGCTTCCTCGACGATGGTGTTCCATTCGCCGCAGGCCTCGCAGCGGCCGGACCACTTGCGATGCGCGGCACCGCAGGCGGTGCAGGTGAAGGAGGTGACGGGCTTGGCCATGCCGGCCTATGTGGCAGCCCCACCGGGCGGCCGCAAGCGCGGCGGAACCTATCTAGCAGGCGGTGGTTGGACCGCAGCACCAGCAAGGGAACGGTCATGGCAGACGGAAGCGAGGTCGCGGGGGCAACCGCCCGGTCAGGAACGCGCGCTCCGCCAAGCGACCGGCCTGACATCCGCACCGTGCTGCTGGCGCTGATCGCGCTGGTCGTGATCGGCTGGGGCCTGCGCGCGACCGGCGCCGTGGTTATCCCGCTGGTCTCGTCGATCCTGATCGCGCTGGCGGTGATGCCCGTGCGCGACCGGGTGCGGGACCGGATGCCCGACAAGCTGAAATGGCTGGGCGTCACCTCGGCCATGGCGTTGATCCTGCTGGTGGTGGCGCTGTTCTTCGGGGCGCTGTGGCTGGCCGCGCAGCAGGTGATCGCCGAGTTCCCCTCGGGCGAGGAGATCGCGCAGATGCTGCCGCAGGACGGGTCCGAGGACGAGGCGTCGGGCGGCGACACCGCCCCGGCCCTGCCCCTGAGCCTGCCCGGCGACGGGGCCGAGGCGGGGGCCGAGGCCTTCTCCGACGGCGAGGGATCGGGGCTTGAGGGGATGCTGTCGGGGTCCGGCGGCGATCTCGCGTCCCGGATGGCCAGCGGCATGGCCAGCGTGCTTGGCAGCGTGGCGACGACGGTCCTCAACTCGGCGGTCGGGCTCGGCTCGGCGCTGGTCATCATCTTCTTCTTCACCCTGCTGATCCTGATCGAAAGCGGCGACTGGCGGCGGAAGATCGCCACCATCACCCATCCGCGCGACGAATGGCGGCTGACCGAGTCCGCCGAGGTGATCGCGCAGAAGATCCGCGCCTACCTGCTCATCCGGGCAGCGCTGGGCGTCATCACCGCCGCGCTTTACGGGCTGTGGCTGTGGTTCTTCGGCGCGGGGCTGATCCTCGTCTGGGTGATCCTGACGTTCCTTCTGAACTTCATCCCCACGGTCGGCTCGATCATCGCGGGGCTGCTGCCGGTGATCTATGTCTTCATGACGCAGGACATCGGCACCGCGGTTGCGGTTGGCCTCGGCATCCTCGTCATCGAGCAGGTCATGGGCAATTACGTCGATCCCAAGGTCGAGGGGAAGCGCGTCTCCGTCTCTCCACTGGTCGTGCTGGTGGGGCTTCTGGCCTGGTCCTGGATCTGGGGCATTCCCGGCGCCCTGCTGGCGGTGCCCGTCACGGTGGCGCTGGTCGTGCTGGGCGCCCATGTGCCGGTGCTGCGCCCCTGGGCGCTGCTGCTGTCCGACCGCACCGACATGAAGGGGCTGAAGGACGCCACCCGCCCGGACTGACGGCAAGGCCGCCCGGGGCTCTGCCCCATCGTCGTATACGACGATCCCGGGATATTTACCCCGAAGAAGATGGGCATGAGGCTCACGGGGTTGTCGCCTTGCATCGGGCGGGGTCTGCAGCCATTGCAGGGCGCGAGTGACGAAAGGCCCCCGCATGGCGAACCCAGCCCCCTTTGCGCGCTATGAGTTCATGATCGCCTGGCGCTATCTGCGCGCGCGCCGCGCCGAGGGGGGCGTGTCGGTCATGACCTGGATCAGCCTGATCGGCATCGCGCTGGGGGTGATGGCGCTGATCGCCACGCTGGCCGTCCGCTCGGGCTTCCGGGCCGAGTTCGTGGACACGATCCTTGGTGCCAACGCCCATTCGACGGTCTACCTGCCGCCAAGCTCGATCGTGAACGAGCTGACGGACGAGGTTTATACGGTCGCGGGCACGATTTCCGACTATCCCGCCGCCGTCACCCGGATCGAGGCTCTGCCCGGCGTCGAGCGCGCCGATCCCGTCGTGCGCGGGCAGGTGATGGCGAGTGTGGCGGATCGGTCGAACGTGGCCGAGGTCTACGGCCTGAGTGCCGAGGACCTTGCCGCCATCCCCCGTGTCGCCAACCCGGAAACGGCCGAGGGCAACCTGTCCGATTTTGACGAAGGCGTGGCCATCGGCATCGGCATGGCGCGGGAACTGGGGGTGAATGTCGGGGACCTGGTGCAACTGATCTCGCCCCACGGGGCGCAGACGGCCTTCGGCACGACGCCGCGCATCGCCACCTATCCGGTCGTCTATGTCTTCTCCGCCGGTCGCTATGACATCGACCGCACCCGCATCTACATGCCCTTGGCCGAGGCGCAGTCCTTCTTCAACCGCGAGGGCGTCGTGGACGAGATCCAGGTCTTCGTTTCCGACCCCGAGGGCGTGGATGCGCTGACGATGCCCCTAATGCAGGCGCTGCCGGGCGGGATCGTCTGGACGTGGCGCGACGCCTCGGGGTCGTTCCTGTCGGCGCTGGACATCGAGGATGACGTGATGTTCGTCATCCTGTCGGTGCTGGTGCTGATCGCATCGATGAACATCACCAGCGGCCTCATCATGCTGGTCAAGAACAAGGGCCGCGACATCGGCATCCTGCGGACCATGGGCCTGACGGAAGGGGCGATCCTGCGCGTCTTCTTCCTCTGCGGAGCCTTCACCGGGATCATCGGCACCATCGCCGGGGTGATCCTGGGCGTCCTTCTGGCGCTGAACGTGGACAGCATCATGGCGGGGATCAACTGGTTCTCGGGCGGGGGCGCCTGGGACGCCTCGGTGCGCGGCATCTATCGCCTGCCCGCCGAGTTGCGCGGCATCGACATCGCCAAGGCGGTGGGGCTGTCGCTGACCCTGTCCTTCATCGTCACCATCTTCCCGGCCCGCCGCGCGGCCCGCATGAACCCGGTCGAGGCCCTGCGCTATGAATGACGTGCTGCGGCTGGAAGGCATCGCCAAGACCTACAACCCCGGCACCCCCGCCGCCGTCGAGGTGCTGCGCGGCTTGGACCTGTCGGTCGCAAAGGGTGAGATCGTGGCGCTGGTCGCCCCTTCGGGCGCGGGCAAATCGACGCTGCTGCATGTCGCGGGGCTGCTGGACACGCCCGACGCGGGCCGCGTGGTGCTGAACGGGCGCGACATGACGGGCCTGCCCGACCGCACCCGGACCGAGGCGCGGCGGCGCGAAGTGGGCTTCGTCTACCAGTTCCACCACCTGCTGCCCGAGTTCACCGCGCTGGAAAACATCGTTCTGCCGCAGCATGCCAACGGCGTGGTGGATGGCGCTGCCCGCGCCCGCGCGGCGGACTTGCTGGACCACGTGGGCCTGACGCCCCGCGCCGATCACCGCCCGGCGGCGCTGTCCGGGGGCGAGCAGCAGCGCGTAGCCTTCTGCCGTGCCCTGGCCAACGCGCCCTCGCTGCTGCTGGCGGACGAGCCGACGGGGAACCTCGACCCCGCCACCTCGGACCGGGTTTTCGACGTGCTGATGGCGCTGGTGCGCGAGACGGGGATGGCTGCGCTGATCGCCACGCACAACATGGAACTTGCCGGGCGGATGGACAGGCTGGTGCGGCTGGACCGCACTGCGCCTGCCGCTGCATGAGGCTGTTGCGAATATAGTCGGGTTGCTGGCCTCGGCTGGCAGACCCCGGCAGGCCGCTGCAGCAAGGCCGTGCGCCGTCGCAGGGCTGAAGAGGCCGCCGCTTACCGCTTGACGAACTTGAAGAAGCGGCTTTCGGACCCGTCCTTGGTTTCCTCCTGATAAAGGAAGGCGATGGCGCGGTCCTCGAAGACCTGAAAGAACTCCTCCCACGGGATTTCTTCCAGTTTCTCGTCGCGCTCGGCGAAATCGACACGCAGGATGCCCTCGCCGTCCTCGCCCTTGGTGCCCTTGACGACGGTGGGGATGCCGCCGCGCTTTTCGATCCATTCACGGATCGTGTCGTGGTCGGTGGTGGTCTCGCCGGATGACAGGGGTTCTCTCCTGCTTCGGGTTGGGGACAGAACGCTGCGGGCGGGCAGTCTTCCTAGACGTCGCCGATGGGCGTGCCGTGATGGGACCAACTGTCGATTTCCGCGGCCACAAGCTGCTGCAAACGCCACATGTAGGGATCGTCGAGACCATGCGCGGCGAGCGCGGCGGTGGTGCGCTGCAGATACTCGGCCCCCGACCCGGCATGACCGCAGGCACGGGCGAGCCGCCGGGCCTGTTCCTCGACCGGCAGATGCACCAGCGTCTGGCCAACCGTCCCGGCGTAGAAGGTCAGCGCGTCTTCGGTCCCGCGTTCGGTTTCCACCGTGATCCAGCAGGCGTTCCGGACCAGTTCCTGCGCCACCAGTTCCCGCCGCAGGATCGCGCGCAGCGAGTCGCGTTCGGTTCCCGGCGCGATCTCCATCACCAGCCCGGCGCAGGTGCCGCCCGGTTCCAGCGCCAGCATGAGACCGGGGCAGTCGGGCGAGCCGCGCCAGTGGTCGAGGTGGATGCAGAAGCTGCGGTGCCAGCCGGGCGCGGTGCCCTTGCGAATTGCGCCCACCTCGAAGCCCGGATTCCAGATCAGCGAGCCGTAGGAGAAGATCGGCACCGGACGGGGCCGGCCTGCGGTCAGTTCCTCGGCCAGCGCATCCAGGTCGTCGTCGGTCAGCAGCGTCCAGCAGGCATCGTAGGGCGGCTCGTCCACCGAGCGGTGGGCGCGGGCGACATGGGCGGGGGTGAGGGCGAGGCTTTGATCGTTGATCATCTAGGCCTATGATCTAAGGGTTAAGTAAACATTCTTGCAGACTAAATAATCAATTACGAACAAAACCACCTGCGACGCCATTGGCTACAATCTCTTCAATAAAACCTAAAGGCCAAACTATTCCAATTGTGGCCGCAAACTGATCTGAGGTGTCTATGCGGCCGGAATAAATACCGCATGGCACAAATTCTGCCTCTAACAAACTGCTCGCCTGAGTGCCATCGTCTAGCATTATAACTTCATTTCTCCGGTAAAATACCGGTGAGCCAGACATTCCAGGTCTTGTTGCAACATCTATGAAAAATTTTCGGGCATACTCTCCATCAAGCAAAGGCTCCGCCGCTATAGTCCCTCGTTTCCATATAGGAAGCGCCATTTCAATAGGAAATTTTTCCGGAAAGCCCACAATAAACACATCATTTGCAACTCGCAAGCCATTGCTCATGTTGACTGGCAGGCTTATATTAACTGGAGCTATAGCTGTCGTATCATTTGGGTTATTTATGTTAATCGGAAGCACAGCTACATCAACTTCCTGTCCCTTTGGGTGCATCTTCCATAATGGTTTCTCGCTCGATGATTGAAGGGGGAAGTTGCCAGTATGCAATTCTATTTCCCTCTCATCTGAGATCAGTTTTGCTGGGAACTGAACTTCAACTTCATCAGGTATGGCCAGAGAGGAATGTTTCGCTGCCCCTGTGTAAATGTCTCTCCCAAAAAAGACATGCCAATTACTAACTAGGTGCATAGAGCCGGCATTTTCATAAATGAACCCTGTCGCTCGACTAATAATTTGACCGCGAGCCAGAAGTGCTAAAGGACGGGCTACCAAAGAGGGATAGCGAACGCGATAGCGAGCAAATCTTACAGCACTTGCCTCACGATAATATCCCGAGGTCATTGCTTCATCCTCTCACACATCCAGCCCCTCGTCCCCCACGAACTGCGCGTTCTCGCTGATATACTGGAAACGCAGCTCGGGCTTTTTCCCCATCAGGCGTTCCACCAGATCGCCTGTCTCGCCGCCTTCCTCCTCGTCGATGCTGACGCGGATCAGCTTGCGGCTGGCCGGGTTCATGGTGGTGTCCTTGAGGTCCTTGGCATCCATCTCGCCCAGACCCTTGAAGCGCTGCACGTCGATCTTGCCCTTGCCGCCAATGCCCTTGGCCAGCCACGCTTCTTTCTCGGCGTCGTCCGCGACATAGACGCGGGCCGCCCCTTGCGTCAGCCGGTAAAGCGGCGGGCAGGCGAGATACAGGTGCCCCTTGTCGATCAGGGGCCGCATCTGGATGAAGAAGAAGGTCATCAGCAGGCTGGCGATATGCGCGCCGTCCACGTCGGCGTCGGTCATGATGATGACCTTGTCATAGCGCAGGTCGTCCACCTTGAAGCGGGTCCCCATGCCCACGCCCAGCGCCTGGCACAGATCCGCGATCTCTTGGTTCTGGCCGAGCTTCGACGAGGACGCGCCCAGCACGTTCAGGATCTTGCCCCGGATGGGCATGATCGCCTGCGTCGTGCGTTCGCGCGCCGACTTGGCCGAGCCGCCCGCCGAGTCGCCCTCGACGATGAACAGTTCCGTCCCCTCGCGGGCGTTGGCCGAGCAGTCCACCAGCTTGCCGGGCAGGCGCAGCTTCTTGGTGGCCGACTTCCGCGCGGTTTCCTTTTCCTGACGGCGGCGCAGGCGTTCCTCGGCCCGCAGCACCAGGAAGTCGAGGATCGCGCCCGCCGACTTCGTATCCGCAGCCAGCCAGTTGTCGAAGTGGTCGCGCACCGCACCCTCGACCAGACGTGCGGCCTCGGCGGTGGCGAGGCGGTCCTTGGTCTGGCCGACGAACTCGGGGTCGGCGATGAAGCAGGACACCAGCGCGCAGCCGCCGGTCAGCAGGTCGTCGCGGGTGATGTTCTCCGCCTTGCGGTTCTTCGTGAGTTCCCCATAGGCGCGGATGCCCTTGAGGATGGCGGTCCAGAAGCCCGCCTCATGCGTGCCGCCTTCGGGGGTCGGCACGGTGTTGCAGTAGGACTGGATGAAGCCGTCGCGCGAGGGCGTCCAGTTGATCGCCCATTCGACCTTGCCGGGGACGCCGAAGCGCTCGCGGAACTCGACCAGCCCGGCAAAGGGCCGGTCGGCGTAGGTGCTGGCCTTGCCGATCTGCTCGGACAGGTAGTCCGACAGCCCGCCGGGGAAGTGGAAGGTCGCCTCGCGCGGGGTCTCGCCGTCGTCGATCTCGGTCTTCCAGCGGATTTCAACGCCGGAATGCAGGTAGGCCTTGGACTTGACCATCCGCATCATGCGCGAGGGCTTGAGGCGATGGTGGCCGAAGATCTGCTCGTCGGGATGGAAGGTGACGGTGGTGCCGCGACGGTTCGGGGCGGGGCCGACCTTTTCCACCGGACCCTGCGGGATGCCGCGGCTGAAGCTTTGCCGCCACAGCTCGCGGTTCCGGGCGACCTCGACCACCATGCTGTCCGACAGCGCGTTCACGACCGAGGCGCCGACGCCGTGCAAGCCGCCCGAGGTCTGATAGGCGCCTTCGGTGAACTTGCCGCCCGCGTGCAGGGTGCAGAGGATCACCTCCAGCGCCGACTTGCCGGGGAACTTGGGGTGCGGATCGACGGGGATGCCGCGCCCGTTGTCGCGCACCACGACCGAGTGGTCGGCGCGCAGCTCGACCTCGATGCGGCTGGCGTGGCCGGCGACGGCCTCGTCCATCGCGTTGTCGAGGATCTCGGCAACCAGATGGTGCAGCGCGCGTTCGTCGGTGCCGCCGATATACATGCCGGGGCGCTTGCGGACGGGTTCCAGCCCTTCCAGCACCTCGATCGAGGCGGCGGAATAGCTGTCGGTGGCCGCTTGCGCGCCCGAAAGAAGGTCGTCGGACATGGGTATTCTTGCCTGTGATGATGCGGCGTCATGCCACGAAGGGGCTGGTCGGGGCAATCCTGCCCCGGCCGGGGTAGCGGCTCACGCCCGCTCGCGCAGCCACTCGGCCAACTGGCCGTCGTCGATATGCCCTTGGGCGAGGGCGATGATCTGCTGACCCATCACGTCTTCAGGCACGTCAGGCTCGATGCCGCCGTTCCAGTCCAGCACCACCTGCATGACGCGATAGGCGGTGCGCTTGTTGGCGTCGTTGAAGCAATGCCCCTGCGCGATGGCCATCGCGTAGGCAGTGGCTAGCGCATACACATCCTCGATCATGCCATAGGAGAGGCGGTTCTCGACCCGTGCGAGCGCACCTTCAAGCGACTTGTCGCGGGCACGGCCGGGCAACTCGCCCGGGTTCAGGACGATGTCGTGAACCTCCTCGACCAGTTCGGCCGAGGGCAGCAGGTATTCCATCGCGACCTCACTTGTCCTTCAGATAGTTCAGGACAGGCTGGGCGCGCTCACGCGTGCGTTCCAATGCGGCAAGCATTTCCTCACGGGTCGCATAGCGCGAAGTTACCTTTTCGGTCGCCTCGGCAGGCACCAGATACCCCACCAGCGCCGAGTTCCGCAGGATCGCCACCGGCTTGCCGCCCGAGCGTTCCAGCACCTTATGCGGCTCGCGCAGTTCGGTCATGGTAGCGATGTGGTTGGTCAGCAGACGGGTCATGGTTATGGCTCCCAAGCAGGTGTCATCAATATAGATAATGCAGTATGTATTTCAATGTTCCTCTGCGGCCCGCGCCTTCCACATCTTCTGGAACGCAGGCCGGTCATGGCAAGCGGTCAGCCATGCCTGCACAGCCGGAAACTGGCCCATCAGCTCGCCGTAATCCGACGCGTAGCGGACGATTTCCGCCACGTTCAGGTCGGCTACGGTGAAGCGGCCCCCAACCAGATGGCCGTGCGTCGCCAGATGATCCTCCAGCACCTTCATCGGGCGGACCAGCCGTTCCGCCGCATCGGCGATCAGGGTGACGTCCTCGCCCGACTGCTGGCGGCCCGTGTGCAGCATCATGATCGTCAGCGCGTCCGGCTCGACCGAGGTTGCCGCGTAGAAGGACCATTGCAGCATCAGCGCCTCTTCGGCGGCATCACGGGGCGCAAGCTCGCCGCCGTGCTTCTTCGCCAGATACAGAGTGCAGGCGAGCGATTCCGACAGCACCATCCCGTCATCCTCGATCACCGGGATCGCGCCGGCGGGCGACAGCGCCAGGAAGGACGGCGAGCGGGTGTTGACCGGCGCATCCGGCGCATCCGGGAAGGGCAGCTTGTAGGCCTGGATCACCCGCTCCTGCCGGAAGGGCAGGCCGAGTTCGTGGCAAAGCCAGACGATGCGGGATGCGCGGGAACGGGTGACGCCGTGGATGGTCAGCATGGAAAACCTCAGGGGCCGGAAGGGACTGCGCGCCCATGAAAGGCCGCCGGTGCGCGGCGTCAACAGGAAGGAAGTCCAACCCCCCGTTTCCACTCGCAATCCCCTTTGGACAGGAATAAAGCGGCAGCCAGCAACCGGCGGATGACCCGCCCCTGAAAGGACGAAGATGGCCGCAGAACCGCGCATCATCACCACGACCGAAGACCTCGCGGCATTCTGCGAACTCGCCAAGGCCCAGCCCTATGTGACGCTCGACACCGAGTTCCTGCGCGAGCGGACCTATTATTCCAAGCTCTGCCTGATCCAGATGGCGCTGCCTCCCGCATCCGGTCCCAAGGCCGAGGGGGGACCCGCCACGCTGGTCGATCCGCTGGCGCCGGGCCTGTCGCTTGAACCGCTGTATGACCTGTTCCGCCATACCGCGACGGTCAAGGTCTTCCACGCCGCCCGGCAGGATCTGGAGATCTTCTTCCACGACGCGGGCGTATTCCCCGATCCGCTGTTCGACACCCAGGTCGCGGCGATGGTCTGCGGCTTCGGCGAGCAGGCAGGATACGAGACGCTGGTCAAGCGCATCGCCAAGCAGCCGCTGGACAAGTCCTCGCGCTTCACCGACTGGTCGCGCCGTCCGCTGACGCAGGCGCAGGCAGAATATGCGCTGGCCGACGTGACCCATCTGCGGGCGATCTACGAATTCCTTTCGGCGCAGTTGCAGAAGACCGGGCGGGATGCGTGGGTGGCGGAAGAGGCGCAGGCGCTCATCAACCCCGAGACCTACATCAGCCGCCCCGAGGAAGCGTGGGAACGGGTGCGGACGCGCTCCGGCTCTCCGCGCTTCCTGGCGGTGGTGCGGGAACTTGCGCGGTTCCGGGAAATCTATGCCCAGACCCGCGATATTCCCCGCTCGCGCGTGTTCAAGGACGACGCGATGATCGAACTGGCCTCGACCAAGCCGCTGACCGAGGATGACCTTGGCAAGTCGCGCCTGCTTCTGCGCGATGCGCGGCGGGGCGAGATCGCGCAGGGCATCCTTGAGGCCGTGAAGGCCGGCATCGAGGCCACCGACCTGCCCAAGGTCGCCCCTGACGAGCCGGGCAAGCCCGGCAACGCGGCGCTGTCGCAACTGCTGCGGGTTCTCTTGCAGGCCAAGGCCGATGCGGCGGGGGTCGCGCCCAAGCTGATCGCCTCGTCGTCGGAACTGGACGCCATCGCCACGGGGGCGCGCGACTTGCCCGCGCTGTCGGGCTGGCGGGCCGAGGTCTTCGGCGAGGACGCGCTGCGGCTGACACAGGGCAAGATCGCGCTGTCGGCGCAGGGCGGCGCGGTGCGGGTGGTCGTGGTCGGCTGACACCGGGCCTCAGCCGCCGCGGTCCTTCGGCCCCTCCGCGTCGGCGTCGGGGCGCTCGCCCTTGGCCCGCTTGGCCACGGGGCTGAGCAGCAGCTGGATCAGCTGCAGCACCGTCATGGCAAGCACGGTCGTCAGTATCGCCAGGGTGATGTCGCCCAAACCGCAGCAAAGGCCGATCGCCCCGCACAGCCACATCGAGGCGCCGGTGGTGATGCCGCGGACGTTGGTCCCGTTGATGATGATCGAGCCGGCCGCAAGGAAGGCCACGCCCGATGTCACCCCCTCGATCAGGCGCAGCGGGTCGATCTGCGACGTGGTGCCGGGCGCGGCCTCAAGGCTGGTCAGTTCGATGCCGACAATGACAAAGGTGGCGGCCGCCAGCGAGATCAGCATATGCGTCCGCAGCCCCGCCGAACGGGCGTTCACCTCGCGGTCCCAGCCGATCACGCCGCCCAGAACGATCGCTGCGATCAGCCGCAGCGCGGCGATATGCAGCGGCATCGAGCCGAGCGGATCGAAAGCGCGGGCCAGATCGGCGAGAACAGCATCCATGAGGTCTCCGCCCGCTGTTTCGCGCCGGGTGCGCGGGGTCTATTCTGTGCGCGCGGCCTTTTCGTCCACGCCCGAATGGCCCTCGCGCCGGTCGAGTTCCGCCAGCACGTCCGACAGCGCCACGTCGCGCGCGGCCAGCATGACCAGCAGGTGATACAGCACGTCCGCGGCTTCCGCCGTCAGGCGGGCGCGGTCGCCGCGCACGGCCTCGATGATGGCTTCGACGGCTTCCTCGCCGAATTTCTCGGCGCATTTCTCGGGGCCTTTGGCCAGAAGCTGCGCGGTCCAGCTTGACGAGGGATCGGCGCCGCGGCGGGATTCGATGGTCGCGGCCAAGCGTTCCAGCGCGGTCATTCCAGCCTCACGGGGATGCCGGTGGCGGCCATGTGGGCCTTGGCCTCGGCGATGCTGTAGGTGCCGAAGTGGAAGATCGACGCCGCCAGCACGGCGGAGGCATGGCCGTCGCGGACACCTTCGACGAGGTGGTCCAGCGTGCCCACGCCACCCGAGGCGATCACGGGGATGTCCACCGCATCCGCCACCGCGCGGGTCAGCGGAATGTTGAAGCCCGCGCGGGTGCCATCGCGGTCCATTGAGGTCAGCAGGATTTCGCCCGCGCCCTTCTCCGCCACGGTTCGGGCGAACTCGACCGCGTCGATGCCGGTCGGGCGGCGGCCGCCGTGGGTGAAGATCTCCCAGCGGCCCGGCTCGACCGTCTTGGCGTCGATGGCGCAGACGATGCACTGGCTGCCGAAACGGTCCGCCGCCCGCGCGATCACGTCGGGGTCGGCGACGGCGGCCGAGTTGAAGCTGACCTTGTCGGCGCCCGCCAGCAGCAGCGCCCGCACATCCTCGGGCGTCCGCACGCCGCCGCCGACGGTCAGCGGGATGAAGCACTGTTCCGCCGTCCGGGTCACGAGGTCATACATCGTGCCGCGGTTTTCATGCGTGGCGTGGATGTCGAGGAAGCACAGCTCGTCCGCCCCTGCCGCGTCATAGGCGGCGGCGGCCTGCACAGGGTCGCCCGCGTCGATGAGGTCCACGAAGTTGACGCCCTTGACCACGCGACCATCGGCCACGTCGAGGCAGGGGATGATGCGTGTCTTCAGCATGGCCGCCTGATAGCGCGGCGCACCGGCAGGGGGAAGGGTCTGTGGGGCCGCCGCGCTGCCGCGTCACCCGTCACACGACAAGGGCCGCCAGCCCCACGCTGATCGCCGCCGTGGCGGCGGTGTAGTCCAGCCACATGCGCGTCAGCAGGAAGTCCGTGCCGCGTCTTGGACTGGTCCAGCCGCCAGCCGAGCGGAACGCGTTCGAGGCAAGGATCGCAAGCCCGATCGCGGCATGGACGAAGACATAGGCGGCAAGCCCGTTCAGCGTGGCCCCCAGCGCATGGACGCGGGGATCGGGCAGATGGCCGCTGGCAGGCAGCCAGAAGACCAGCGCTGTGGCAACCGCCAGTGCGCCCGCGGTGAACAGCATCCAGCGGCCCTTGGGCTCGCCCTTGTCATTGGCGCGGATCGTGGCGCGGGACAGGCCCGCCGCCACCGCGATCAGCAACACGGCGGCCAGCGCCGCCAGCGCCACGCCGGGGCCGCGCATCGCCATCGCCTCGGGCGGCGGCGGCCAGCCCGGCGCGGTCAGCCGGAGGTAAAGAACGCCGAAGCCCAGCGATGCGAACATCGCCCCATTGGCCAGCAGCGTGACGCGCAGGCCCCAGGTCGGCAACGAGTTCCTGACCTCGGGATGGGGCGGCAGCGACAGCCCCCGGCCTGCCGGCAGCGGCCCGTGGTCGCGGCCCAGCCCCGCCCCCTGCGCGGCAAGGATGAACAGCGCCGCCAGCAGCAGCGCGATGCCGGCGGCCAGCAGATAGGCCTTGAACAGCAGGCAGAGGATTCCGGCGAAGGTCACGAGCCCCTGGATCAGCGGCATGTAGGTCCGCTGGGGCAGGATCGCGATGTGGTCCGCCTTGCCCGAGACGGTGTCCACGACCATCGTCTCCATCCAGCCGCGAGGGCGCGCGAGATAGCCGTCGCCCGCCGCAAGTTGCGGGCCGAGGACGCTCGGCTCCAGCTTGTCGGCGCGGGTCTCGATATTGGGCAGGGCGCCGAAGGCATAGCTGGGCGCAGGCGTAGGGGTGGCCCATTCCAGCGTCCCCGCCTTCCACGGGTCGCGGCGAAAGCGCGGCCCGTGCCGGCGGGTCAGGATCACGTCCAGCGCCACCAGCCCGAAGCCCATCGCCTGGATGAACCCTCCGACCGAGGAGATCAGGTTCAGCGTGGCCCAGCCGTCATCCCAGAAATAGCTGTGGACGCGCCGGGGCATCCCCAGCAGGCCGGTCAGGTGCATCAGCAGGAAGGTCCCGTTGAAGCCGAGGAAGATCAGCCAGAAGGCCGGGATCGACAGGCTGTGGACCGACATCCGCCCCGTCAGATGCGGCAGCCAGTAGTAAAGCCCCGCCAGCGAGCCGAAGACGAGGCTGCCGATCAGGACGTAATGCAGATGCGCGGTCACGAAGGCGGTGTCATGGACCTGGAAGTTGAAGGGCACGACAGCGACCATGACGCCCGTCAGCCCTCCGTTCACGAAGACGATGAAGAAGCCCATGACATACAGCATCGGCACGCTGCGGACGACCTTCCCCATCGCCATGGTGGCGATCAGCGCGAAGATCTGGATCGCCGTCGGCAGGACCACCGCGCTCGAGCTGACCGCGAAGAAGTCCAGCGCCAGCTTGGGCATCCCCACGGTGAACATGTGATGCGCCCAGATCAGGAAGCTGATGACCCCCATGGCAAGCACGGCGGCGACCACGGCCTTGTAGGCGACCAGCGGCCGGCGCGAGAATGTGGGAACCAGCGTCGCCAGCATCCCGGCGGCGGGCAGGAAGATGATGTAGACCTCGGGGTGGCCGAAGATCCAGAACAGGTGCTGCCACAGCAGCGGGTCGCCCCCGCGGGTCGGGTCGAAGAAGGGCAGGCCGAAGGCGCGCTCGGCTTCCAGCATCAGGGACCCGGCGATCAGCGGCGGAAAGCCCACGACGATCATCAGGGCCGTGACCAGCATGTACCAGGCGAAGATCGGCATCCGCGCCAGCGACATGCCGGGCGCGCGCATCCGCAGGATGGTGACGGTCAGTTCCACCCCGATCGAGACGGCCGAGATCTCGACGAAGGTGATCCCCAGCAGCCAGATGTCGGAATTGATCCCCGGCGAGTAGACGTCCGAGGACAGGGGCGTGTACATGAACCAGCCCGACATCGGCGCCACGCCAAGGACCAGCGCGGCCAGCAGCGTCAGTCCCCCGAACAGGTAGCACCAATAGCCGTAGGCGGTCAGGCGCGGGAAGGCGAGGTCGCGCGTCCCCAGCATCTTCGGCAGCAGGTACATCGCGATCCCTTCCAGCAGCGGGATCGCGAACAGGAACATCATCACCGTCCCATGCATGGTGAAGACCTGCGCATAGGCCGGCGCGTCGAGGAAGGCGGTGTCGGGCGTGGAAAGCTGCGCCCGGATCAGCATGGCCAGCAGACCGCCGACGAAGAAGAAGAAGCAGGCTGTCAGCATGATGCGGATGCCCAGCGTCGTATGGTTCACCGCCGAAAGCTGCTGCAGCCCGCGCCCCGAGGTCCAGATCGCGTCAAGCGCCTTGTGGCGTTCGAGGGGCGACAGCCCGTCCTCGGGCGCAGACGGGGCAGGGGTGGGCGCCGTGGTCATGGGGCGGAATCTCTCGGGATCGTGGTGGGGATGTCCTCGGGCGGCGGCGCGGGCGAGCCCTCGCCTTGCGCCGAGGGCGGCAGCGCGGGCGGCATCGGATCAGGGCCGGGCGCGGTCTCGGGCGCGCCGCCGATGGGACCGCCCGCCTCGGGCATCGGCAGCGGCGGCGAGGGCGCGGCCGCGCCGACTGCGCTGGGCGGCACCCATTCGGGCGCGGGCTCGGGCGCGCGGCCCTCGGCCAGCGCGGTCAGGGCGGCGGTGTAGTCCTCGGGCGTGCGGACATCGACGACGAAGCGCATGAGCTGGTGGCCCTGACCGCAGTATTCGGAACATTGCCCCTCGATCACGCCAGGGTTGTCGGCTTGGATCAGGGTCTCGTTCACATGGCCGGGGATCGCGTCCATCTTGCCCGCGAGCCGTGGCGCCCAGAAGGAATGGATCACGTCGCGGGCGGTGATCTCCAGCCGCACCGGCTGGCCTGCGGGCAGGAACAGGGTGCCCTGGCTGGCCGCCCCCGGAACCTCCGGGTAGGTGAAGGTCCAGGCCCACATGGAACCCTCGACCTGAATGCGGGTGGGCTCGGTTCCGTCCGGCAGAAGCCGCCCGGTCAGGACGACCGACCAGATGAACAGCGGGATCATCACCGCCAGCGGCAGCACCAGTCCGCCGCCGATCAGCCAGGTCTTCAGCGAAACCCGCCCGTACCGCCCGCGCGGGGACATGACCGCCAGCACCAGCAGGACCATGCCGATCCAGATCGTCAGCATGACCGCCAGCATGACCCGGCCCAGCAGCCCGATCTCGGCGGCCGAGGGTCCCAGCGGATCCAGGGCCGACAGCGGCGCGTTGCAACCCGAGGTGACCAGCACCGCACCGCCAGCCATCAGCCCGAGGAGCCTTCGATGACCAGCACCGACCAGACGCCGCGCAAGGGTGGGAACAAGGGCAAGGGCGGCAGCCGGAACCCGCTGAGCCCGCCGGTTCAGGAACTCGACACCGGCTCGGCCATCGCCTTCATCGGCCACCCGGTCCATGCGATGCTGGTGCATTTCCCCATCGCCTTCGCCATGGTCGTGCTGGGCTTCGACGTCCTTTACTGGGTGTTCGGCGATCCCTTCTTCGCCCGCGCGGCGACCTGGGCGGTGGGCGGCGGCTTCCTTGCGGGCGTGATCGCCAGTCTCGTCGGCTTGGCCGAGGTGCTGCTGGTCCCCGGCATCCGCCTGCGCGGCGCGAGCTGGAGCCATGCGGTCGCGGCGCTGACCTTTCTGGCCGTGATCGGCGCGAACTGGGGTCTGCGGCTGGACGGCACCCGGCCGATCCTGCCCGACGGGCTGTTCCTGTCGATCCTGGGCGCGCTGACGGTGGGGGTGGCCGGCTATCATGGGGGCAAGCTCATCTTCGATCATGGTGTCGGCATCATGGTTGCGTCCGACGACTGAAGGCCCAGCGTCTCTGCCAGGGCGCCAGGCTGGAACAGGTCGGGCGCAAGCCCCGACCATTCCAGCGGCGGCTTCATCAGCACCATCAGCAGGATGCCGATCGCGCCCACCCCGATCAGTCCGTTCAGCAGGATCGCCCGGCCGGGGGTCAGGCGCAGTTCGCGCGGGTTGACCTCGCCCTCCGGGTCCTCCTCGACCGGGTCGTCGGCGAAGACGCGGACCATGGTGCGAGCGCAAAGCACGTGGCCCGCACCCAGCAGCACGACAAAGCCCAGCTTGGCGGTGAACCAGGGCGAATAGGTTTCCCGCAGGAAGATCAGCCCGATGCCGGAACTGATCGCCAGCACCGCGGCGGGCGAGACCAGCCCGATATGCAGCATCCGCCCCATCGCATGCAGCCGGTGCAGCGCGCGCTGGCCGCCGCGCCGGGTGATTCCGCGCCGCTGCGCCATCAGCCAGGGCAGGGCGATCAGCCCGCCGACCCAGACGGCGATGGCGCCGACATGGATGAACTTCACAAGGCCCAGAAAGGCATCCGAGTTGAGGATGTCCCGCACCGCGTCGATGAAGGCCGGAATCACCGGGGCGCTTTCGCAGGCTCGGGCGCGGCCTCGTCGGCAAGGCGGGCGACCTGCCACAGCAGCGCGGCCATATAGGGCAGGGCGCCCACGACCCACATCAGCAGGCCGGCGAACTGCTGGTCCGCAAGCGGGCTCAGGCCCCAGGCCTCGGTTGTCAGAAGATGTGCGCCGTAAAGCGGCTGGCCCGCAAACAGGATGATGGCCCCCAGCATCCCCATCTGAACAAAGGTTCCGCCTGCGGCGACCGCCGCGGCGCCGCGGTCGGGGGACAGGATATGCAGCCACACGGCAGCCGCGCTTCCGGCCAGCGTCGCCTGCATCAGCCAGTAGCCCGGCGTCGTCGCCAGCGCCCAGGCATAGGGTCCGGGCGCGTGCCAGGCCCACATCGCCCCGGCATGCAGCAGGATCGCGGCGCCGACGCCCACGATGCGCATCCGGTCCCGCAGCGCAGGGGCCAGCCCCAGCAGCGCCAAGGGGACGATGACGGCAGAGAGCAGCACATGATGGACCACCCGCGCCGAGAACAGCGCCGAGGTCAGGTTGCACAGCGGCGAGACGAAGACCACCACTGCAAGCGCCCAGGCTGACCAGCCGAACGCGTCCTTGCCGTGGCGATACAGCGCCGCGGCCCACAGGCCCAGCGCGACTAGCAGCACGGGGTCGAGGTTCCATGCGCCCATCAGCGTCGCCGGGGTTGGCGGGACGCCGCAATAGGCGATCGGGTTCAATTGATCGGTCTGCATGTTCCCCTCGCCTCGGACCTGATACCGGTCACAGAAGGAACATGGGGTGGCCGGAACGGTTCCGGTCGGAATCAGGGAAAACGCCTTGGCCTGTGGCCCGGCCGCATCACCAGCGCAGGACGACGCTGCCCCAGCTCATCCCGCCGCCGATGGCCTCGGTCACGATGACGTCGCCCGGTTTCAGCTTGCCTTCCGTGTCGGCGACCGACAGCGCCAGCGGGATCGACGCGGCCGAAGTGTTGCCGTGGTCCGCGACCGTCAGGATCACCTTGTCCATCGGAAGCTGCATCTTCTGCGCGGTGGCGGTGATGATCCGCAGGTTCGCCTGATGCGGGACCAGCCAGTCCACGTCGCCGGGCGTCAGTCCCGCCTTCTCCAGCACCCGCTTGGCGGTGGCGGCCAGCTTATCGACCGCGTGGCGGAACACCAGGTTGCCCTGCATTCGCAGCATCCCCACCGTACCCGTGCGGCTGACGCCGCCGTCCACATACAGCAGTTCGCGCAGGTTGCCGTCGCTGTTGAGGTCGGTGGCCAGAACGCCGCGGTCGTCGCTGGTACCTTCGGTATCCACCCCTTCCAGGATGACCGCGCCCGCGCCATCGCCGAACAGCACGCAGGTGCCGCGGTCGGTCCAGTCCATGATGCGGCTGAAGGTCTCGGCCCCGATCACCAGCACGCGATCGGCCTGGCCCGACCGGATCAGCCCGTCAGCATTGGCCAGCGCATAGACGAAGCCCGCGCAGACCGCCTGGATGTCATAGGCAAAACCGCGCTGCATCCCCAGGCCCGCCTGCACGATGGTGGCGGTCGCCGGGAAGGTCAGGTCGGGGGTCGATGTCGCGACGACGATGGCGTCGATGTCCTCGGCCGTCATGCCGGCGCGGTCCAGCGCCTGCCGCGCAGCGGCGATGGCGAGGTCCGAGGTGAACTCTGCTTCAGCCGCGAAATGGCGCCGCTCGATCCCCGTGCGCGAGCGGATCCATTCGTCCGTTGTGTCGAGCGTCTGCTCGAAATGGCTGTTCTCGACCACGCGCTCGGGCAGGTAATGCCCGGTTCCGCGCACTACCGACCGACGCATCATGCCCCCGTCCCCGATTGCTGGGCAGGATGCGCGCCCTCGGCCGCCGCCTGTTCGTTGGCCTGCGCCACGCGGGCGGCAAGCCGGTCCTGAAAGCCCGACTGCGCCAGCTTGAAGGCCAGCTTGATCGCGGCCGAAACGCCGGTCGCATCGGCCGAGCCATGCGATTTCACCACGGTGCCGTTCAGCCCGAGGAACACGCCCCCGTTCACCCGGCGCGGATCGATGCGCTTCTGCAGCCGCTTCAGCGAGGTCATGGCGAGAACGGCGGCGAACTTGGACATGATGGAATTGGCGAAGGCGTCCTTGAGGAAGTCGCCGACCAGCTTGGCCGTCCCCTCGCCAGTCTTCAATGCGATATTCCCGGTGAAGCCGTCGGTGACGATCACATCCACGCGGGCGCTCATCAGGTCGCCGCCCTCGACGAAGCCGACATAATCGACATTCGCCGGCTCGGCCGCGGCGGCGATCAGGGCGTGCGCTTCCTTCAGTTCAGGGCGGCCCTTGTGATCCTCGGTGCCCACGTTCAGCAGGCCGATGCGCGGGCGTTCCAGACCAAGGCCGTTGCGCGCGTAGGATGCGCCCATCATCGCATATTGCAGCAGGTCGGTGGCCTCGGCCTTGATGTCGGCGCCCACGTCCAGAATGACGTTGAAGCCCTGCGGCCCGCGCGAGGGCCACAGCACCGCGATCGCAGGGCGGTTCACGCCGGGCAGCTTGCGCAGGCGCAGGGTGGACAGGGCCATCAGCGCGCCGGTGTTGCCGCAACTGACCGCGACGGTCGATTCGCCCTCGCGCACCGATTCGATGGCCGACCACATCGAGGTGGCCTGCGCGGAACGGATCACCTGCGCGGGCTTGTCGTCCATGCGGACGACGCCGCTCGCGTCCCGGATGTCGCAGCGTTCGGCCAGTCCCTTGCGGCGGCCGATCAGGCGTCGCAGCTCGGCTTCGGGGCCGTGGACGATGAAGCGGATGTCAGGGTTCTTCTCGGCGCTTTTCTCGATGCCCGCGACAACGGCGGCGGGGCCGCGGTCGCCACCCATCGCATCGACCGAAATCACCACCGGGCCTGAGACGCGGGGGCGCGACGGGTCTGCCTTGGAAAGCGTGGTCGTCATCGCACCCTGCGGTCAGCGTGTTCAGGCCGCGTCGTCGTCCAGGTCGATGTCCGCCGCCTGCGCGACGACCTCACGGTCGGCGTAATGACCGCAGGAGGGGCAGACATGGTGCGGGCGCTTGAGTTCGCCGCAGTTCGAGCATTCGTTGGGGTTACCCGCGACCAGCGCGTCATGCGAGCGGCGCATGTTGCGGCGGGACCGGGTGACTCGGTTCTGGGGGACGGCCATGGGACAACCTTCGGTGGCAGAGGGTCGGGAGGGAATCCTGTCCCGACCGGCAAGTGTTTCGGATCGAACCGCGCAGATACGGCACAAACCCGTATTCCGCAAGGCCAAAGGCCGGTTGCGGTCAACCTGGCGTCAATTGTCCTTGCGTTGCAGAAGATCCGCAAGCCCCTGAAACGGACGGCGGCTGTTGTCGTCCCCATCAGCGGGATCGGTCGCGTTTGCGGGCAACTCGGCCCCTTCGGCGCGGGGATAGGGGGGCAGCGCCAAGGCCAGCGCCTCGACCAGCACCTCGCCCGCGTCAATGGCGGGGCCGAGCGGCTCGACCTCGTCGTCGGGCATCTCGACCTCGTCGCTTTCAGGCTGGGTGACATGGGGGGAATAAAGGCGGCGCACCGGCTCGTCGATCTTGCTGCGGACGGGGGCCAGCGTCACTACGCAGGGCTGCTGGACACGGGCGGTGACACGGCCCTCCAGCAGCCAGGCATCGTTCGGGGCGGCGGTGATCGTGGCCACCAGCCGCACCTCGGGCGGGGCAGTCAGCCCAAGTTCGGCGGCAATCCGCTGACGGGCGGGTTCGTCGGGCACCAGGTCGATGCGGTTCGGCTGGCGCGGATTCAGCTGCGACAGGCGCAACCTGTGGGAAAATGGGGCGGAGGACATGATCTTGCCTTTGTCGGCAGGGCGTTGCGCCCCGATGTTCTTGAGCGGCGTTGCCGAGTTTGCTAAGCGGGTCGGACGCCGTCAACCGGAACCCGGCAAAGGGACGGGACGCGGCGGAAGAAGTGGCCGATCCTGCGCGACGGGCGGGCCCGAACGAGGGAAGGTGTCCCGATGTCCATGACCCGCCGGCGAGCGATCGCCCTGGCCCTTGCGGTGCCCATTGTGGCCGCAGCGGGCTGCACGCGGATGTATCGCAACCACGGCCATGTGCCCAGTGATGACGAACTTGCGGCCGTCGTCGTCGGCCAGACCAGGCGCGACGACCTGGAATACCTTGTCGGCCGCCCGGGCTCTCAGGGCGTCCTCACGGGATCAAGCTGGTATTACGTCGGCTCGCGCTGGGAACGCTACGGGCTGAGGGAACCGCGCGAGATTTCCCGCGAGGTGGTTGCCATCAGCTTCGACGAAGGGGGCACGGTCACCAATGTCGAACGCTTCGGCCTGGAACGCGGCCGTGTCGTCACGCTGTCGCGGCGCGTGACCGACACGGGCGTCGAGGGCTCGGGCTTCCTGCGGCAAATCCTGGGCAACGTGGGCCGGGTGAATGCCGGCGACCTGCTGGATTCCGCCCGCTGATTCGGGGCTCAGGCCGGGGCCGCTTCCGCGCCTTCGGGGACAAAGCGTATCGCCACCCCGTTGATGCAGTAGCGCAGCCCCGTGGGCGGTGGCCCGTCGGGAAAGACATGGCCCAGATGCGCGTCGCAGCGCTCGCAGCGGACCTCGGTGCGGATCATCCCGTGGCTGCGGTCGCGGTGTTCCTCGATCGCGCCGCCCGCGTGGGAAAAGCTGGGCCATCCGCAGTGGCTTTCGAACTTCTGGTCGCCGTCGAACAGCCGGGCGCCGCAGCAGGCGCAGGCGTAATGGCCCGCCCCCTTGGGGAAGCCGGGATGGGAAAACGGCCGTTCGGTTCCGGCCTGCCGGGTGACGTGATAGGTGGCGGGGTCGAGAAGTTCGCGCCATTCGGCGTCGGTGCGGGTGATCTTTTCAGCCATGTCGGGTATCCCTGTTGCGGTTGTCCTCACATTTAAGCTCGGATCATGGCGGAACAAGAACGCGGAACGGGGCCGGGATGCAGGGGTTGATCCACGCGGGCGGACCCGCCCGCGCCAACAGGGTGGGGGGATGCCGGAACTGCACAAGGGCCGCTACCGGGTCCGTCCCGCGCTGGGTGAGGATGACCTGCGCGCGGCCCAGCGACTGCGCTGGCTGTGCTTCATCGGGGACCGTCACGGCATGGATGACCCCGATGCGCGGGACGCCGATGCCCATGACGCGCTGTGCCGGCACCTGCTGATCGAGGACAGCCGCAGCGGCCAGCTTGCCGGCTGCTTTCGCCTGCTGGACCTGGAATCGGGCGCCGACATCGACAGCAGCTATTCCGCGCAGCATTATGATCTGGAGCGCCTGCGCGCCTTTCCCGCGGCCATGATCGAGATCGGCCGCTTCTGCGTCCATCCGGCTCATTCCGGTTCCGACATCCTGCGGACGGCCTGGGCCGCGCTGACCCGCCATGTGGATGCCGCCGGGGCCGGGCTGCTGTTCGGCTGCTCCTCCTTCCCAGGCACCGACGCGGCAGGGTATGAGGATGCCTTTGCCATGCTGCGCGACTGTCACCAGGCGCCGCCGCGCTGGCTGCCGCGGATGAGGGCGCCCGAGGTGGTGCGTTTTCCGCCTCCGCCGCGCCGGCCGGATGCAAGCCGGGCAAGGGCGACGATGCCGCCCCTGCTGCGAAGTTATCTGACAATGGGCGGCTGGGTCAGCGATCACGCGGTCATGGACCGGGCGCTGGGCACGATCCATGTCTTCACAGGGATGGAGGTCAGCGCCATCCCGCCATCCCGCGCCCGCGCCCTGCGGTTGCTGGCGGGCTAGGTTGCCTTGCGGGAAAGCGGGGGCTTCGCGCCCCCGCGGGGGTATTTCGATCCAGAAAGAAGAACTGGCGGCAGGCCACGGTTGCTGGCCGAATCCACCACGGCTAGAAGCGCCGGATGACCGGATTTTCCTTCACCCTGAACGCGACGGACGGGCGTGCCCGCGCCGGCCTCATCCAGACCCCGCGCGGCGAGATCCGCACCCCCGCCTTCATGCCCGTGGGCACCGCCGCGACCGTCAAGGCGATGCTGCCCGAAAGCGTGCGCGCCACCGGCGCCGACATCCTGCTGGGCAATACCTATCACCTGATGCTGCGGCCCGGTGCCGGGCGCATCGCGCGGCTGGGCGGGTTGCACCGCTTCATGAACTGGGACCGGCCGATCCTGACCGACTCGGGCGGGTTCCAGGTGATGAGCCTTGCGGACCTGCGGAAGCTGACTGAGGAGGGCGTGACCTTCGCCAGCCACGTCGACGGCTCTCGCCATTTCCTGTCGCCGGAAACCAGCATGGAGATCCAGCGGCTGCTCGGGTCCGACATCGTCATGGCCTTCGACGAATGCCCGGCGCTGCCCGCCACGCACGAACGGCAGGCCGAAGCGATGCGGCTGTCGATGCGCTGGGCGCAGCGGTCGCGCGATGCTTTCGGCGACCGCCCCGGCCATGCGCTGTTCGGGATCATGCAGGGGGGTGTCGAACGCGATCTGCGCGAGGAAAGCGCCGCAGCTTTGCGGGCGATCGGCTTCGACGGCTACGCCATCGGCGGGCTTGCGGTAGGCGAAGGGCAGGAGGCGATGTTCGGCGTGCTCGACTACGCGCCCGAACTGCTGCCAAAGGACAAGCCGCGCTACCTGATGGGCGTGGGCAAGCCTGACGACATCGTGGGCGCCGTGCAGCGGGGCGTGGACATGATGGACTGCGTGCTGCCCTCTCGTTCCGGCCGCACCGGGCAGGCCTGGACGCGTCGGGGGCAGGTCAACATCAAGAACGCCCGCCACGCCGACGACCCGCGGCCCTTGGACGAGCGTTGCACCTGTCCCGCCTGCACGGGCTATTCCCGCGCCTACCTGCACCATGTCTTCCGCGCCGGAGAAATGATCTCGGGGATGCTGCTGACCTGGCACAACCTGCATTATTATCAGGAGATCATGCAGGGGATGCGGGACGCCATCGCAGGGGGCACGCTGGATAACTGGATTGCGGGTTTCCACGCCGTCAGGGCACAGGGCGACATCGAGGCAATCTAGCGGTTGCGCGGCGGGCGGGGGCGATAGACCGGCAGGCTCCAGCCGAAGATCATGCTGCCGACGCGCAGGATCATCGTGACCGCGCCGCACAGCACCACGGCCATGGAGCGGTCGAGACCGAGCCAGATCAGCACGACCGCCGTCAGCGCACCGCCGAAGGCGGCGGTGATGTAAAGCTCGCCCTGTTTCAGGACCATCGGCAACTCGTTGCCGACCACGTCGCGCATCAGCCCGCCGAAGGTGCCGGTGACGACGCCCATCAGCACCACAATCACCGGCGAGACTCCGGCGGCCAGCGCCACGCCGACGCCTGCCGGCACCGCCACGGCCAGCGCAAAGGCGTCGAGCCAGCGCAGCCATTGCTGGCGGCTTTCGACCAGATGCGCCGTCCAGAAGACCAGCAGCGCCGCCGCTGCCGCCAGCAGGATCAGCGAGGGCCGGTCCACCCAGAAGACCGTCGCCCGGTTCAGGATCAGGTCGCGCAGCGTGCCCCCGCCCACGGCCGTCATCGTCGCCATGAAGATGAAACCCACCGGGTCAAGCTGCAGGCGGCTCGCCACCAGCGCCCCGGTGAGCGCAAAGACCAGAGCCGAGGAATAATCCAGCAGCCAGACCAGCGCCGGCAGGTTCGCCCCGATCAGGATGCCCTCGGTCACTTGAAGGGCGCCATGCCGGCACGGGCCAGTTCATCCGCGCGCTCGTTTTCCGGGTGCCCGGCATGGCCCTTGATCCAGGCCCAGGTGACCTGGTGGCGGTTGCGGGCCTCGTCCAGCCGCTGCCACAGGTCGGCATTCTTCACGGGCTTGCGGTCCGAGGTCTGCCAGCCGTTCCGCTTCCAGCCATGAATCCAGCCGGTGACGCCGTTCTTCACATAGGCTGAATCGGTGGTGATGGTGATCGTCGTGGACCGGCTCAGAGCTTCCAGCGCGGCGATGGCGGCCATCAGTTCCATCCGGTTGTTGGTAGTGGCGGGCTCGCCGCCCGACAACTCGCGTTCTTTCACCACCCGCTCGCCATCCTGAGCGCGCATCAGCACCCCCCAGCCGCCGGGGCCGGGATTTCCGCTGCAGGCGCCATCGGTCCAGGCGAAAAGCTCGGTCATCATGAATCTCCAAGGCGCGTCTTAGCGGTGAAGCAAGACGGGCGGCAACTCCCGCCGCAGGTTCTTCTTCGTTCAAACATCTTCGTGGGCTTGCGAGCGCCCGAAAAACAGTCCGGCGGGCTGTTTTCCGCGAGCGAGGGTCAACAGCCGAGCGGGGGGCGAAGCGCCCCCGATAGGGCGGCTCAGCCCGGCACGGCCTCGCGCAACACGCGCGGCACCTTGAACTCGACCCGCTCGCGCGCCGTCTCGACCAGTTCCACGGTCAGGTCGTAGCGGTCGGCAAAGGCGGTGATCACCTCGTCCACCAGCACCTCGGGCGCGCTCGCCCCCGCCGTGACGCCGACCGAACGGATGCCTTCCAGCGCCCGCCAGTCGATGTCGGTTGCCCGCATGACAAGCTGGGCATAATCGCAGCCCGCGCCGCGTCCGACCTCGACCAGCCGCTTCGAATTGGAACTGTTGGGCGCCCCGATCACCAGCAGCGCGTCGATCAGGGGCGCGATGGCCTTGACCGCCGCCTGCCGGTTCGTCGTCGCATAGCAGATGTCGTCCTTGGCCGGTCCGACGATGGCGGGAAACCGCGCCTGCAGGGCCGCCACGATCTGCGCGGTGTCGTCCACCGACAACGTCGTCTGGGTGATCCAGGCGAGCCGTTCCGGGTCGCGTGGCGTTATCTGCGCCACGTCCTCGACCGTCTCGACCAGGATGACCTCACCCGGCGGAAGCTGGCCCATGGTGCCCAGCACTTCGGGGTGGCCGGCGTGGCCGATCATCACCATCTGCAACCCTTCGGCATGGTGCCGCTCGGCCTCGATATGAACCTTGCTGACCAGCGGGCAGGTCGCGTCCACGAAGACCATCTCGCGCCGCCGCGCCTCGGCAGGCACCGATTTCGGCACGCCATGGGCCGAAAAGATCACCGGGCGGTCGTCGGGCACCTCGTCGAGTTCCTCGACAAAGACCGCGCCCTTGTCGCGCAAGCCCTCCACGACGAAGCGGTTGTGCACGATTTCGTGGCGCACATAGACCGGCGCGCCCCATTTCTGCAGCGCAAGTTCCACGATCTGCACGGCGCGGTCCACGCCCGCGCAGAATCCGCGCGGCGCGGCAAGGTAAAGGGTCAGGGGCGGCTTCATGTCCATGCCCGTCAGATACAACGCGCGTGCCCCAAGGTCCATAACGGCCCCGTCCTTGACCTCGGCCGCCCCGGTGGGGCAACTGTCCCCGCCGGACAGCCGTGAGAGGGACCATGCAGCGCAGCGGATTGCTGATCATCATTTCGTCGCCCTCGGGCGCGGGCAAGTCCACGCTCGCCCGCAGGCTGATGGAATGGGACCCGACCCTGCGCTTCTCGGTTTCCGCCACCACCCGCCCCCCGCGTCCGGGCGAGGTCGAGGGGCAGCATTACTATTTCATGGACAAGCCCGCCTTTGACGAGATGGTGGCGCAGGACGAGATGCTGGAACATGCCGAGGTCTTCGGCAACTGCTACGGCACCCCCCGCGCGCCCGTGGAACTGGCGATGGCCGAGGGCCGCGATACCATCTTCGACGTGGACTGGCAGGGCGGGCAGCAGATCCGGGCATCGAGCCTCGGCTCGCAGGTCGTCTCGATCTTCATCCTGCCGCCCAGCCTGCCGGAACTGGAACGCCGCCTTCGCGGGCGCAACCAGGACAGCGACGACGTGATCGCCCGGAGGATGCTGAAAAGTCGCGACGAGATCAGCCACTGGGCCGAATACGACTATGTTCTGGTCAACGACGACATCGAGGCGGCCGAGTCCAACCTGCGCGCGATCCTGACGGCCGAGCGGCTGCGGCGCGAGCGGCGCCCGGCCTTGGGCGGTTTCGTGCGAAAGCTGATGGAGGAAGCGGCATGATCTGGGAACTCGACGGGGTGGCCCCCGAACTGGGGCAGGGCGCATGGGTCGCGCCCGACGCGCAACTGATCGGCCGCGTCGTGCTTGAAGACGAGGCGAGCGTCTGGTGGGGTGCCGTCCTGCGCGGCGACAACGAGGAAATCCGCATCGGCCGCGGCTCCAACGTGCAGGACGGCTGCGTCTTCCACACCGACCCCGGCCTGCCGCTGCGGATCGGCGCGGATGTGACGGTCGGCCACAAGGCAATTCTGCACGGCTGCACTGTCGGTGACGGCGCGCTGATCGGCATGGGCGCGACGGTGCTGAACGGCGCCGTGATCGGCGCGGGCGCCCTGATCGGCGCCGGGGCGCTGGTCGCCGAAGGGAAAGAGATCCCGCCCGGCGCGCTGGTGATGGGAGCGCCGGGGCGCGTCATCCGCCAGCTCGATGAGGCAGCCATCGCCAGCCTGCGCGAATCCGCCGCCCGCTACCGGGCCAATGCCGCCCGCTTCCGCGCGAGCCTGCGGCGAGTGGACTGAGGGCAGACCGTGGAAAGCGTCGCGCTCCACCAGATCGGCGACGCTGTTCCGGTGGCGATGCTGGTCGTGGATCACAATGCCCGCGTGATGACCGCGAACGCTGCCGCTGTCGCGATGCTGGGGGCGGGCCTGACCGACCGGCCCTTCGTCACCGTGCTGCGCCAGCCGCTCATCAACCGCGCCGTTGACCAGACCCTGGCGCCGACACAAGCGCAGGAGCCTGCCTCGACCCGGCTCTCTGCCACGATCAGGGCACGGGGACGAGAGCAGAACTGCATCGTCACCGTCTCGCCCCTGACCGTGCGCGGGCGGCGCGGCGCGGTTGTGGTGCTGGAGGACACCACCGGCGTCGAGCAGGCCGAACAGATGCGCCGCGATTTCGTGGCCAATGTCAGCCACGAGCTGCGCACACCGCTGACCGCGCTGATGGGCTTCATCGAGACCCTGCGCGGCCCGGCCCGCGACGATGCGGCGGCGCGGGAACGGTTCCTTGCGATCATGGACCGCGAGGCCGGGCGGATGAACCGGCTGATCGGCGACCTTCTGTCTCTCAGCCGCGTCGAACAGAAAGAGCGGCGGCGCCCGGTCGAGCGGCTGGACCTTGCCGCGCTGGTGCGCGGCGCTTGCGCGACCCTGGCGCCCACGGCCAAGGCGGCCAACCAGACCCTGCGCCAGATCGACAAGGGCCTGACCGCCCCGGTCGCGGGCGACCCCGACCAGATCCAGCAGGTGCTGCACAACCTGATCGAGAATGCCATCAAGTACGGCAGCCGGGCCCAGTCCGGCGGAGAGGTCCGCGTGACCCTGTTCCACGTCCCGCATGAACCCGTCCTGCGCGGCCCCGGCTGGGCCGTCGAGGTCGCCGACGACGGCGAGGGCATCGACCACGTCCACCTGCCGCGCCTGACCGAACGTTTCTACCGCGTCGACACCCACCGCTCGCGCGAGAAAGGCGGTACGGGGCTGGGTTTGGCCATCGTCAAACACATCGTCGCCCGCCACCGGGGACGGCTGAAGATCGACAGCATGAAGGGGCAGGGCAGCCGCTTCACCGTGATCCTGCCGGAATGGGTGCCGCCGGGGTCGGGCAGCAAGCAAGGCCGGGGCGGCTGACGGCGTACCGCTGGTCAGGGGATGATGCCCCCGACCCATTGGCCATGCACCCACCCGAGACCGGGGCCGGACAACTGCCGCGCGGGTCCGGTGCGCCGGCAGGCATCGGCCTGATCGATTGGCCGTCTGGAACCTTTACCTCCAGCCAGTCGCCCTGACCGCCGAAGATGGTCACGCAGTCGGCGTTGTGAAGCTGTCCGATCCGGCGGTGCTGCGCGCCCGGCCGCGAGCGGACGGCAAGAAAGCCGTCACCATCCGATCTCAGCCCGATGACCGTCCCGGCCATGCAATTGGCCACCTGTCCGTCCGAGCCATCTTCAAAGATCGGCACACATCCAGCATCTGCGCCGGGACAGGCGCGGCGGAGAGGCTCGTCAGGATGGCAGGCGGAGCGGCGATCAGGCAGGGAAGGATGGGCGCACGCATCGAAGCCTCCCGCAGATGGTTCCTTCAAGGGATGGTCGCTTCGCCCCGGTGAGGCTGTCAAGGTTTCACCCTGCTCGCACAGGGGCATAGCGCCACTGGAATGCCAGCAGGTCAGGCGTGGTCCGGCACATCGCCCCGGATCGCGCGGGCGAAGGCCGCGCGATAGAGGTCCGACAGCTCGGCCAAGGGCGCCGAGTCGGCGCCCAGCGTGACCCGCTCGCCGCCGAAGCGGCCGACTTCGGCGATCTCGATGCCGGCGGCGCGGGCCGCGTCCATCAGGCTGCCCGCATCCGCCGCAGGGGCGGCGATGAGGTAACGGGCCTGATCCTCTCCGAACAGCGTGGGAATGTCGGCGGCGTCCAGCGTGACGCCCATGCCCGCCGTCTCGGCCATCTCGAAGGCGGCGAGCGCGAGACCGCCGTCCGCAAGGTCACTCGCGGCGCGCACATGGCCGCGGTGAGCCAGCAGGAACTCGCCATGCCGTCGCTCGGCGGCCAGATCGACCGGAGGGGCATCGCCCGCCTCGATCCCCCAGACCTCGGCGGCCAGCGCCGACTGGCCCATGTGGCCGCGGGTGACGCCGATGACCAGCGCGAGGTCGCCCTTGTGGGGCAGCCCGCCGATCAGGTCGTCCAGCGTCTCGATCAGGCCGACCGCCCCGATGGTGGGGGTGGGCAGGATCGCCTGTCCGTCGGTCTCGTTGTAAAGGCTCACGTTGCCCGACACGATGGGGAAGTCGAGCGCGCGGCAGGCCTCTCCGATGCCTTTGATGACGCCGACGAACTGGCCCATGATCTCGGGCTTCTCGGGGTTGCCGAAGTTCAGGTTGTCGGTCGCGGCCAGCGGCCTCGCTCCGCAGGCGATCAGGTTGCGCCAGGCCTCGGCCACCGCCTGCTTGCCGCCAACGACGGGGTTCGCCTTGACGTAACGCGGCGTCACGTCGCTGGTGAAGGCCAGCGCCTTGTTCGTGCCATGGACCCGCACGACGCCCGCACCGAGGCCCGGCTTGCGGATCGTGTCGCCACCGACCTGCGTATCATACTGCTCCCATACCCATGCCTTGCAGGCGTAGTTGGGCGAGCCGATCAGCGCCTTCAGCGCCGTGATGGGCGCGATTTCGGGCAGTTCGCCCAAAGGCTCGGGCGCAGGGGTTTCCACCCAAAGACGATCGTATTCCGGCGCGCTGGACGACAGCTTGGACAGCGGCAGGTCGGCCATGACCTCGTTGCCATGCAGGATCAGGAAGCGGTCTTCCTCAATGGTCTCGCCCACGATGGCGAAGTCGAGGTCCCATTTCTCGAAGATCGCCCGCGCCTCGGCCTCTTTCTCGGGCTTCAGCACCATGAGCATCCGCTCCTGGCTTTCGGACAGCATCATCTCGTAGGCCGTCATCGCGGATTCGCGCTGGGGCACGTGGTCCAGCACCAGCTTGATGCCGAGGCCGCCCTTGTCGCCCATCTCGACGGCGGAACAGGTCAGCCCCGCCGCGCCCATGTCCTGGATCGAGATCACCGCGTCCGTCGCCATCAGTTCAAGGCAGGCTTCCAGCAGGCATTTCTCGGTGAAGGGGTCGCCGGCCTGCACGGTCGGGCGCTTGTCCTCGATCGTGTCGTCGAACTCGGCCGAGGCCATGGTCGCCCCGCCCACGCCGTCGCGGCCCGTCTTGGCGCCCAGATAGACCACCGGCATCCCCACGCCCGAGGCCGCCGAATAGAAGATGCGGTCCGCATCCGCGAGACCCGCCGCAAAGGCGTTGACGAGGCAGTTGCCGTCATAGGCAGGATGAAAACGGACCTCTCCGCCGACGTTCGGAACGCCGAAGGCGTTGCCATAGGCGCCAATGCCTTCGACCACGCCCTTGACCAGATGCGGCGTGCGGGGATGTTCGGGACGACCGAAGCTCAACGCGTTCATCGCGGCAATGGGACGGGCGCCCATGGTGAAGACATCGCGCAGAATGCCGCCGACGCCGGTCGCGGCGCCCTGATGCGGTTCGATATACGAAGGGTGATTGTGGCTCTCCATCTTGAAGACCACCGCCTGCCCGTCTCCGATGTCCACCACGCCCGCGTTCTCTCCGGGGCCGCAGATCACCTGCGGGCCGGTGGTGTGCAGCGTCCGCAGCCATTTCTTCGACGATTTATACGAGCAATGCTCGTTCCACATCGCCGAGAAGATGCCGAGTTCCGTATAGCTTGGCTCGCGCCCGATGATATCAAGGATGCGCCGGTATTCGTCGGGCTTCAGCCCATGCGCGGCGACCAGCTCGTCGGTGATGGCAGGTTCGTTCTGCATGGCGCGGCCCTCTTGCTGCGGTTCGGCGCCTTCTAGGCCGGACGGGGCGCAAGTGGAAGATGAGCAACCCTTGCCGCAACGCAGAAAAAAAGCCGGGCACGAGGCCCGGCCAAGTCCAACAGGGAGGTTGAAGCGACGGCAGGCGAGCCTGTGTCCCTTCATTGTCCAATTAGCGACCAAACTGCCGGGTTTTCAAGATTAACGAAGCTTAATTGTGGCAATGCCGCCATGCGAAGGTTGCATGACGGCAACAATTCGCTGATGTTCAGCTTTCTTCCGGGTTGCGGCGCATGGCGGTAATCTCCTCAAGGACGAAGTCGCGGAATGCTGCAACGCGGCGCGAGGTGCGCAACTCTTCGGGGAAAGCTAGGAACACCGGAACCTCGCTTGATTCGACATCGGGCAGGACCCGGACCAGATACGGCATCTCGTGTTCCATGTAGTTCGGCAGGATGCCGATTCCCACATGGCTCAGCACTCCCTGCAGCACGCCGAAGTAGCTGTTGACCAGCAACGTGGTGCTGCCGTGCTGGGCCAGCAGTCCCTGTGCCAGAACCGCCCCGGCATGGACCTGCGGCGTCGTGGGATTCTGGCAGATCAGGCGGTGCGTTGCCAGTTCCTCGACCTTCTGCGGCAGGCCCATGCGTTCGGCATATTCGGGCGAGGCGTAAAGCCGCATGCGGATGTTCAGCAGCCGCCGCCGGATCAGGTCGGCCTGGCTGGGTTCCTTCATCCGAATCGCCACGTCAGCCTCGCGCATCGGCAGGTCCAGCACCCGTTCTTCCAGCAGCAGGTCGATCTTGAGATCGGGATAGCGCTCGTAGAGCTTGGCCAGTCGCGGCACCAGCCATAGCGTGCCGAAGCCGGTGGTGGTCGTCACCTTCAGCTCGCCGAAGACATGTTCCTCGCTGTCGCGGATGCGGGCGGCGGTGGTGTCGAGCTTGCGGTTCATGGCCTTGGTGGCGTCGAACAGCATCTCGCCCTGTTCGGTCAGGATCAGCCCGCGGGCATGGCGGTGGAACAGGGTTGTGCCAAGCCCCTCCTCAAGCGCGCGGATCTGCCGACTGACCGCCGACTGGGACAGGTGCAGAACGTCGCCCGCATGGGTCAGGCTGCCCGCTTCTGCAACGGCATGGAAGATGCGCAGCTTGTCCCAGTCCAACGGGTTCATACCTTGGTGCATCCCTGCCATGCGTTCTGCGCAACTGATAGACGCAAGGCGGGGAAGAACAAAGGTCTTTATCGGTCAACGTAACTGACCTATATTGGCGTCCAGCCGTCCAGCTTTGAGAGGAAGCACGATGAGCATCCAGGACATCACCCTTGCCGACCGCTTCGACCTGACCAAGCGCCATGTGCTGCTGAACGGCACGCAGGCACTGGTGCGGCTGATGCTGATGCAGGCGGCGCGCGACAAGGCTGCCGGACTGAACACGGCGGGTCTGGTGACGGGCTATCGCGGCTCTCCGCTGGGCGGGGTGGACCTGCAGATGATGCGGTCGAGGAAGCTGCTGGAGCCTGCGGACATCCTGTTCCAGCCCGGGCTGAACGAGGATCTGGCCGCGACCGCGATCTGGGGCAGTCAGCAGGCGGAACTGCGTGGCGAGGGCAAATACGACGGCGTCTTCGCGCTGTGGTATGGCAAGGGTCCGGGCGTGGACCGTTCCGGCGACGTGATGCGGCATGGCAACATGGCGGGCTCGTCGAAACATGGCGGCGTCGTCATGGCGATGGGGGACGACCACACCGGCGAATCATCGACCGTGCTGCACCAGTCCGACTGGGCGATGGTGGACGCCTATATCCCCGTCCTGTCGCCCGCGGGCGTGCAGGAGATCCTGGACTTCGGCCTTTACGGCTGGGCGCTGAGCCGCTTCGCGGGCGTCTGGACCGGCCTCAAGACCATGAAGGACACGGTCGAGGCGACAAGCGTCGTGGATGGCGACCCCTTCCGCATGAGCTTCGTGACCCCCGACGACTTCGCCATGCCCGAAGGTGGGCTGAACATCCGCTTGGGCGACACGCCGGTGGCGCAGGAAGCGCGGATGATCGACTACAAGCGTTTCGCAGCCGAGGCCTTCGCCCGCGCGAACCGCATCGACCGCCGCGTCTGGGGCAAGCCCGGCGCGAAGATCGGCATCTGCGCCGCCGGAAAGAACTGGCTCGACGTGGTCCATGCCCTGTCGCTGCTGGGGCTGGATCAGGCCGAGGCGGAACGGCTGGGCATCACCACCTACAAGATCGGGCAGACCTGGCCCTTGGACATGACCAGCTTCCACGAATGGGCCGAGGGGCTGGACCTCATCATCGTGGTCGAGGAAAAGCGCAAGCTGATCGAGGTGCAGGTCAAGGAGGCGATCTTCGACGACCGCCGCGGCCGCCGCGTCTATGGCTGGCACAAGGGCGACACCTGGGAACACGGGCGCAGGCTGGAGCTGTTCCCGACCCGCTATGCCCTGGACCCGGTGCTGATCGCGCAGCGGCTGGGCGACATCCTGATCGAGGAAGGCCGTCGCACCGACCGGCTGGAAGCCATGCTGTCGAAGCTGGCCGAGACGCGCCGCAACGACAACGCCCCCGAGGTCGCCACGCGGACGCCGTGGTTCTGCTCGGGTTGCCCGCACAACAGTTCGACCAAGGTGCCCGAGGGCAGCCGCGCCTATGCGGGGATCGGCTGCCACTACATGGTGCAATGGATGGACCGGGAAACCACCGGCTTCACCCAGATGGGCGGCGAGGGCGCGCACTGGATTGGCGAGGCGCCGTTTTCCCAGCGCCCCCATGTGTTCCAGAACCTCGGCGACGGAACCTACAACCATTCCGGCAGCCTTGCGATCCGCGCCGCGAAGGCGGCGGGCACCAACATCACCTACAAGATCCTGTTCAACGACGCCGTCGCCATGACCGGCGGCCAGCCGAACGAGGGCGAACTGACCGCCCCCCAGATCGTGCGCGAGTTGCAGGCGATCGACGTGCCCGTGGTGCTGGTCTACGACGAGAAAGAGGAAATCGACCGCGACCTGTTCCCCAAGGGACTGCGTTTCGAGGAACGCGCGAACCTGATGGAGGTGCAGCGGGAACTGTCGCAGCAGCCCGGCGTCACGGCCATGGTCTATGTCCAGACCTGCGCCGCCGAAAAGCGCCGCCGCCGCAAGAAGGGCAAGTTCGCCGATCCCGACCGCCGCGTCTGGATCAACCCCGAGGTCTGCGAGGCCTGCGGCGACTGCTCGGTGCAGTCGAACTGCGTCTCGGTCGTGCCCTTCGACACCAAGCTGGGCCGCAAGCGCGCCATCGACCAGTCGTCCTGCAACAAGGATTACAGCTGCGTCAAAGGCTTCTGCCCCAGCTTCGTCAGCGTTTCGGGCGGCAAGCTGAGGAAGCCCGCAGCCGAGGCGCTGCATCTGCCGGACCTGCCCGCGCCTGCGCTGCCGGCGATCAATGGCACCCACAACCTTGTCATCACCGGCGTGGGCGGCACCGGCGTCGTGACCATCGGCGCGGTGCTGGCGCAGGCCGCGCAGCTTGACGGCAAGGGCGCGGGGATGATGGAGATGGCGGGCCTCGCCCAGAAGGGCGGCGCGGTCCACATCCACCTGCGGCTGGCGAACGATCCCGCCGACATCAGCGCCATCCGCGTCGCGGTGGGCGAGGCCGACGCCATCATCGGCGGCGACCTTGTGGTCACGGCGGGGGCCAAGACCATCGGCCTGATGACCGGCACCCGCACCGGCGCCGTGGTCAACGAGCACGAGATCATCACCGGCGAGTTCACCCGCGTCCGCGACTTCCGCGTGCCCGCCGACCGGCTGAAGATGTCGCTGCAGGCGCGTCTGGGTGAGAAGGTATTCTTCCTCGACGCCTCGAAGCTGGCCGAGCGGTACCTGGGCGATTCGATCTATTCGAACATGCTCATCACCGGGGCGGCCTGGCAGCAGGGGCTGATCCCGCTGTCCGAGGAAGCGATCCTGCGCGCCATCGACCTGAACGGCGCCAAGGCCGAGGAAAACAAGCGCGCCTTCCACATCGGCCGCTGGGCGATCCTTCACCCGGAACAGGCCGCGCCTGCGCCCGTCAACGTGGAACGCTTCGATCCCGTCGCCTATCGGGCGAACCGGCTGGTCGGCTATCAGGGACCGAAGCTCAAGCGCCGCTTCCTCAAGCTGGTGGACATGGCACCTCCCGAACTGCGCGAAACGGTGGCTGAAAGCTTCTATCGCCTGCTGGCGGTCAAGGACGAATACGAGGTCGCCCGCCTGCACCTGACCACCACCGAGGGCGTGGCCCGGACCTTCGAGGGCGACACCAAGCTGACCTTCCACATGGCGCCGCCGTTCATGGGCGGCAAGGACCCGGAAGGGCGGCCAAAGAAGCGCGAGTTCGGGGCGTGGATTCTGCTGGTGTTCCGCACGCTGTCCTCGCTGCGCGGCTTGCGCGGCACGCCGCTGGACGTCTTCGGCTGGCAGGCTGAACGCCGCCATGAACGCGCGCTCGCCCGTCAGTATGAGCAGGACATGGCCGAGGTGCTGCCCAAGGTGACGCCCGCGACGATCGAGATCGCCCGTGAACTCGCCGCCCTGCCACAGCAGATCCGCGGCTATGGCTTCATCAAGGACGCGGCGGCCGAAAAGGCGCAGGTGCGGCGGGACGAGTTGCTGGCGGCCTTCCGCGCCGGGGGCTGGCCGTCGCTGCCCGAGATGCGGATCGCGGCCGAGTGAAGTGAAGGCCGGGCCTTGCGGCTCGGCCTGCCTCCGGCGGGGATATTTGACCGAAGAAGAAAACCGGGGGCTTCGCGGCCTCCGGTTTCCTGATTTCAGACGGCGGCCTGCCTTCCGCGCGAGAGGGCGGCGACGCCGGTGCGGGCCACCTCGGCCAGTCCCAGCGGGCGCATCAGTTCGGCAAAGGCATCGAGCTTCTCAGACGTGCCGGTAATCTCGAAAACGAAGCTTTCCAATGTCGAATCAACCACTTTCGCGCGGAAGATGTCGCTTATTCTCAGCGCCTCGACCCGCTTCTCGCCGCCGCCGATCACCTTGAACAGGCCCAGCTCGCGCTCGACCGAAGGCCCCTCGACGGTCAGGTCGTGGACCTCATGCACGGGCACGATGCGGCCAAGCTGCGCCTTGATCTGCTCGATCACCTCTGGCGTGCCCCGCGTGACCAGCGTGATGCGGGACCGGTGGCCGGTATGATCCACCTCGGCCACGGTCAGGCTGTCGATGTTGTAGCCGCGCCCCGAGAACAGACCGATCACGCGGGCAAGCGCCCCCGCCTCGTTGTCCACGATGATTGCGAGCGTGTGCCGTTCCTCGCCTGCCGCATGGTAGTCGCGCAGGTCATAGGCGGAATGGCTGGATGCGCCGCGTTCAAGTTTCAGTGCCGACATGATCGCCCCCTTACACCAGAACCGCGCCGTCGGACTGGATGGCGGTGCCGATGTCTTCGGCCGCCTCCTGGTCGCCCAGCAGCATCTCGTTATGCGGCTTGCCCGAGGGGATCATCGGGAAGCAGTTCTCGTGCTTTTCCACCAGCACGTCCAGGATGAAAGGCCCGTCATAGTCGATCATCTCGCGGATCGCGTCGTCCAGATCCGCCGGATCGCTGACCTGCCGGCCCTTGCAGCCGAAGGCCTCGGCCAGCTTCACGAAATCGGGCAGGCTCTCGCTCCAGGACTGGCTGTAGCGCTCGCCATGCAGAAGCTGCTGCCACTGGCGCACCATGCCAAGGCGCTCGTTGTTCAGGATGAACTGCTTGACGGGCGCGCGGAACTGGATGGCCGTCCCCATTTCCTGCATGTTCATCAGCCAGCTTGCATCGCCCGCGACGTTGATGACCAGCGCATCGGGATGCGCCACCTGCACGCCGATGGACGCGGGCAGGCCATAGCCCATGGTCCCCAGCCCTCCGCTTGTCATCCAGCGGTTCGGCCCCTCGAAGTTCAGGTATTGCGCCGCCCACATCTGGTGCTGGCCGACCTCGGTGGTGATGTAGCGGTCGTGGTCCCTGGTCAGCGCATCAAGCCGCTGCATCGCGTATTGCGGCTTGATGAGGCTGTCGGAGTTGCGATAGCTCAGGCAGTCCTTGGCCCGCCATTGCTCGATCTGCGCCCACCACTGCTGCACGGCGGGGTTGGTCTTGCGGCCGCGCGACTTCCAGATCTTCAGCAGGTCTTCCAGCACATGGCCCACGTCGCCGATGATGGGCAGGTCCACGCGGATGACCTTGTTGATGCTGCTGGGGTCGATATCGACATGAACCTTGACCGAGCCGGGCGAGAAATCCGCGATCCGCCCGGTGATCCGGTCGTCGAAGCGGGCGCCGAGGTTGATCATCAGGTCACAGCCGTGCATGGCCATGTTGGCCTCGTAAAGGCCGTGCATCCCCAGCATTCCCAGCCAGCTTTTCCCGCTGGCCGGATAGGCCCCCAGGCCCATCAGCGTCGAGGTGACGGGGAAACCCGTCGCATCCACCAGTTCCGTCAGCAACTGGCTCGCTGCAGGACCCGAGTTGATGACGCCGCCGCCGGTGTAGAAGATCGGCCGCTCGGCGCGCTCGATCAGTTCGGCCAGCCGGGTGATCGCCCCGATGTCGCCCTTGCGGGGCGGCTGATAGCGCGCGGGCTCGATCTGCTTCGGGCCGACATAGGTGCCGGTCGCGAACTGCACGTCCTTGGGGATGTCGATCAGCACCGGCCCCGGCCGACCCGAGGTCGCCACGTGGAAGGCGCGGTGCAGCGTCCCGGCTAGGCTGTCGGTGTCCTTCACCAGCCAGTTGTGCTTGGTGCAGGGACGGGTGATGCCGACCGTATCGGCCTCCTGGAACCCATCGGTGCCGATCATGAAGGTCGGAACCTGCCCCGACAGCACCACAAGCGGGATCGAATCCATCAGCGCGTCGGTCAGCCCCGTCACCGCGTTGGTCGCGCCGGGACCCGAGGTCACCAGCACCACGCCGGGCTTGCCGGTGGAGCGCGCATAGCCCTCGGCCATGTGGACGGCGCCCTGTTCATGGCGGACGAGGATGTGCTTGATGTCGTTCTGCTGGAAAATCTCGTCATAGATCGGAAGGACCGCGCCGCCGGGATAGCCGAATACGGTATCGACGCCCTGATCCCTCAGCGCCTCGACCACCATTCTTGCACCCGTCATGCTTCGGGACATTTCCGACCCCCTTGTTCGCGGAAAACCTGCGGCAGGGCAGACTGCTCTGCTGCGCCGCCGCAAGCTAGATGGCACCGCAGCAAGCGTCAATGGCCGCAAAGAAAAATGTCTGCCGATCATGGGAAAACGAAATAATCTTTCGTTGCCTTTGGATGTCATTCCTGCGGCAGGTGAATCCGGGCGACCTGTTCCACGATGGGGTCGATCGACAGCGGATGCGTCTCGCCCTCGTGATCCTCGGGGCGGCCGATGTCCTGCCAGACGCCGCCCTTGTGGATCTCCAGCGCGCTGAACCCGGCCTTGTAAGCCATCTTGCGGCTGCCCGGCACCCAGTAGCCCAGGTAGACGTAGGGTAGCCCGGCCTCGCGCGCCATCGCGACATGATCGAGGATCATGAACGAGCCGAGACTGTCGGCCACGCGCATCGGGTCGTAGAAGCTGTAGACGAGGCTGAGGCCGTCATCGAGGATGTCGGTCAGGCAGACCGCCGACAAGGGGGCCTCGGCCGGACTGCTTCCGGCGTCGCGATATTCGAAGACGCGGGTGCGGACCGGCGTTTCCTCGATCATCGCGGCGAACTCGAAAATGTCCATGTCGGCCATGCCGCCGTCCGCATGGCGGTGGTCGAGATAGCGGCGGAACAGCTCGAACTGTTCTTCGGTCGCCCAGGCGCTTGTGCCGAGGCGCGCAAGCCCCTTGTTGCGCTTCAGCACCCGGCCTTGGCTGCGGCTGGGCTGGAAGTCGCGGACCCGGATGCGCGCCGACATGCAGGCCACGCAGCTTTCGCAACTGGGCCGGTAGACGACATTCTGCGATCGCCGGAAGCCTTGGCGCGACAGGGCGTTGTTCAACTCGCGCGCGCGGTCGCCTGTGAGCGCCGTGAACAGCTTCCGCTCGGCCCGACCGTGCAGGTAGGGGCAGGGCTGCGGGGCCGTGACATAGAACTGCGGCGCACTGGAAGGGGTGTGCCGCATCACCCGCCCCGCCGGTTCTGGGCCGGGTCATTCGCAAGGCCGGGATGGCGGACGGGGAAGGAAAGCATGCGCGGCAGCCGGATCTTCGCGAAGGACCTGGAATGGAAGGACGGTAGCAACAGAAACCGGGCGCGCCAAGCGCAACCCGTCACGATCATACGCCACGACATATGGGTTTGCGCGCGGATTTCCAGTCGCCTTCGCAGGATGAGGGCAAGCGCGGCTGCACGGCGGTCGGATCGCCGGTCCTGCACAACTGCCAGCGCCGCTTGCCGCATTGACGATGGCCCCCGCCGCTCTAGGGTCGGGGCATGAGTTTCGCCCGGCGCATCACCCGCCTTCCGCTTCCGACCGACCACGCGCGCGGCAAGGCTACCGCCGCGCATCTGTCCACGAACGACCCCAAGCTCACCGGCCTTCTCTGCGGTGCGGCCGGATCCAGCCCCTATCTGGCGGGGCTGATCGAGCGTGAGGCG
The DNA here is from genome assembly GCF_014164635.1 of Paracoccus sp. MC1854. Lineage (NCBI taxonomy): Bacteria > Pseudomonadati > Pseudomonadota > Alphaproteobacteria > Rhodobacterales > Paracoccaceae > Paracoccus > Paracoccus sp. MC1854. The sequence continues at coordinate 104,563 of NZ_JACJFU010000004.1, read as the reverse complement.
CCTTGGCTTTCCGAGGCACTGGCCCGCGACCCGGCCCCTGACGCGCTGGTGGTGGCCGAAACCGCGGGCTTCGATGCGCTGCCTCCGGCCCAGCTTGACCCGGCGCTGCGGCAGGCCAAGCGGCGGGTCGCGCTTTATGCGGCACTGGCCGATCTGGGCGGGGTATGGACGCTGGACGAGGTGACCGGCGCGCTGACCGATCTTGCCGACGCCGCGACCGACCTTGCCCTGCGCGCCCATGTCGCCGACGAGACGCGACGGGGCAAGCTGCCCCCCCCGCTGGCCGATGCCGCGCCCGAGGTGGCGGGGATCTTCGCGCTGGCGATGGGCAAGATGGGCGCGCGCGAGCTGAACTATTCCTCGGACATCGACCTGATCGTCCTTTACGACGATGCCGCCTATGCGGCCAATGACCAGCACGAGGTCCGCGCGGCGCTGATCCGCGCCACCCGCAAGGCCGCCGCCACCCTGTCCGACCTGACCGCGCATGGTTATGTCTTCCGCACCGACCTGCGGCTGCGGCCCGACGCATCGGTGACGCCGGTCTGCATCTCGGCCACCGCCGCCCTGACCTATTACGAGGCTGAGGGCCGCAGTTGGGAACGCGCCGCCTTTATCAAGGCCCGGCCCTGCGCGGGCGATCTGGCCGCCGGGCAGCGGTTCCTGGATGCGCTGCGTCCCTTTGTCTGGCGGCGGCATCTCGATTTCGCCACCGTCGAGGACACGCACGAGATGCGCCGCCGCATCCGCGACCACAAGGGCCTGCACGGTGGCATTCGCGCCGCCGGGCACGATCTCAAACTTGGCCGCGGCGGCATCCGCGAGATCGAGTTCTTCGCCCAGACCCGCCAACTGATCGCGGGCGGGCGCGACCCCGACCTGCGCGCGCGCCGCACGGTCGATGCTTTGGTGGCGCTGGCTGAAAAGGAATGGATTCCGCCCGAGGTCGCCGCCGAGCTTGCCGCGCATTACCGCGAGCACCGCGAGATCGAGCATCGCATCCAGATGGTCAATGACGCCCAGACCCATGCGGTGCCCGCGATGCCTGAAGGGGTCGCGCCGGTCGTTCACCTGTGCGGCGCATCCAACACGGATGCCTGGTGCGCTCGGCTGGAACAGCGCCTGCAGCGCGTCGAGGAACTTGCGGGCGACTTCTTCCAGCCGGGCGGGACCGGCGACGCCCGGCCCGACCTCGGCTACGATCAGGCGGCGCTGGTCGATGGCTGGCAAAGCTATCCCGCCCTGCGATCCGCCCGCGCCCGGCAGGTCTTCGCCCGGATCGAGCCGCGCGTGCTGACGAGCCTTTTCCGCGCCGGGCGGCCCGACGAGGCGCTGGGCCGCTTTGACAGCTTCTTGCGGGGGCTTCCCGCCGGGGTGCAGCTTTTCTCGATGTTCGAATCGAATCCCTCGCTGATCGATCTTCTGGGCGACATCTGCGCGACCTCGCCGGGGCTCGCGGCTCATCTCGCCCGCCACCCCGAGGTGCTGGACGCGGTGATCGCGGGCAGCTTCTTCGCGCCGTGGCCCGGCGCGGGGTCGCTGCGGTCGATGCTGTCCGAGACGCTCGACCGCACGATGGCCGCGCCCGAGGGCGGATACGAGCGCGCCCTGGATGCGGCGCGGCGCTGGGCGCATGAATGGCAGTTCCGCATCGGCGTCCATCATCTGCGCGGGCTGATCGAGGCCGAGGAGGCAGGCCAGCATTACGCCGACATCGCCGATGCCGCGCTGGCGGCGCTGTCGCCGCTGGTCGCGGCCGAGTTCGCGCGCAGGCACGGGCCGCCCCCGGGCCACGGGGCGGCGGTGCTGGGTATGGGCTCGCTGGGGGCGCGGCAGCTCAATGCCGCCTCGGACCTCGACCTGATCGTGATCTACGACGCGGCGGACGCCGAAGGTTCCAAGGGGCCGAAGCCCTTGGCGACACGGCCCTATTATGCCCGGCTGACCCAAGCGCTTCTGACGGCCGTGACCGCGCCCACCGCAGCCGGGCGGCTTTATGAGGTGGACATGCGCCTGCGTCCCTCGGGGCGGCAGGGACCGGTCGCGACAGGGCTTGATTCGTTCCGCGGCTATCAGATGCACGAGGCCTGGACATGGGAGCATCTGGCCCTGACGCGGGCGAGGGTGGTTGCCGTGACCTCCGGCGCCCTTGCGGGGCAGGGGGCGGACGAGCCGGGCGCCTCGGACACGCGCCCGCTCGCAGTCCGGCTGGAGGCCCTGCGGCTTGAGATCCTTGCGGCGCGGGGCAGCGATCCGCGGGTGCTGCCGGATCTTCTTGCCATGCGGCAGCGCATCTTCGCCGCCAAGGCCCCGGATGGGCGGTGGGAAGCCAAGATCGGCCGCGGCCGGCTGCAGGACATCGAACTGTTCGCGCAGTCCCTGGCTCTGCGTGCCGCCTCGGCCTCCCGCGGCGCGGCCATGCAGTTGCGGGCGGGCCGCAAGGCGGGGCTGATCGGCGCCGAGGATGCCGACGCGCTGGCGCAGGCGCACCGCTTCCTGTGGCGGCTGCATTGCGCGGGCCGCCTGCTGACCGAGCGCCCGCTGGACATGGAGGCCCTTGGCCGGGGCGGGCAGGATTTCCTGCTGCGCGAAACGGGTTGCCGGACGCTTGACGAGCTTTCCACGCGGCTGGACGCTCATGTGGATGCGGCGGGACGGATCATCGACGCCCTGTCCGGCGCCGAGGGCGAGGGCTGACGGCCGGAAACCGGCCCTTGGCCGATCCTGTCCGTCCGGCCTCACCCGATCACGCCGGTGATGCGGATCGAGGCGGCAGCAGAAGATGCCGGGCCGGGCTGGTCCGTGACCGCGCCAAGGATCGGCACCAGTGACCCGTCCGGCGCCACCTCCGCCGTGCCATCCAAGTCATCGGCCGCATGGTCGAAGACCCCGTGCGTGGTCTTGTCCCAGTAGAACGGCTTGGCGACGATCTCATAGGCCGCCTTCCATGCCGCGAGGCAAGCCAGCGGAAAATAGAAATACAACGTCGGTGCCCAGGGCATCAGCCCCGGATGGGTCCGGCGCACGGCCCAGATCGCCACGACCGCGTTCAGCGCCTCGGACAGAAGAAAACTTGCGATCACGACAGTGCCCAACCAACCCTCGACCAAGGGTCCAAGCGGGTGGCCATAGCCAAGCGTCAGCAGCCAGAAGCTCCACAGCACGGGCGCCAGAAGGAACTGCTGGACGGTGGCGAACATCTGCAGGTGAAAGCCGATGGCGGGCCAGAACCCGATCTCGCGCACCAGCCGCCCCGGGGATCGCATATGCACGCCCCAGGTCATCGCAAAGCCCTTGAGCCAGCGCGAGCGCTGCTTGACCCAAGGGACAGGCCGGCAGTTCGCCTCTTCATGCGTGGTCGTGGCGACCATCTCTGTCCGATAGCCGAGCCGCGCCAGGCGGACGCCGAGATCCGCGTCCTCGGTGACGTTCCAGCCGTCCCAGCCGCCCGCATGATCCAGCGCCGCGCGGCGGATAAAGAAGGTCGTTCCGCCCAGCGGCACCACCAGCCCCATCTGCGCGATCCCCGGCAGCACGCCCCGGAACCAGGCCGAATATTCCAGCGTGAAGCAGCGCGCGAGCCAGTTGGTGCGCGGGTTGTAGAAATCCAGCGCCCCCTGCACGCAGGCGACGGCGGGCGGGGCGAAATGCAGCTGGCGGGCGACCTTCTGCAACTGGTCCGGCTCGGGCCGGTCCTCGGCATCCCAGACGCCGATGATCTCGCCCCGGCAGAAGTTCAGGGCATAGTTCAGCGCCCGCGGCTTGGTGCGGATCGGCCCGTCGGGAACGGTCACGACGCGCATCCAGAACGGCAGTTTCACCCCCGACAGCGCGTTGCGGGTGACGGAGTCGGTTTCCTCGACCACCAGCAGGATGTCGGTCAGTTCGCGCGGGTAGGTCAGCCGGGCGAGGCGGCCGATGAGGCGGTCAGCGATGTTCTCCTCGCGGAACATCGGCACCATGACCGAGATCACCGGCCACTTCCACTCGATCCCGGCCCCATCCACCGGATCGGCCTCGCGCAGACCGCGCAGGGTCGCGCGGAAGGCCAGCGCCTTCAGCGCCGTCGTCGCCACAAGGGTGGCAATGGCGACCAGGCTGACCAGCGCCAGCACCATCACCGGCGCAAGCCACAGCCCCAGCGTCAGCGCGCCCATCAGCACCAGCAGGATGCGCCCCAGCCGGGCCTCGTTGCGGGTGCGGCAGCTCAGTTCCGGCGGAACGCAGGTCTCGGCCTGCCGGATCAGCGCGGTGCGGCGGGCGGCCAGCAGCGCCTCGGTGCAGTCCTGCCCGGTTCCCAGCAGCATCCGCACCGGGCCGAGCCGCGATTCCAGCCGCCCGCGGATGCTTTCGAACCTCTCGGGCCATGCGGCGGCGACGAAGGTGACGCCGCCTGTCCGCCGCCATGGCACCACGCCCTGCGCCAGGCACCAGTCGGCACCCGCCCGGTCAATCAGGCGCGCGTCGGGCGGCAGGGCGGCAAGGTCGATGGCCGAGGTCCGCCACTGCTTCGACAAGGCAAGCGTCAGCGCCTGCGGCGTGACCCAGCCGCGTGCCAGAAGAATCTCGCTGAGCCGCGCGGCTTCCGGGCGCTGCAGCATCACGGCCTGCAGCAGATTGCCCGGATCGACGGCGCCATCGTCCAGCAGGATCTGCCCCAGCGTCCGATCGGCAGGCTTGCCGGTCCCAGCGCTCGGCCGGTCGTCGGGGCGGGCGGCGCGTGGCCAGAGCGGCCCCTGCGCGCGCTCCGCCGGATCGGCGGGTCCGGGCTGCTGGCGGCGAATCGGCGTAACGGACACAGGCACCTCGGGGCGGCAGGATCGCCTCCCTGATCACCCGGAATGCTTAAGTTGCCGTTAACAAGGCCTCAGCCCTGCCGCCGCTCGCGCATGGCTTCGGCGAAACGTTCAAACAGATGGGCGCTGTCCTGCGGTCCGGGGCTCGCCTCGGGATGATACTGGACCGAGAAGACCGGGCGGCCGTCCAGCTTCAGCCCGCAGTTGGACCCGTCGAACAGGCTGACATGCGTCTCGATCACGCCCTCGGGCAGGGTCTGGGCGTCCACCGCGAAGCCGTGGTTCATCGAGGTGATCTCGACCTTGCCGCTTTCCTTGTCGCGCACGGGATGGTTCGCGCCATGGTGGCCGTGGCTCATCTTGACGGTCTTCGCCCCCAGCGCCAGCGCCAGCATCTGGTGGCCGAGGCAGATGCCGAAGATCGGCAGGTCGCGTTCCAGCAGCTTCTGGATCATCGGCACCGCATATTCCCCGGTCGCCGCCGGGTCGCCGGGGCCGTTCGACAGGAACACGCCCTCGGGGTCATGGGCCAGCACCTCCTCGGCGGTGGCGGTGGCGGGCAGGACGGTCACGTCTGCCCCGGATTCGGCCAGCGAGCGCAGGAGGTTCCGCTTGGCGCCGTAATCCAGCGCCACGACGCGCAGCGGCTTTCCGGGGCGCCCGGTCCCGAAGCTGCCGGGCCAGCGCCACATCCCCTCGTCCCAGCGATAGCTCTGGGCGGTGCTGACCTCGCGCGCGAGGTCCATGCCGACGAGGCCCGACCATCCGCGGGCGCGGGCGACCATCGCCTCAATGTCGAAGCGCCCCTCGGGGTCATGGGCCAGCACCACATGCGGCGCTCCCTGCTGACGGATCGCGCGGGTCAGGCGGCGGGTGTCCACCCCGCCGATCCCGATGCGGCCGCGCCGTTCCATCCATTGGGCCAGATCCGAGGCCGCGCGCCAGTTCGAGGGCTCGGTCGGGTCCCATTTGACCACGATGCCGGCGGCGACCGGATCGGCGGATTCGTCATCTTCCGGCGTCACGCCGGTGTTGCCGATATGGGGGAAGGTGAAGGTCACGACCTGAGCTGCATAGCTGGGGTCGGTCATGATCTCCTGATAGCCGGTCATGGCGGTGTTGAAGACCAGCTCGGCCACCACCTCGCCCGTCGCACCGAAGCCTCGGCCATAGAAGATCGTCCCGTCTGCCAAGGCCAGGCACGCGGTCGGTTTCTGTTCCATCTCGAACCCCCGGAAAATCGGGCGAGAGCTAGGGGAAGCGGCCGCTGGGGTCAAGGCTGCTTGACCGGCGGGTGGCACGGGGGCAAGCGTGACGGGAATCAAGGAGAGGCATGACATGGACCTGCGCGAGCGTATTCAGACCGCGACGAAAGAGGCGATGAAGGCCCGCGACCAGTTGCGGCTGTCCACCCTGCGGCTGATCGGGGCGGCGATCAAGGACCGCGAGATCGCCCAGCGGGGCGAGGACGGCAAGGGCGCACTGACCGAGGATGACGTGGTCGCGCTGCTGTCGCGGATGGTCAAGCAGCGGCAGGAATCGGCCCGGGCCTACGAGGAGGGCGGCCGGCTGGAACTGGCCGAGCGCGAACAGGCCGAGATCGGCATCATCCAGGAATTCCTGCCGCGCCAGTTGTCGGCCGATGAGGTCGAGGCGGGGATCGCCTCGGTCATCGCGGACCTGGGCGCGACCGGCGTGCGGGACATGGGCCGCGTCATGGGTGCCCTGCGGGAACGCCATGCCGGGCAGATGGACTTTGGCGCGGCCGGCGCGTTGGTCAAGGCGCGGCTGATGGGGTGATGAGGCCGGCGGCGCTGCCCCCATCGTCGTATACGACAATCCCGGGGATATTTGAGCGAAGAAAAACTAGGGGGAAGCAGGTATCCAACCTCCGCCGGACGGCAGGGTGCGTGCCCAGCAGGCAACCTGCAGGCTGTCGGACCAGTGAGACGGTGCCTTGGCGCGCAGGCTACGTTGCCGGTTGAACTGACAGGCGCTCCTCGACCAGTGCAACGGCCCGCGCGACGGCTTGGTCAATGCTCAGTTCGGTCGTGTCCAGCATAACCGCGTCCGGTGCAGCGCGCAGGGGGGCGGTGTCGCGGGCCGCGTCGCGGGCGTCGCGTTCGCGCAGTTGCATCAGCATCTCGGCCGGATCGACGCCAAGCTCTGCCGCGCGGCGCGCGGCGCGGGTCTCGTCCGCGGCCACGACATACAGCTTCACCTGAGCGCCGGGGCAGATCACCGTGCCGATGTCGCGCCCGTCCAGCACCGCGCCGGGCTCCTGCGCGGCAAAGCGGCGCTGGAAATCGACAAGGGCGGCGCGGACCTCGGGGATCGCGGCGACGCGAGAGGCGGCCTGTCCCGCCTCGGCGCTGCGCAACCCGGGGCGAAGCAGGTCCTCGGGGGTCAGGCCCTTGGCGGCGTGGACGGGTTCGCCCCCCAGCGCACCCACGGCGCGATAAAGCAGGCCGGTGTCCAGATGCAGGAAGCCGAATCGTTCCGCCAGCGCCCGCGCGATGGTGCCCTTGCCGGAAGCGGCCGGCCCGTCGATGGCGATAGTGAATGGCATGGCGTCTCTCCTTCGGGGTCGGGGCCTCTTGCCACAGGCGGGCGCGTCAGGAAAGCGGGGGCCGGCAGCTCGGGCCGTGCCTTTCCGTCGCTGGAAGCGGCGCGTTCCCTTGGGACAGGCCCGCAAGGAAAAAGCTTTGGGGGCAGGGCAGGGGATGCGGCGGGCGCGATCAGACGATCGCCGCCTCGGCAAAGGGCTGGCCGTCCAGCACCCGCTGCACACCCAGGGGCGAGAGGTCCAGCGTCACCCAATCGCCATGTACGATCTGCTCGGCAATGCCCCGGCCCACGGCGGGGGCCTGCTGCAGCCCGTGGCCCGAGAAGCCGTTTGCGTGGTAGAGATTGGGCACCTGCGGGTTGCGGCCGATAATCGCGTTCTGGTCCAGCGTGTTGAAGGCATAATGCCCGGCCCATTCACGGATCACCCGGGCGGCGCCGAAGCCCTCGGCGCGGGCGTAAAGGGCGGGCCAGACGTGATCCTCCCACAGTTCCGACTGGGGCACGAAGTCGTCCTCGTCGCAGGGGCCGTCGGTCGCGGGAACCGTGGCCGCCAGCCACTGGCCATGCTCGGGGCGCATCCAGATGCCCGAGGGGTCGATGACCAGCGGCGCATCCGGGTGTCGGGCGGCGGGCGCATCGACCACGAAGATCGTGCGCTTGCGCGGCTCGACCGGCAGGTCGAGGCCCATCGACCGCATCAGTCCCGCAGCCCGCGGCCCCGCGCAGTTCACGAAGACATCGGCCTGCCGCCGCCCGCCCTTTTCCAGTTCCGCCGCAAGGATGCGGTCGCCATTACGCTGGAACCGCAGCACGCGGTCGGTCAGCCAGGCCGCGCCAGCCGCCCGCGCGGCGTTCTTCATTCCCGACAGCAGGCCCATGTTGTCGAAGAAGCCCTCGTCCCGCGGCCCGAAAGCGCCCGCCACGATGTCGTCAAGCTGCATCCATGGAAAGCGTGCCGCCAGCCCCATCCGGTCCAGCACCTCGGTCGAGGCCCCAAGCCCGCGCTGCATGGCGGCAAGATTTTCAAGCTGGACCGCGCCCGTCTCGGTGCCGGTCAGGAACAGGTAGCCGTTCTCGCGCAGCCCGAGGTCGGGGATCTCGCCCGCAGGCCCGGTCCAGCGCGCGAAGTCGCGGATGAACTCGATCCCGAAGCGGCTGATCGCGACATTCACCTCGTTGGTGAACTGCGAACGGATGCCTGCCGCCGACAGCGCAGTGGAACTGGTGGCGTAGCTGGGGTCGGGTTCCACCACGGTCACGCGGATGCCGGGGTCCAGCCGGGTCAGCCAGAAAGCGACCGAGGCGCCCATCACCGCGCCGCCCGCAATCAGAACTTCGGTCACGATCCTGCCCCTGCCTTGCAACTCCGCCGCAGGTTTTGCCCAAGGCCACGCCCCGCGCAAGGTGCTTCACGATGGCGCAAGGCGCTGGACCTCGGGCCGGGGATGCGCGATACGGAAACCCGGATTGCGCCCAAGCGGAGTTGCCCCATGTGGATCGTCGATCGCCTGCTGACCTGGTGGAACGGCCAGACGCTGGGCACCCAGGTCTGGACCTCGCGTTTCGGCACGAAGGTGGGCGAGGACGAGCAGGGCAATATCTATTACCAGACGCCCGGCGGCAAGCGGCGCTGGGTCATCTACAACGGCGAGGCCGAGGCGAGCCGGGTTCCGCCCGAGTGGCGCGGCTGGCTGACCTTTACCTATGACGACCCGCCGAACCGCGTCCCGCTGCCCCGGAAGCCCTGGGAAAAGCCCCATGTGCCGAACCGCACCGGCACCGACGCCGCCTATCACCCGGATGGCTCGCTTTACCGGGCCGAGCCTGTGCCCCGGCGCGACTACGACGCCTGGCAGCCCGAGTAGCCGGTGACGGGTTCCGCCGAAAAGGCCGAGCTGCTGGTCGGCGCGGCCGTCCTTGCGGTCGCGGCGGGATTCCTTGCCTGGTCCATGGGCGGCTGGGATCAGCGCGGGCAGGGCACCTATCCGCTGGTCGCGGCCTTCCCGAACGTGGACGGCGTCGAGCGCGGGACCGAGATCCGCCTGGCTGGCGTCCGCGTGGGCCGCGTGGCCGACGTGCGGCTGAATCCCCAGACCTATTACGCCGAGGCCGAGCTGCGGGTGCCCCAAAGCATCGAACTGCCCGTGGACAGCGCCGCGCTGATCCAGTCGGACGGGCTGCTGGGCGGTGCCTATATCGAACTGCGGCCCGGGGGGGCGGTCGAGACGCTTGCCCCCGGCGACGAGATCGAGGACGTGCAGGGCGCGGTCAGCCTGCTGGGGCTGATGATGAAATTCGTGGACGCGCAGGCGAGCGATGCAGGGTCCGGCCCCGTGTCAGAGGCTCTGCCGTGATTCGCGCCGCACTGGCGCTGGCGCTGCTTGCCGCCGCTCCGGCCTTCGCCCAGAGCCGCAGCAATACCGACATCGCCCCCGGAACCCGCGCCGAAACCGTGGCCCCGCTGATCGAGGGCCAGATCGACCGCGGCGAAGGGGCGCTGCTGCGGGCGCTCGACAAGGTGTCGGGGCAAAGCACCGACCTGCCGCTGGCCGTGGGCGATTCCGTCACCTTCGGGCGGCTGGAGGTGCGGCTGGGTGAATGCCGCTATCCCGCGGCCGATCCCGAATCGGATGCCTTTGCGCAACTGACCATCACCGATCGGCGCAGCCGCAGGGCGCTGTTCACCGGCTGGATGATCGCCTCGTCCCCCGCCATGTCGGCGCTGGATGACGCGCGGTATGATGTCTGGGTTGTGTCCTGCAACGACGGCACCGGGCTGACGCGGCCCGACCTCACCTATGAGCCCGACACCGCCGGGCCAGAGGGCGGCGAGGGCATGGGTCCCGATGGCGACTTCGCCCCGGTCGAGGAGGAAGGCGAGGCCGGCGGTTGACGCAGGCTCGCCACCAGCGATTCGACCGGCCGCAGCGGGCGGGCACGGAAATCGGCGGGCTTTTCCAGCGCTGTGGCAAGCCTTGCCTGATACTGCAGGCGGCTGATCTCGACACCCCCCATGCTGGCGAGATGCGGCGTCAGATACTGGGTATCGAACAGGGTGAAGCCGCAGCGCCTCAGATGATCGGAGATCCAGACCAGCGCCATCTTCGACCCGTCCCTTCGGGTCGAGAACATGCTTTCCCCGAAGAACGCGCCCGCCAGCGTCACCCCGAAGATGCCGCCGGCAAGCTGGCCGTCCTGCATCACCGCTAGCGCATGGGCATGGCCGATCGCATGCAGGTCGCGGTATAGCCGGCGCAGGGGATCGTTGATCCAGGTTTCCGGCCTGTCGGCGCAGGCCGCCACGATGGCGTCGAAATCGGGGCGGGCGTCGGCGGTCCAGCCCCCGCGGGCAAGGCTGCGGATCAGCGAGCGCGAGGCATGGACCCGTCCCACCGGCAGGATGCCGCGGCGCGGGGGGTCGAACCAGTAAAGCTGCGGGTCGGTCGCCGAGCAGGCCATCGGGAAGACGCCGTTGGCATATCCCTTCAGCAGCATCCGGGCGGTCAGCATCGGGCCGGACTGCCCTTGATGCAGCGTCCGGCGCCTGCCGGCCCGGTCATGCGGCCCGCGTCCCGTCCGCTTGCAGGACCCTCCCGGACAGTCCTGCGGCAGCCTGTCAATCCTGCGTGCTGATCCACCAGACCGTCCCGTTCCCGTCGGCGATGCCGCCGCGCAGGTCGCCGTCGCCGGATCGTCCGGGTTCCGCCACCACTGTGCCGCCCGCATCCCGTGCGCGCTGGAAAGCCGCAATCGCGTCGGGCACATAGACATGGACATTCGAATCGGGCGCATCGGCGACCTCGCCCATCATCACCACGCTGTCGTCGATCCGCGCCTCGGCGTGCATGATCCCGCCGCCCTCGCGCTGGATGACCCGCAGCCGTTCGGCCCCGAAGACGGCCTGCAGGAAGGCGAGCGCCTGTTCCGCGTCCCGCACATGCAGATAAGGGCTGACGCTGCTGTATCCGTCCGGCTTCCACGACATGGCGCGGTCCTTCTGCTGGAAGACCGGCAAAGGTTAGACCGGAACCTGCGGAGTGCACAATCAGGACCGCGCGCCCAGCCGTTCTGCGACAGTCAGCCGTAGGTCCGCGCCAGCCAGCGTTCCAGCCAGTGGATCGAATAGTCGCCGCGCTGGATGTCCGGTTCCTGCAGCAGCTCGTGGAACAGCGGAACGGTCGTGTCCACACCGTCCACGATCAGCTCGTTCAGCGCCCGGTTCAGCCGGGCCAGCGCCTCGGGCCGGTCGCGGCCATAGACGATCAGCTTGGCGATCAGGCTGTCGTAATAGGGCGGGATCGTGTAGCCGTCGTAGATCGCGGAATCCATCCGCACGCCCAAGCCGCCCGGCGCGTGATACTGGGTGATCCGGCCGGGGCAGGGGCTGAAGTTCGGCAGGCGCTCGGCGTTGATCCGGGCCTCGATGGCATGACCGCGGATCACCAGATCCTCCTGCCGGAAGCTCATCGGCTCGCCCGCGGCGACCCGGATCTGTTCGCGCACCAGATCGACGCCGAAGATCGCCTCGGTCACGGGATGTTCCACCTGCAGGCGGGTGTTCATCTCGATGAAATAGAACTCGTCGTCCTCGAACAGGAACTCGATGGTGCCCGCGCCCGCATATTGCAGCCGCGACATGGCGTCGGCGCAGATGGTGCCGATGCGGTCGCGCTGCTCGGCGGTGATGGCGGGGCCGGGCGCTTCCTCGAGGACCTTCTGGTGGCGGCGCTGCAGGGAACAGTCGCGCTCGCCCAGGTGGACGGCATTGCCGCGGCCGTCGCCGAAAACCTGGATCTCGATATGGCGGGGGCGCTGCAGGTATTTCTCGACATAGACCTCGTCATTGCCGAAGGCGGCCTTGGCCTCGGACCGCGCTGTGCGGAAGGCGACTTCCAGCGCGGTTTCGTCCAGCGCGACCTTCATGCCGCGCCCGCCGCCCCCGGCGGTGGCCTTGATGATGACCGGATAGCCCATCTCGGACGCCACCCGTTGCGCGGTCTCGAAATCGGGCACGCCGCCGTCGGACCCCGGCACGACCGGGATGCCCAGCGCCTTGGCGGTTTCCTTTGCGGTGATCTTGTCACCCATCAGGCGGATATGTTCCGCCCGAGGGCCGATGAAGGTGAGGCCGTGGTCCTCGACCATCTGCACGAACTGGGCGTTTTCCGACAGGAAGCCGTAGCCCGGATGGATCGCCTGCGCGCCGGTGATCTCGCAGGCGGACACGATGGCGGGCATCGACAGGTAGGACAGGGACGAGGGCGGCGGACCGATGCAGATCGATTCGTCGGCCATGCGGACATGCATGGCGTCGCTGTCGGCGGTGGAATGGACCGCGACCGAGGCGATGCCCATTTCCTGGCAGGCCCGGATGACCCGCAGCGCGATCTCGCCCCGGTTGGCGATCAGGATCTTGTCGAACATCGCCTTACTCGACGATCATCAGGGGGGTGCCGAACTCGACGGGGGTGCCGTCCTCGACCAGCACCCGGCGCACCGTCCCGGCGCGGGGGGCGGGAATGTGGTTCATCGTCTTCATCGCCTCGACGATCATCAGCGTGTCGCCCTCGGCCACCGTCTGACCGATGGATACGAAGGGCGCGGCGTCCGGCTCGGCCGACAGATAGGCGGTGCCGACCATGGGCGAGGTCACGGCGCCCGGATGGCTGGCCGGATCGCCCGCACCCGCAGGCGCGGCGGCGGCGGGCTGGGCGGGGGGGGCGACGGGCGCGGGTAGCGCTTGCATCGGCGCAGCCGCGGCCTGGACGAGGACCTGCTTGCCATGCTTGGACAGCGACACGGTCAGGCGGTCGTTCTCGCCATATTCGCGCTTGACCGAGATCTCGGTCAGCTCGTTGCGGTTCAGAAGCTCAGCCAGCGCCTGGATAAAGGCGGTGTCGCCCGCGTGATGCCGGGTCTGGTCGTTCTCGCTCATCTAAATCTCTGCCTTTGGGCCGTTCTGGGGTCGCGGCGTTTTCGCCGCGCGTTATAAACCTTCGCGCGGCGCAAGGGAAACCGTTTCGGCCGAAGGCGCCGAGGGACCACCCGCCAGGGGCGTGTCGTCATCGCTGTCGGGCCGTCCGGACAGGTCCTTCCAGCGCCTGTGAATCCAGAGCCACTGGTCCATATGCGCGCGCACCCGCCGTTCCAGGTCGTCGTTCAGCACCTGCATCATGGTTTCCGGGTCAGTGGGCGGCACCGGCTCGCCCACCTCGACGCGGAAGCTCAGCCCGTCGGGCTGGCGGATGGCTGCGACGGGGACCAGCAGCGCCCCATAGCGCAGCGCGAGTTCCGCCGGGGTCAGGACAGTCTGGCTGGGCAGGCCGAAGAACCGCAGCGTCGCGCCGTGGCGGTCATACTGGTCAAAGCCGAGGCACAGCATCCCGCCCCCCCGCAGGAACCGCAGCATCCCCACCAGCCCGGTGCGTCCCCGGGGGAACAGCGGCTGAGAGATCGCCTCGATCGCAGGGACGTAGTGACGGTTGAAGGCCCGGTTGTTCATCGGGCGATAAAGCGCGCCGATGCTCCAGCCGCGCGCCGCCAGCGCCACCCGCATGGCGTCGTAGTTGCCGAAATGCGCGCAGGCGAGGACAGCGGGCCGCCCTGCCGCCGCCGCCTGTTCCAGCGCGGGCAGGCCGGGGCCGGCCAGGCGGTCCTTTGCGCCGACGCGGGCGGTGAACTCGGTGCCCGAGTAGGTTTCGATCAGGGCGCGGCCGGCATTATCTGGGACGGCGCGGGTCAGGCGGCGCACCTCGGCCGGGGTCAGGTCGGGACGGGCGAGCGCGAGGTTGTCGCGGATGCGCCGGCGCCAGCCCGCGAGCGGGGCGACCAGATAGGCGAAGGCCCAGCCCATTGCCGGCACCCGGCGGCGATAGGGCATCAGCCGGAAGACGCCGACGAGCAGCCGGAAGGCGCCGCTTGTCAGCCGGTCCGACAGGGGAATGGGCGGTTCCTCAGGCGTCTGTGTCATGGCTTTGATCCGTGGGTGGCCTGCGCCTCTCGCGCCCAGACGTAAAGTCCCGCCGCCACGATGATGCAGGCCCCGGTGACGGTCCAGCCATCCGGCACCGCGCCGAAGAACAGCCAGCCCCAGAGCGCGGCCCAGATCAGCCCGGTATAGCCGAACGGGGCGATGGCGCCGGCCTCGGCCATGGCGAAGGCCCGGATCAGCAGCGCCTGGGCCAGCGTGCCGAACAGGCCCAGCGCCACAAAAGCCCAGATGTCGCCAGGGGCGATGGGCTGCCAGACGAAGGGGGCGACCAGCGAGGCGCCGATCGTTGCCACCCCGGTGGACCACAGGATCGAGGTCGCGATGCCGTCGCCGCGCACCATCCGCGTCATGATCGCGCCCGCCGCGTAGCTGACCGCCCCCAGCAGCGGCAGCAGGGCGGCGGGCTGAAAGACGCCCGCGCCGGGGCGGATCACGATCATCGCGCCCGCCAGCGCGACGGTGATGCCGGCGATGCGGCGCGGGCCGATGCTTTCCCCGAGGAACAGCGCCGCGCCCAGCGTGATGAGGACCGGATTGATGTCCATGATCGCCGTCGCCTCGGCCAGCCCGATGAACTGCAGCGCGGTGAAGAACAGCCCGATAGAGGCAAGCTGCGTCAGCCCCCGTCCTACCTGCAGCAGGGGCGAGGCCGAGCGGACGACCCGCCGCAGCCGGGGCGCCAGCACCAGCAGGATGATGCCGAGGTTCAGCGCCATGCGGCACCAGACGATCTGGCCGGGGTGGTAGCCGGCTTGCGTCAGGTGCTTGCCGGTCGCGTCCATAAGCGTGAACAGGAAGACCGAGCCGAGCAGTGCGAGGATGCCCAGCGATTGCTGCGACGCTTTCGGTCGCGCCGCCGGAAGCGGTTCGGGCTGCAGGGTTGCCATCAGGGGGAATCCCTGCGCCCGGTTGATCTGCCGGACGCTCCGCGGGGGATATTTGGGGCCGAAAGACAACCCGGAGCGCAGGGGGCCGCGCGGCCGGGCTGCGATGCATGTCTCACAGCAGCGCCTTGACCTTTGCCACCGCGGCCTCGGGGGTGATGCCGAACTCCTTGTAGAGCCTATCGGCGGGAGCGGAGGCGCCGAAGCCGGTCATGCCGATGAAGTCCTGACGCTTCCAGTCGCCGCGCTCGCCCATGAGCAGCCAGTCCCAAGGCTGGCGGACGGCGGCCTCGATGGCGACGCGGACGGGGCCTTCGGGCAAGACTTCCGCGCGGTAGCCCTCGGGCTGGTCGCGGAACAGCTCCATGCAGGGGACCGAGACGACGCGGGTGGGGGTGCCATCGGCTTCCAGCGCCTCGGCGGCCTTGAGGGCGATTTCCACCTCGGAGCCGGAGGCCATCAGGACCGCCTTGGGCTGGGTGGAGGCTTCGCGAAGGATGTAGGCGCCCTTGGCGGTCAGGTTCTCGGGCGTATGTTCCATGCGAACGGTCGGCAGGTTCTGCCGCGACAAGGCGAGGACCGAAGGCGTCAAGTCGGTGGTCAGCGCCAGTTCCCAGGCCTCGGCGGTTTCCACCAGATCGGCAGGGCGGAAGGTCCAGGTGTTGGGCGTGGCGCGCAGCATGGCCAGGTGCTCGACCGGCTGGTGGGTCGGGCCATCCTCGCCAAGGCCGATGGAATCATGGGTCATTACATAGACGACCGGCACGCCCATCAGCGCCGACAGCCGCATCGCGCCGCGCATGTAGTCGGTGAACACGAGGAAGGTGCCGCCATAGGGGCGGAAGCCGCCGTGCAGGGCGAGGCCGTTCATCGCGGCGGCCATGCCGTGTTCGCGGATGCCCCAGTGGACATAACGGCCTGCGCGGTTCTGGGCGTCGAAGATGCCGAGGTCGCGGGTCTTGGTGTTGTTGGACCCCGTCAGGTCCGCCGAGCCGCCGATGGTTTCGGGCAGGATCGGATTGACGACCTCCAGCACCATCTCTGACGCCTTGCGGGTCGCGACCTTGGGTTGCTCGGCGCTGGCTTTCTCCTTCAGGGCGGTGATGGCGGGAGCGAGCGCCTCGTTCGGCTCTCCGGCCACGCGCGAGGCGAAGGCGTTGCGCTGGGCGTCGGGCAGGGCGTCCACCCGGGCGTTCCAAGCCTTGCGGTCGGCGGCACCGCGCGCGCCGATCTCGCGCCAGCGGGCGACCAACTCGTCGGGCAGCTCGAAGGGCTCGTGTTCCCAAGCGTAAGCCAGGCGGGTGGCCGCGATCTCCTCGGCCCCCAGCGGCGAGCCGTGGACGCCCGAGGTGCCGCCCTTCTTGGCCGAGCCATAGCCGATGGTGGTGTTGCAGGCGACCAGCACCGGGCGGCCGTCGTCCTCTTTCGCGGCGGTCAGCACGCGGTCGATGTCGGCCGGGTCATGGCCGTCGCAGGACAGCGTCCGCCAGCCCGCCGCCTCGAAGCGCTTGAGCTGGTCGGTCGAATCCGACAGCGACACCGCGCCGTCGATGGTGATCTTGTTGTCGTCCCACAGGACGATCAGGCGACCGAGGCGCAGGTGCCCGGCAAGGGTGATCGCCTCCTGGCTGATGCCTTCCATCAGGCAGCCGTCGCCGGCGATGACCCAGGTGCGGTGGTCGCACAGTTCCTCGCCGAACTCGGCGCGCATCTTGGCCTCGGCCATCGCGAAGCCGACCGAGGTCGCAAGGCCCTGGCCCAAGGGGCCAGTGGTGGTCTCCACGCCCTCGGCATGGCCATACTCCGGGTGGCCCGCCGTCGCCGCGCCCCATTGGCGGAAGTTGCGGATCTGGTCGAGCGTCATCTGCTCGAACCCCGTCAGGTGCAGCAGCGAATAGATCAGCATGGAGCCGTGGCCCGCCGACAGGATGAAGCGGTCGCGGTCGAACCAGTGAGGCGCCGAGGCGTCGAACTTGAGGTGCTTGCCCCACAGCACGGTCGCCACGTCGGCCATGCCCATGGGCATTCCCGGATGGCCCGAGTTCGCGGCCTCGACCGCGTCCATCGACAGCACGCGGATCGCGCTGGCGAGGTTCCAGTGGTCGGGATCGGCAAGGCGGCGCGCGGTAAGAGGCATGGGGCGGCTCCGGGGTTCAGGGGTTGGCAGGGTGATAGGCATCGACCGGACGGGTTGCAAGCTGCGGGCGGCGGCTGACGTGGCGGTCCCGGACGGGGGCAATGCCCGGCAGGTCCCGGCATGGCTATCCGAATGCACCTTATCGATCCCTTCCAACGGCGGGATGATCAGGAGAGCGGTTTTCAAACGGGCTTGCCGCTGCCCATTCGGAAGCGCCGAGCAATTTCATGGCGAAAGACTGAAGGACGTGGTGGTTGCCGCAAGTTCAGGCGGCCGATGCAGTTGTTCTTCCCGCCCGCAGCCAATCTGATGCGGCGCAAGCGAGGACTGCGGCGCAAGCGGAGACGCCCCTTGGCATCATTCACCTATGAAAATGATGAATGGCGGCGGGCGAGCGGATGGTGGTTCAGCACCAGTTCGCGCATCCGCTCGTCGAGGACATGGGTGTAGATTTCCGTCGTGCCGAGGTCGGCGTGGCCCAGCAGGGTCTGGATCGCCCGCAGGTCGGCCCCGCCTTCCAGCAGATGCGTGGCGAAAGCGTGGCGCAGGACATGGGGCGTGACCTTGCCCGGCGGCAGGCCAGCCGCCGCCGCCAGATTCGCAAGCATCCCGTGGAAGGCCTGCCGGGTCATGTGGCCGGCGGCTCCGGCGGCGGGGAAAAGCCAGCGTGCGCCCTTGCCCGCGACCAGCCTTCCCAAGGCGCTGCCGGCGGGGGCTGCGTCGCGCAGGACCAGCCAGCGGGCAACGGCCGCGCGGGCGGGGCCGGTCAGTGGGACCATGCGCTCGCGCCCGCCCTTGCCGCGGATCAGCAGCAGTTCCGGGTCGCCCCGCAGGGCGGCCACGGGCAGCGAGACCAGTTCGCTGACCCGCATCCCGGTCGCATAGATCAGCTCCATCGCGGCGGTGTTGCGGGCGCGGTCCTCGGGCGAGGCCCCATGCGTCGGGACGATGTCGAGCAGCCTGCCGACCTCGGCCTGGCTCAGCACCTTGGGCAGCCGCTGGCCGCGGCCGGGGCCGGAGAGGCGGATGGCGGGGTCATCCTCGCGCCAGTTCTCGTCCAGGGCGAAGCGGGTGAACTGGCGGATCGCAGAGAGCCTGCGGGCACGGGTTGCGCGGGACAGGCCCTCGGCGTCGCAAGCCGACAGATAAGCCTCGATGTCCTCGCGCGTCATGGTGGTCAGGCTTATCCCCTGCCGCGCGGCCCATGCGGCGAGGTCGGCAAGGTCGCGCCCATAAGCCAGCAGCGTATTGTGCGCCGCCCCCGCCTCGGCCGCCTGCGCGTCGAGAAAGGCGCCGATGCGCCGCAGGTCCTCGACCGCGCCCTTGTCCTGCCGCGCGGGCGGACGGCCGGGGCGGCGCGGGCCGCTCATCGGCGGGGGCCGCCCATGTGCTCGGTCAGCAGCAGCTCGACGGCGGCAAGGCGGGCGTCGGCGGGCTGGCCCAGTTCGACCATTCGGCGCAGGCCGGTTGCGGCGCGGGCAACGTCGCCGTCCAGGCCCGCTTCGACATCCGCCATCGCGGCCAGCAGCGCGAGGCCACGGCCCTCGGGCGGGGCTTCGGGCAGGGGCCTGGCTGCCAGCGCCTCGGCATAGGCGGCACCGGTGCTGCCGGTCGGAAAGGCGACGGCCGCGCCGGGGTCGCCCTCGGCCAGCGCCAGCAGCGGCCGATCGTGGGCGGGCACATCGCCCGGCTGCGTGCCCGGCACGCCGGTCAGCAGCCGCAGATGCGCCGCAGTCTCGGTCGCCCCGGAATCCAGCGTCAGCCCGGAAAGCGCGGGGCCGACCAGCCGCGCGAAGGGGACGATCAGCCCTGCCTGCAGGAACAGCGCGGCCGCCTCCGGCAGTTCTGCCGAAACCTTTGCCGCATCGCCCGCCTCCAGCGCCGCGTCGATTCGCTGGAACGCGGCGGCGCGGTCCCAGACCCCGCCCGAGGCCGCCGGCCGCTGGTCCAGATAGGCCGCCGCCAGCGGCGCGGGGTCGATGGCGCCGGCGCGGGCCAGCCGCTCGGCCGCGTCCAGACGCGCCTTCCAGCCGCCATTGCCGTTCAGGTCTGCCCAGGCAAAGGCCAGCGGCAGGTCGGCCGTGGCGAGCGGCTGGCCGATCGCCTCGAACAGCCGGAACTCCAGCGGCGTGACCTGCGCGGGATCGGGCAGCGGCTCGGACAGATCGGCCGAGCCGTCGTCAAGGAAACGTTCCAGCAGCGCCACGGTCTGCGACGGCATCATTCCGCCCGCCCTCGCGCCGTGCAGCGTCAAGGCGGCGGCGTTCCAGTCGCCTGTCCGGGCAAGGCAGTAGATGCGCGCGCTCAGGTCCGGGGCAAGGCCGGGACGCAGATCCATCGTTGCGCAGACCTCGTCCGCCGTGTCGCGCAGCAGCGCGATGTCGAAGCGGCGGGCAAAGCGCGGGCCGTCCGACCAGCCGGCCGATTGCAACAGCGCATCGGCGTCGTCCAGCCGCCCGGCCGCGATCAGCCGGTCCACGCGGGCAAGAAACAGCCGCCCTTCATCCCCTGCGGCGGCGCCCGAGGGGGGCTGAAGCTGCGCGGTCAGCATCCGCTGGAACAATGCGCGGCTGGCGGCAAGGCGCGGCTGGGCGGCGGCGATCGCCTGCGCCACGTCCCCTGCGGGCGCGGCGCCCCACAGGTCGCGGGGCAGGCGCGCGGCCTCGGCGGGGATGGCGCCCTTGGTGTCGGGGTTGCCGTCCGAAAGCCGCATCACCCCCACCGGGGGTGGCGCGGCCGAGGTCGCAAGCTCTCGCGGCGGCTTCAGGGTCGCCGGGCGCCCGGGCGGCGGGTCCGAGCGGCGGCGCTGCGCCTCGAATGGGGCAGGCTCGCCCGGACGCCAGCCGGTCGCGGGCGGGCGAGGGGGGGCGGTGCCGCCCAGCCAGTCGCTGGCCGCCGCGGGGACGCCGGTTCCCTGCGCGAATGCCGGGCCGGCGGCGGCCAGCGCGCCGAGCAGGACGAGATCAGTCCAGCGCATCGGGATCGCCTTGCTCCTGGGGTGCGGCGGCGGGCGCCGCAGCCGGCGCCGCTGCCGGAGCGGTGGCGGGGGGAAGGTTCAGGTCAAGCTCGACCGGGACGCGGATCGGCCTGGGGTCGGCGGTCATGTCGCCGAAATAGGCATAGCCCACCAGTGCGATCACGCCTGCCACGGCAAGGAAGATGATGACGCGCAGCAGCCGCATGGACAGGTCCTTTCCTTCACGGCCCGCCCACTTGCGACTGGCACGCCTTCGCGCCATCCGATAACCCGTTGCCGCGCCGGTTGAAAGCCGCGACCCTTGCACGGGACCGAGAGCGGATAGCTAAAATCCCGTGGTCTTTCACCCCGCGCCTTGTATTTGAGCGAGTCGACCATGCCGGAGCCGAAAGGAACGAAAGCGGTGAAACGCAGCATCGTGCTGATCGGCATGATGGGGGCCGGCAAGTCGGCGGTCGGGGCCGAGCTTGGCCGCCGCCTCGGCGTGCCCGTCCTTGACACCGACACCGAGATCGAGCGCGCCGCCGCCGCCGCCATCCCCGAGATCTTCGCCCGCGACGGCGAGGCCTTTTTCCGCGCCCGCGAATCCGAGGTGCTGGCCCGCGTGCTGCGCGGCCCGCCCGGCATCGTCTCGACGGGCGGCGGGGCTTTTCTGCGCCCCGAGAACCGCGAGATCATCTCGGCGGCAGGGGTATCGGTCTGGCTGGACCCAAAACTTTCGACGCTGTGGCGCAGGGTCAGGCAGAAGCCGACCCGTCCGCTGCTGCAGACCGAAGACCCGCGCGGCACGCTGGAACGCCTGCTGGCCGAGCGCGCACCGGTCTATGCGCTGGCCGACATCACCGTGGCGGTGCAGGACCGCGACACGGTCGAGGCCACCGCGACGCGGGTGCTCGGTGCCATCCGCGCCGCCTGTCCCGACATCCTGGAGCCCGCATGATCCGCACCGTCCCCGTCGCCCTGGGCGAGCGTTCCTATGACGTCCGCATCGGTCCCGGCCTGATCGCCCGCGCAGGCGAGGAAATCGCCCCGCTGCTGTCGCGCCCCCGCGTCGCCATCCTGACGGATGAGCGGGTGGCCGCCCTGCACCTGCCCGCGCTGTCTGCCGCCCTGGACCGTGCGGGGATCAGATCCTCGGCCCTGGCGCTGCCTGCGGGCGAGGCCACGAAAAGCTGGGATCACCTCGGCCGCGCGGTCGAATGGCTGCTGGCCGAGCGGATCGAGCGGCGCGACATCGTGATCGCGCTGGGCGGGGGCGTGATCGGCGATCTCGCGGGCTTCGCCGCGGCGATCCTGCGCCGGGGCGTGCGCTTCGTGCAGCTTCCGACGACGCTGCTGGCGCAGGTGGACAGTTCCGTGGGCGGCAAGACGGGGATCAACTCGCCCCAGGGCAAGAACCTGATCGGGGCGTTTCACCAGCCGAGCCTCGTGCTGGCGGATACGGATGTGCTGGCGACCTTGCCCGCCCGCGACTTCCGCGCGGGCTATGGCGAGGTGGTGAAATACGGGCTGCTGGGGGATGCGGATTTCTTCGGCTGGCTGGAGGAGCACGGGCCGCGTCTGCGCCGGGACCAGGAGGCGCTGATCCATGCGGTGGCCCATTCCGTCGCCATGAAGGCCGCCATCGTGGCGCGGGATGAAACCGAGCAGGGCGACCGCGCGCTGCTGAACCTGGGCCACACCTTCGGCCATGCGCTGGAATCCGCGACCGGCTATTCCAACCGGCTGCTGCATGGCGAGGGCGTGGCGATCGGCTGCGCGCTGGCCTTTGACCTGTCGGCGCGGCTGGGCCTCTGCCCGCAGGAGGACCCGTCACGGGTCGGCGCGCATCTGGCGGCGATGGGAATGCCGGCGCAGCTGTCGGACATTCCGGGCGATCTGCCGGATGACGCGGGGTTGATCGCGCTGATGGGGCAGGACAAGAAGGTTGTGGACGGACGGCTGCGGCTGATCCTCGCGCGTGGGATCGGGCGGGCCTTTGTTGCCTCGGACATTGATCCGGCGGCGATCGCCGCAACCCTCGGCCAAGCCAGATGATCGGCTTTACCCCCCGTTAAACCTCGGGATAGTAAGAGCGGATTCGACACCCCTGAAGGAGCCGCACATGGCAGGCAGCGTCAACAAGGTCATCCTGATCGGCAACCTGGGTCAGGACCCGGAAATCCGCACCTTCCAGAACGGCGGCAAGATCGCCAACCTGCGGATCGCCACCTCGGAAAACTGGAAGGACCGCACCTCGGGCGAGCGGCGCGAGCGCACCGAATGGCACACGGTCGTGATCCACTCGGAACCGCTGGTCCGCGTGGCCGAGCAATATCTGAAGAAGGGGATGAAGATTTACATCGAGGGCCAACTGGAAACCCGCAAGTGGCAGGACCAGTCCGGCACCGACCGTTATTCGACCGAGGTGGCGTTGCGCCCCTTCCGCAGCGAGCTGACGATGCTGGACAGCCGTGGCGGTGGCGGTGGCGGTGGCGGTGGCGGTGGCGGCGGACAGGGCGGCGGCGGCTTCGGAGGAGGCTCGCGCGGCGGCTATGACGAGGGCTATGCCGACTCTGACCGGGGTCCCTCTGGAGGCGGTTCGGGCAGTGGCCAGGGCCGGGGCACGCCGGACTTCGACGACGAGATCCCTTTCTGACCAAGTTGTTAAAAGGTAATCTCCGAGAGATCGGCGGGTTTTTGCCGATCTTTCGCAAGGTCTCCCGCCATGCTGCACGCGGCGACTGGCACGAAAGCCGGTTTCGGGTATCGTGCCGGTAAAACGATAAGCGGCGAGGGAGCTTCCTGATGAACGCAGTGATCGCGAACGTGACGCGGTGGGCCAAGGTCACCGCGCTGGCCTTTGCCGGCCTTGCGGTGGCCGCCCCGGCGCAGGCGGATGGCCTGCGGCTGGGCGGTGCGTCCTCCAAGTCGAGGGCGGTGCAGTTCCAGAAGCAGACGCAACTGATGGATTCGCGTCTGGCGGCGCAGTACCAGCGGTCCCAGCGGCTGCGGCCCGACGCCGGCAAGGAACGGACGGTGACGGTCATCAGCCTCGACGGCAGCGCCGGGTCGATCCCGCGCTATACCGGCAACCAGCGCAGCCAGTACCTGCCCCATGCCCGCGCCGCCGCCCGCAAGCACGGCATCCCCGAGGACCTGTTCCTGCGGCTTGTCCAGCAGGAATCGGGCTGGAACGCAGGCGCGCGCTCGCACAAGGGTGCGACGGGCCTCGCGCAACTGATGCCGGCGACGGCGGCCAAGCTGGGGGTGAACCCGAACGACCCGGTGCAGAACCTGGACGGCGGGGCGCGCTACCTGCGGATGATGTACAACACCTTCGGCGACTGGCGGCTGGCACTGGCGGCCTATAACGCCGGTCCGGGCGCGGTCACCAAGCACAAGGGCATCCCGCCGTATCGCGAGACCCGCAACTACGTCCGCATCATCGCCGGCGGCTGAGCCGCCGACGCCATTGCGATTGCAGGGCCGCCCGAGGGCGGCCTTTCCCTTTTCAGCGTCCCGTCCGGATCGTGTCGATCCCGGCCTTCAGCCGGACGATGCTGGCCTGCCAGCCCCAGTTCGCCAGCGCATGAGGGCGGGGGTCATAGTCGACGTGACGCTCGATCAGGCGGGCCATCGCGGCGGCGAATTCCGCCCCCGGTGCGGCGGCAAGGCCGGTTTCGGGCGTGATGTATTGCAGCCCGCAGACAAGGTCCGCATTCGCCAGCACCGGCAACCCGGCAAGCTGGTATTCGGTCAGGATCGCGGGGGCGCCGTCGTGCTGGCCACAGACCACGCCGATGCGGGCGCGGTTGATCTGGCGGTTCACTTCGTCATGGGGCAAGGGACCCACAATTTCCACGTCCAGCCCCCGGCGGGCGGCATCCGCGCGCAGTTCCTCGGTCATGTGGCCGTAGCCCACCACCAGCAGGGCCGAGGTGCCGGGGCGGCGTTCCAGCGCGTCGAACAGGATGTCGTGCCGCTTGTAGGGCTGGGTGCAGGCCACATAGACCACGTCGCGGTCCTTGGGCGCACCGGTCGGGTGGAAGGTGTCGCCCGAAGCGAACTCGGGGCCGATGGGCAGCATCAGGCAGCGCGCGCCGGGGATGCGGGCGCGGATCTCGTCCGACTGCCACTCGGCCCCGGTCAGGAACAGGTCGAAGCGGCGGGCGATGTCGTCGGGCAACCGCAGGGCGGGCGCGTCGATGGAGTTGTAGATCGTGACCGCGCCCGCGCAGGCCTCCATCAGCGCCGCATCGACGCCGAGGCCCCAGACGCACAGGATATCGGGCGCACCATGCGCCGCGACATGGGCCAGCGCCTCGGCCGAACCGTAAGGGGAAGGGCCGTCCGCCCGGAACACCCGGCGGGTCAGGCCGGGCCGCGCGGGATCGGGAGTGCCGCAGGGGCGGTTGCAGTCGGCATCGGATTCGCCGTTGCGGCCCGCAAAGCTCCATATCTCGGCTGCGTCAACGAGGCCCGAGGCCACGGCGGCCAGCGGCAGGCGTTCGAGATAGCCGCCGGTCACCCGGACCTCGGCGCGGTCGGCAAGGGGCGGCAGCGCGCCCGATGCCGGCTCGCGTGCGGCCCGAGGCTCGGGCGGCACCCGTGAACAGAAGTCAGAGATGGCGACGATCCGGGACGTGCGGACCGCTACACCTTTCGCCTGTGTCGGATGAAGCGGAGAGCGGACTTGCGTTTCGGAGATATCAAGGGCGGCGGGATCAGGCACGATGGGGTCCGGGAAAGCGGGGATGCGTCATCCCGCCCCGCTAGCATGCCGAAAAATGTTATGACAGATACAGGAAGCCGGCTCTTTGACGACGCTCAGCCTTGCGCTAGGGCCTCGGCCACCTGTGGTGCGTAATAGGTCAGGATGCCGTCGCATCCGGCGCGACGGAAGCACAGCAGGCTTTCCATCACCACCTCGCGTTTCAGCCAGCCGGCGCGGATCGCGCCCTCCATCATCGCGTATTCGCCGCTGACCTGATAGGCGAAGGTCGGCGCGCCGAACTGGTCCTTCACCTCGCGGCAGATGTCGAGATAGGGCATCCCCGGCTTGACCATGACCATGTCCGCGCCTTCGGCCAGATCGCGGGCGACGCAGCGCAGGGCCTCGTCCCGGTTCGCGGGGTTGATTTGGTAGGTCTTCTTGTCGCCCACCAGCCGCCCCGAGGCGCCGACCGCGTCCCGGAACGGCCCGTAGAAACCCGAGGCAAATTTGGCCGCATAGGACAGGATCGCCACGTCCTTGTGGCCCGCGCTTTCCAGCGCCCGCCGCAGCGCCCCGATCCGCCCGTCCATCATGTCGGACGGCCCGAGGATGTCCGCCCCGGCCTCGGCCTGCGCCAGCGCCATGCGGACCAGCGCCTCGATCGTCTCGTCGTTCAGGATGACTCCGTTCCGCACAAAGCCGTCGTGCCCGTTGATGTTATAGGGGTCCAGCGCGATGTCGGTCATCACCGCAAGGTCCGGCGCGACCTGTTTGATCGCGCGGATGGCGCGGTTGCCGATGTTCTCGGGGTCCCACGCCCTTTCGCAGCCTTCCGTTTTCAGGTCGGGGTCGGAATGGGGGAAGATGCAGATCGCGGGGATGCCGAGTTCCATCGCCTTTTCCGCCGCCCGCTTGGCTCCGTCCAGCGTCAGCCGGTCCACGCCGGGCATCGAGGGGACCTCGCCCTCGCCGCCCGCAACCTCGGTCACGAAGATCGGCCAGATCAGGTTCTGGGCCGAGACCTGCCGTTCCGCCGTCAGCGCCCGCAGGGCGGGGGTGCGGCGCAGCCGACGCAGGCGCGTGGCGGGGAAGGGCGCGATGATGGGGGTGGCGGGCATGGGGCGGCTCCTTGCAGGACAGTGGCCTGCTTGCCACGACCCCGCGGCCCCTTGCAACCGGCCCCGCTTGCCCCCGGGCGGCCGGCGTGGCTAGGGTGATCGCCGGTTCGCAGGTGGAGACAGCGATGGGAGGGACGGCAGGGCTGATCGAGGCGCTGGATACGCGGTCCTTTTCGTCGCTGTGGTATTGGCTGATGCTGACCGTCACCTGGACCTGGGTCAGCCGCGGCGCCCTGGGCATCCCGCCCGAACTGGTCCGCAGCCTGCAGAAGCGCGGAGGCGCGAGTGATGAAGCCGCTGCGCTGCGGCTGCTGGACTGGGTGTCGCTGGTCACGCCGCGCTGGCAGTTGATGCAGGATGATGGCGCGGTGCTGCTGGGCGTGACCTCCTTTGTGCTGTCGATGCTGGCGGGGCTGGGGTTTGTTTACGGGCTGGAACTGGCGCAGGCGCTGCTGCTGCTGATCGGCCCCCTGATGCTGCTGGGCTGGATGCGGCTGCGGCTCGCCGCCCGTCTGCGGGCGACCCTGGCCGAGGCCGAAGGCGGACGGCTGCCGGTCGGGGAAGCGGCCAGCCAGATCGCCGCGCGGATCGCCGGGCATCTGCGGGCGACGCTGGCAATGTCGGCGCTAGCGGTGGCGGTCGCGGCGGTCTGGGGGACGATCTGGCTGGCCGCGCATCCGAACGGGCTGTAAGCGCCGCTTGACTTCGGCCCCTCGCGGTTTACCTCAGCCTTCATGCCCGAAACCCTGATCCTTTCCGGCGCGCCCGAAGGCTTCGACGCCGCGCTGATCGCGCGCGAGGCCGAGCGCGGCGCGCCCGTCATCCACATCGCCCGCGACGACCGCCGCATGGCAGCGATGCGCGCCTCGCTGGCCTTCTTCGCGCCGCACCTTGCGGTGCTGGAGATGCCTGCCTGGGACACGACGCCCTATGACCGCGTGTCGCCCTCGGGCGAGATCATGGCGCAGCGGCTGCAGGTGCTGGCGATGCTGGCGAGCGGGGCGATCAAGCCGCCCTTCGTGCTGCTGACGACGGTCAACGCCGCCGTCCAGCGCCTGCCCGCGGCGGATACCGTCCGCGCGGCCTCCTTCATGGCCAAGGTGGGCGAGCGGCTGGACGAGGCGCAGTTGCGCGGCTTCCTGTCCCGCATGGGTTTCTCGCAGTCGCCCACCGTGACCGAGCCGGGCGACTATGCGGTCCGGGGCGGAATCATCGACATCTATACTCCCGGTCCCGGAGGCCCGGTGCGGCTGGACCTGTTCGGCGACGTGCTGGACGGCATCCGCCGCTTCGACCCCGACACGCAGCGCAGCCTCGGCGCGCTGGACCGGGTCGAGATCGCGCCCATGTCCGAAGTGATCCTGGACGACGACGCCATCGCCCGCTTCCGCCAGAACTATCGCGCGGCCTATGGCGGCGGCGCCAACGACCCGCTGTATGAGGCGGTCAGCGCGGGCCAGAAGGTCGCCGGGATGGAACACTGGCTGCCGTGGTTCCATGATCGGCTCGACAGCCTTTTCGACTATCTGCCCGGCGCGTCGGTGGTTCTGGACGACCATATCGAACAGCACCGCGCCGCCCGCTGGGAAACCATCACCGAGCAGTTCGACGCCCGGCGCGAGGCGATGGGCAAGCGCGGCGCTGACAGCGTCTATCGCCCGGTCGAGCCTGCCGCGATGTTCGCGGACGAAGCGGAATGGCAGCGTTGGCTGTCCCGCCACCGCACCATCTCGCTGTCCGTTCTGGCGCGTCCTCCGGGGCCGGGCGTGCTGGACGCGGGCGGCCGCGTGGGCCGCAACTTCGCGCCTGAGCGGCAGGCCGAGAAGACCGACCTGTTCGCCGCATTGGCCGCCCATGTCCGCGAGTTGCAGAAGACCCGTCGCGTCGTCGTCGCCAGCTTTTCTGAGGGCGCGCGGGAACGCCTGACCGGGTTGCTGTCCGACGAGGGACTGACCGGCCTTCCCATCGACGACATCCGCGCCCTGCCGGATACCAAGGGCGCGCTGGGCCTTGCCGTCTGGCCGCTGGAGGAAGGCTTCGTCACCGAGGGCCAAGCGACCGGACCGCTGGCGGTTATTTCCGAACAGGACGTGCTGGGTGACCGCCTGATCCGGGGCGCCAAGAAGAAACGGCGGGCGCAGAACTTCCTCAAGGACACGACCTCGCTTTCACCAGGCGATCTGGTGGTCCATGTCGAACACGGCATCGGCCGCTACCGGGGGCTGGAAACGATCACCGCGCTGGGCGTGCCGCATGACTGCGTGGCGCTGGAATACGCAGGCGGCGACCGTCTTTTCTTGCCCGTCGAGAACATCGAGCTGCTGACCCGCTATGGGCATGAGGAGGGCCTGCTCGACAAGCTGGGCGGCGGGGCATGGCAGGCCCGCAAGGCGCGGCTGAAGGAACGCATCCGTCAGATCGCCGACCGCCTGATGCGCGTGGCGGCGGAACGGCTGCTGCGCAACGCCCCCGTGCTGGAACCCGAGCACCACGAGTGGGAAGCCTTCGCCGCCCGCTTCCCTTATACCGAAACCGATGACCAGGCCGCCGCCATCGTGGACGTGGCCGAGGACCTGTCGGCCGGCCGCCCGATGGACCGGCTTGTCGTGGGCGACGTGGGCTTCGGCAAGACCGAGGTCGCCATGCGCGCGGCCTTCATCGCCGCAAGCCAGGGGATGCAGGTCGCGGTCGTGGCTCCCACAACGCTGCTCGCCCGCCAGCACTACCGCAGCTTTGCCGAGCGGTTCCGGGGCACCGCCATCAACGTGCGGCCCCTGTCGCGCTTCGTCAGCGCCAAGGACGCGGCGGCGACCCGCGCGGGGCTGACCGACGGCTCGGTCGATATCGTCGTCGGCACCCATGCGGTGCTGGCGAAACAGGTGAAGTTCAAGAACCTCGGCCTGCTGATCATCGACGAGGAGCAGCATTTCGGTGTGGCCCACAAGGAACGGCTCAAGGAGTTGCGCTCGGACATCCACGTCCTGACCCTGACCGCGACGCCGATCCCGCGCACGCTGCAACTGTCGCTGACCGGAGTGCGCGACCTCTCGATCATCGGCACCCCTCCGGTGGACCGGCTCGCCATCCGCACCTATGTCAGCGAGTTCGACAGCGTCACCATCCGCGAGGCCCTGCTGCGCGAGAAATACCGCGGCGGGCAAAGCTTCTTCGTCGTCCCGCGCCTGTCGGACCTGCCCGAGGTCGAGGACTGGCTGAAGGAACACGTCCCCGAGGTCAGCACCATCGTCGCCCACGGCCAGCTTGCGGCGGGCGATTTGGACCAGCGGATGAACGCCTTCTACGACGGCAGCCACGACGTTCTGCTGGCGACCTCGATCGTGGAATCGGGCCTCGACATCCCGACCGCCAACACGATGATCGTCTGGCGCGCGGACATGTTCGGCCTCGCGCAGCTTTACCAGATCCGGGGCCGCGTGGGCCGGTCCAAGACGCGGGCCTATTGCTACCTGACCACCAAGCCGCGCGTGCCGCTGACCCCGCAGGCGATCCGGCGGCTCAAGTTCCTCGGTTCCATCGACTCGCTGGGGGCGGGGTTCAACCTCGCTAGCCAGGACCTGGACCTGCGCGGCGCGGGGAACCTGCTGGGAGAGGAGCAGTCCGGCCACATCAAGGAGGTCGGCTTCGAGCTTTACCAGCAGATGTTGGAGGAAACGATCGCCAAGCTGAAATCCGGCGAGCTTGAGGGCACCCCTGACGACGAATGGGCGCCGCAGCTGAACCTGGGCGTGCCGGTGACGATCCCGGAAAGCTTCATCCCCGACCTTGACGTGCGGCTGGACCTGTATCGTCGCCTCGCGCAGCTGACCACCAAGGTGGAGTTGGAGGGCTTCGCCGCCGAGCTGATCGACCGCTTCGGACCCTTGCCGCGCGAGGTGAACACGCTGCTGCTGGTCATCCGCATCAAGGCAATGGCGAAGCGTGCGAACATCTCCTCGCTAGTGGCGGGGCCAAAAGGCGCGACGATCCAGTTCCATCAGGACAAGTTTCCAAACCCCGCCGGGTTGGTCGAGTTCCTGAACGAACAGAAGGGCGCGGCGCGGATCAGCGACAACAAGCTGGTCGTCAGCCGCTTCTGGCCCGCCGAGGCCGACCGCATCAAGGGCGCCTTCGCCGTCGCCAAGGAGCTTGCGGCCAAGATCAAGGCGGGCGGGAAGGGGGACACGGCACCTGCACGTCAGGCCGAGAAACCGACGGCAAAGGCCGCGTCTTCTCTGCCCGGGGCGAAGGCCGAAACTCGTCCAGCGTCCACGACCGCCACGCAGAGCCGCAGCGTCGCATCGGACAAGCCCGGATCAAAGCCGGGCGAGGCGGGCCGCACCCGCTGGTCGCAGGTCTCGCGTTCCGTGAAGCCGAAGAAGCCGGAGGGACGCTGGAGCTAGGCCGGAACGGAGCCTCATATGCCACACGGAGTGGCCTAGACCACCGACTGGACGCAGACTAACAGCACAAACCTGACAATTACACGTGTATAGGGGGAGTTCAGCCGCCACGTCCTTTGAAAGCACAGGAAGCCGGTGCAGATCCGATCCTCACCAACCGTATCATGCAGCGAGTATGGCGGATCTCACTGCCGTTAAACGGAATAAAACGCGGTGCCCCGAACTGGCCTGTCAGCGGAATAACCGGCCCGCGCAGGCTTCGGTCATGCCGAAGGCCATGCCCGCGCCGGTATCCGCCACCGTTCCGCACCACTGCCCTTGGGGCGAGAACAGCGAGCGCGTGTGCCCTCCGCCCGGCCGATAAGCCACCCGCCGACCGCGGGAATCGAACAGGTTCAGCGTCCCGCCGTTGGTGGTGTAATAGCCCACCGGCTCATCCCCAACCCAGATCGCCCGCCCGCCTTCCGGTCCGTTCGCCGGGTTGTCCGGCGCATTCGCCCGGATGCCCGACCCGTTCCCTGGCGCGCCGCCGCTGTTGCCCGGAGCAGTCGGCAAGTTCTGCCTGCGCGAGGACTGGTTGGCAGGCGCCCCCGGCCCAAGATCAAAGGGCATCTGCGACGGCTGCACGATGAACAGCGGTGCATCTGCAAGGGCGGAAGAAGCCGCGAGCAGCAGGGCGGCAATGAGGCCCGATCTTGACGGATTATTCATGGGGCCAGTCTAGAGGTGGTTCCGTGCCGCTCAAGCCCAGACAGGGGGATGACCTTGATGATATGATTTCAGACGCAGGCCGCCTGCCGGCCAAGACCCGAGGCGTCTGGTGCAAGGGCGTCTTTCTGCTGGGAACAAGTGAGATCCCCTGAATGGCTGCCTTGCTCTCTCCTGCTCGGGCGGATCAGGCAAATGGCAGCGATGTCCGGGACGGATGGCTCACACCATCCGTTCCTGCTCCTTCGCGGCGCGCACGAAGTCCGCAAACAGGGGCGCCGGAGCGAAGGGTTTGGATTTCAGCTCGGGATGCGCCTGAACGCCAACGAACCAGGGGTGGCCCTCGATCTCGACCACCTCGGGCAGGCGGCCGTCCGGGGACATGCCCGAGAAGACCATCCCACAGGATTCAAGCTGGTCGCGATAGGCCACGTCGACCTCATAGCGGTGGCGGTGGCGGTCTTCGATCTCGGTCGCGCCGTCATAAACCTCGGAGACGCGGCTGCCGGGCTTCAGCACCGCCGTATAGGCGCCCAACCGCATGGTGCCGCCCTTGTCGTCGCTAGGCTTGCGCTGGACCTTGTAATTGCCCTGCACCCATTCCTTGAGGTGATAGACGACCGGGGTGAAACGGTTCTGGCCCGCCTCGTGGTCGAACTCCTCGGACCCTGCATCCTCGATCCCCGCAAGATTGCGGGCAGCCTCGACCACCGCCATCTGCATCCCCAGGCAGATGCCCAAGTAGGGGACGTGCTTTTCCCGCGCGTATTTCGCGGCCGCGATCATGCCTTCCGTGCCCCGCTCGCCGAAGCCGCCGGGGACGATGATGCCGTGGAAGCCGTCCAGCAGGTGGATGCCGTCCTCTGCCTCGAGATCCTCGGCGGCGATCCATTCGGGGCGAACGCGGACGCGATTGGCCATGCCGCCATGGGTCAGCGCCTCGGAGATGGATTTGTACGCATCCTCAAGCTGCGTGTATTTGCCGACGATGGCGATGCGGACCTCTCCTTCCGCATTGGTCAGGCGGTCCATCACGTCCTCCCACTTGCGCAGGTCGGGCTTGGGGGCGGGGCTGATCTGGAAGGCGTCCAGCACGGCCCGGTCCAGACCCGCGCGGTGATAGGCCATCGGCGCCTCGTAGATCGACTTGAGGTCATAGGCGGGGATCACCGCGTCGGGCCGCACGTTGCAGAACAGCGCGATCTTGGCGCGCTCACGGTCGGGGATCAGTTGCTCGGACCGGCAGACCAGCACGTCGGGGGCAAGGCCGATCGCGCGCAGTTCGCGGACGCTGTGCTGGGTGGGCTTGGTCTTCAGCTCGCCGCTGGCGGCCAGATAAGGCAGCAGCGTCAGGTGCATCAGGATGCACTGCCCGCGCGGGCGGTCCTGCGAAAACTGGCGGATCGCCTCGAAGAAGGGCAGGCCCTCGATGTCGCCGACGGTGCCGCCGATCTCGCACAGCATGAAATCGACCTCGTCCTCGCCCACGGCGAGGAAGTCCTTGATCTCGTTGGTGACGTGCGGGATCACTTGTATGGTCTTGCCGAGGTATTCGCCCCGGCGTTCCTTTTCCAGCACGTTGGAATAGATGCGCCCCGCGCTGACGGTATCGGTGCGGCGGGCCGAGACGCCGGTGAAGCGTTCGTAATGGCCAAGGTCGAGGTCGGTTTCCGCGCCGTCGTCGGTGACGAAGACCTCGCCATGTTCAAAGGGCGACATCGTGCCCGGATCGACGTTCAGATAGGGGTCCAGCTTCCGCAGCCGCACCGTATAGCCCCGCGCCTGCAGCAGCGCGCCCAGCGCCGCCGAGGCCAGCCCCTTGCCCAGCGAGGACACGACGCCGCCGGTGATGAAGATGTAACGCGCCATGAGAAAGCCCCCGTGAATTCGGCAATGCGGCAACGATCCGCCACCGCCATCACGGGAGCCGGGCTATAACCGATTCTCCGCGATGCCGCAACGGACCGCGATGTCTGAAAGGGGCGCAAATTCCGCACGCCCCGGGTTCCGGTTGATCAGTTGGCGGGCGCAGGAGCGATCGGCACGGTCTGCGTGGTGACGTTGCCGGCAGACCCGGCCGGAGCGGCGGCTTCCGCTGCCGCAGGCGCATCTGCCGGGACCGAAGCCGCGGGTTCTGGCGGTGTCACCGGACCCTCGGCCGGCGCCGTCACGGGCGCAGACGCGGCACCCGGCGGCAGCACCGGCTGTCCCGCTGCCGGGGGCGGCGTATAGGCCGGAAGGTTCGGCAGCCCGGTCGCCGGCGCAGGGGTCCCCATCGGCGCGATGCGGTCCACGACCGAGGCGCCGACCGAGTTCCGCGCTGCGATCACCGTCAGCGCGATCGAGGTGACAAGAAAGGCCGCCGCGATGATCCAGGTCGCCTTGGTCAGCGCATTCGCCGCCTGTCGGCCGGTCATGACTCCGCCGCCACCGCCGCCCATGCCAAGGCCGCCGCCTTCGGACCGCTGCAGCAGCACCACGCCGATCAGCAGCAGGGCGAGGACGAGATGCACGGTCAGGACGACGTTTTCCACGGGGCGGCAGCCTTATGTTTCGGAACGCGCCTATCTAGGCACGGGGTCTCGGGAAGGCAAGCGGCGCCTCTGCCTGCGGGTGCATTCCAGCCGACCGTTCACGTCACGGAACGCAAGGGGCTTCTTTCTGGCCCAAATACCCATACGGCCCTTCGACTCCGTGCTGCCGCCCCCATTCAGCGCAGCGCCGCCAAAGCTTCGCCCAGATCCAGCGCCCCGTCGTAAAGCGCCCGCCCCGAGATTGCCCCGGCGATCACGCCGGTATCCCGCAGCTCGATCAGGTCCGACAGCCGCGACACTCCGCCCGAAGCGATCACCGGAATCGACACCGCGCGGGCCAACGCCGCCGTCGCCGCGACATTCGGCCCTTCCATCGCGCCATCGCGGTCGATGTCGGTATAGATGATCGCGGCCACGCCCGCGTCCTCGAAGCGGCGGGCGAGATCGGTTGCCATGACCTCGGTGTCCTCGGCCCAGCCGCGTGTCGCAACCCGGCCCTTGCGAGCGTCGATGCCCACGGCGACCCGTTCGGGGAAAAGCCGCGCGGCTTCGGTCACAAGAACGGGGTTCTCGACAGCCACGGTGCCCAGGATCACCCGGCGCACGCCGCGGTCCAGCCAGCCCTCGATCGTTGCCATGTCGCGGATGCCGCCGCCCAACTGGACGGGGACGTTCACAGCCGCAAGGATCGCCTCGACCGCCGTGCCATTCACCGGCTGGCCCGCGAAGGCGCCGTTCAGGTCCACCAGATGCAGCCATTCAGCGCCTGCGTCCTGGAAGGCGCGGGCCTGTGCCGCCGGGTCGGTGCCGAAGACGGTCGCGGCCTCCATGTCGCCGCGCAGAAGCCGCACGCAGGCGCCGTCCTTCAGGTCGATGGCAGGGTAAAGGATCATGGCTCGTGCTCCGTCTGGCAACCGGCCCCCCCATGCCACACGGGGGGCAAACGTGAAAGTGCGCCCTGACTTCACGTCACGCTTGCCGGAAGCGCCGCGCACCAGGCCAATCGCAGCCAGGGAGACAAGGGAGGAACCCATGAGAACCATCACGCTCGCCGCCGCCTTCACCATGGCCGCCACGGCCGCGCTGGCGGCCGATCCGATCGAGGGAGTCTGGCAGACGCAACCCGACGAAGGCTCGGTCGCGCTGGTCCAGATCGTGCCTTGCGGCGGGGCCTATTGCGGGACCATCGTCAAGACCTACAAGGGGCAGCAGGAATACCAGTCCCCGAACATCGGCAAGCAGATCGTGATCGGCATGGCGCCTTCGGGCCGGGACGCCTATGCGGGGAAGGTGCTGCGGCCCGCAGACAACAAGACCTACAACGGCAAGGCGCAGGTCAGCGGCGGCTCGATGAAGCTGTCGGGCTGCGTCGCGGGCGGGCTGATCTGCAGGTCGCAGACCTGGACCAGGTTGAAATAGTCAGGCCGCCGCGCCCTTTGCCGGACGCGGCCGACCTTCAGCGCCGTGCCAGCCCCGAGCGGAACAGCGCCGCCGCGAGTCCCGGATCGACGCTGCGCCGGCCGCCAGCCGGATCGTGGCCCAGAAGACCGTTCGGGCAGAGCCGGTCGTCGTCCCAGCCGAAATGGTTGGCGACGGGGTAAAGGCAGATGCCCTCGACCGGAACTCCCCGCGCCCGCGCCCGCAGGGTTTCCGCCGCGACATAGTCGAACCACGGGCCGCGCCGGTCTCCTTCGGTCCCTGTTTCCGCGATCAGCATCGGGCGGCCGTAGCGGGCCGCGACCTCGAACAGCAGGTCGGACAGGGGCCGGTAGATGACGTCGTCCACGTCCACGGTCTTGCCGCCGTGAATCCACTGGTTGTTCCAGTAGTAGTTCACCCCGACGATATCGAGGAAGGAGGGATCGCCCCCGATCTGCGGCCACATCCAGCCGCCCAGCAACTCGAAGGCCTGGAACTGCGCGTCGTGATAGCCCTGCGCTTCCCAGCGGGGCTGTCCACTCCAATCGACATGGTGGATGGCGATCATCGGCTCGGCATGGACGAATCGGGCGCGGGGGTCCACGTCGCGCAGCTCGATCATGGCGGCGATGGCGGCCCGGGCGAGCTGGCATTTCAGCTCGTAGCCGCGCCCGGCGCCATAGGGGTTCAGGTAGCGTACGTCCCCCCCAGCCCAGGCGTGGAAGCTGATCTCGTTTACCGGGCACCAGAAGGGCACGTCGTCGGTCAGGCCGCGGAGGTGTTCCGCCACCGCGCGGGCATAGCGGGCGAAGCGGTCGACGAACTCGGGGCGCCAGATGTCGATATCCTCGGGCCAGCCGTAATGCAGCAGGTCCCAGACGATCTGGGTGCCGGTATCCCGCGCCGCCTCGACCATGGGCGTGAAGCTGGAGAAATCATACTGTCCGCCCCGGTCGATCAGGTGCCAGCGGGCGCCGTCGCGGCAGGCGCGAATGCCAAGCGCCGCAAGCTGCAGATAATCCTGCGCCGCATGGCTGTCGTGGCCGACCTGTGCCAGCAGGTCGCGGTGCGGGCCCCAGCCGTGACGATGAGTCGAGCTTTCCCAGCCCCCCAGCACGAAGCTGCTGAACAACGAGGGCGGGGGCGGCGGTCGCTGTTCGGCCAGAACCTCGTCGATCAGCGCCTGCCAGCGGGGCACCACGACCTCGACCGCATGGTTCGCCTCGACATGGGTGCGCAGGCTGTCGCCCAGCCTGCGGCGCAGGCCGGGATCATGCGCCAGCCGCAGGATGGCATCCGCGACGGCGCCGGGGTCTTCATGCGGAACGAACAGACCCGAAACGCCGTCCCTGACCTGTTCCAGCGCGCCGTTGTCGGGGGTTGCGATCACCGGCAGCCGCGCCGCGCCCGCCTCGGAAATGACATGGGGCATCCCCTCGCCGCGCGACAGCCAGCAGAAGACGTCCATCGCCGCCAGCAGGTCCGGCACGTCGCCGCGGTCGCCGGTGAAGATCAGGCGGCGTTCCAGCCCCAGCGACCGGGCGCGGTGGCGCAACTCGTCGGCATATTCGGGCATGAAGGCGTCGGGTCCGCCCACCACGATGAAGCGGGCTTGCGGCTCGCTGCGGGCGACGATGGCGGCGGCCTCGATGAAGTCCTCGACCCGCTTCTTGCGGTCGAGCCGGCCAACCCAGCCGACCAGCAGTTCGTCGGGTCCAACGCCAAGGGCGGCGCGGACGGGTTCGCGAGCCTCGGGGCGGAACTCGGACAGCTCCACCATCGAGGGGATCTCGACGGCATGATGCGGACGGTCGGGCATCCGGGACGCGGCAGCCTCGCGGATGCTGTCGCAGACGCCGATATAGCGGGCGGTGAAGTGCTTGGGGCCTGACAGCGCCTCGCGGACAAGCCCGCCATGCTCGATCAGGGGTGGGCGCAGCTTCAGCCGTTCCAGCGCCGGATAGATGTCGGCTACGTCCTGGCAGGACACCACGATGTCGAAGTCCGACAACTTGCGGCGCAGGTAATCGACCGTCTCGTCGAAGCCCATGTCATAGGCGGTGGTATCGACGTGGATGCCCAGGCCGCGCAGCTGGTCGTGGCTGTGGTCCGGCATCCCCGGCTTGCGGAAGCAGGGAATGACGTCGATGCGGTAGCGGTCGCGCGGCAGGTGCCGGGCGAGCAGGCGGACTTCGGTTTCCTCGCCGCCGATGACCAGCCAGGCGAAGACGAAGAGGATGCGGATCTTGCCCGCATCCGGGTGGGGATGCGGGAAATGGTCGGGCGGGATCTCGCCCCAGGCCTGATCGAAGCCCGCGTCGAAGGCGGCTTGCGCGAAATCGTCCATCATGTCGCGTCGAACACGATCTGCAGGAACTCGGGCCGGTCGTTGACCAGATGGCGCAGGAAGCCGGGCGCGTCGTCATACGGGACCACATGGGTGATCATGTGCCGCCGGATGGCCTCGCCCTCGCGCTGCAGCAGGCGGATGGTTTCCGCCGCCAGCCGCCGCTGGTCCCAGGCCTGGGCCACGGGACGCGGCATCCGGTTGATCTGGGCGCAGCGGATGGACAGGCCGTTGTGGTGGAACTCTTCGCCCAGCCGCAGGCTGTCCATGCCGCCCTGGTAGAAGGCGAGGTCGATCACCGTTCCCTGCGGGCGCAGCGCCTGCAGGCAGCGGTTGAGGCTGTCGGGACGGGCGCGGGTCTGGAAGACATATTCCGCCCCGCGCCCCCCGATCTTGTGGTGCCACAGGGTCTTGGCGTGGCGGACGGCGTCATCCTCGCCCATCGCCTCGAAGCCCATGGCCCGTGCGATGTCCTGCCGGAAGGGCGAGGGGTCCACGACCACGATGTCCGACGCCCCGCCCATCCGGGCGAACATCGCGCAGAACAGGCCCACGGTGCCGCCGCCCCAGACCAGCACCGGGCGGCCTTCCACCCCCGCGCCGAGGAAGGGAACGGCGGCGCCGAACTGTTCGGCGTCGGCGTGCAGGATGCCGTTGGCGGCGATCGGACCCATCTGGGCCACGAAGATGCCCAGCATGGGGTCCAGCCCATGCGGCAGCTTCAGCAGCAGGTCATGCGCCGCATCGGCCGTGTGGCCCGACTTGTGGCCGAAGGTCGTGCCGACCACGTCGCCCGCCCGGAAGCCCGGCACGCGGGCGTCCGACACCCGCGCCGCTTCCATGTAGCCCAGGAAGTTGACCGGGAAGCGGGCCGAGGGCTCGCCGGGGATGAACAGCCCCTGCCAGTCGTCCCAGCGGCTGTGCAGATAGGGGTTCGTCCCCTTCATGAAGGTCAGTTCGGTCCCGGCGGACAAGCCGGTATAAAGCAGGTCCAGCCGGATGCGGCCGTCCGGGGCGGGGCCTTCGTCGTAGTGGAAGAAGAACGGCTCGCCCGGCCGCTCGATCCCGAGGCTGCGGACGGTGCGGTGTTCATGCGGCATCGTTGGGGCCTTACGCAAGCGATGGACGAAAGATGGGCTGCGGGTCGGCCCGCAGCACCTCCATCTTAACAAGGGCATTGGCCTGGGCCGAACGGGTGATCGCAAGGGCCACGCGGTGCGTCTCCAATGCCTCGGCATAGGGGCAGCGGATGCGGTTCTCGCGGCCCATGACGGCCTCGACGAAATCGCGGTCCTCGCGCCAGACGGGGTCGCCCTGGGCGTGGCGCACGGGGCGGCCCTGGCCCACGTCCACCATCAGGTCATGGTCGGTGATTTCCAGCGCCATGGCGTCGGAAAAGACGTGCAGCCCGACGCGGTGGTTCCAGCGCAGAAGGCAGGTCGAGCCGAGGTTCGCCACCGCGCCCGAGGCAAAGCGCAGCGTCGCCGCCGTCGCGGTCGGCA
Source organism: Paracoccus sp. MC1854 (assembly GCF_014164635.1). Classification (NCBI taxonomy): domain Bacteria; kingdom Pseudomonadati; phylum Pseudomonadota; class Alphaproteobacteria; order Rhodobacterales; family Paracoccaceae; genus Paracoccus; species Paracoccus sp. MC1854. Next base: position 65,486 of record NZ_JACJFU010000004.1, on the reverse strand, counting down.
CGGTCAGGCCGGGGAAATCGCCGCGCTCGCGGTGGGTGGAAAGGCCGAAGACCTCGGTCACGTCACCGGCCAGGAAGCGGGCGGCGTCGATGATGTGGGTCGCCTGCTCGACCACCTGCCCGCCGGATCGGTCCTCGCGCCACCACCATTCGGGGGGCGGGGTCTGGTCGATCCAGAAGCCCTGCATCAGATGGGCGGGGTTATGGGCCAGATGCGCCCGCGCCTCGTCCATCGTGTCGAGATAGCGCCAGTGATAGCCCACGGCGGTGATGAGGCCCGCGGCAGCGACCTCCTCGGCGATCTCCTCGGCCAGCTCGATGTCCAGCGAGATCGGCTTTTCCACGAAGAAGGGCAGGCCGCGGGCGATGCAGGCGCGTTCGGCGGGGCCATGGGCGAAGGGGGGGATGCAGATATAGACGGCGTCCAAGTCGGCGTCGGCCAGCATGGAATCGAAATCGGGATAGGCGGTCGCGCCCATGCGCCGGGCGGCATCCTCGGCCCGACCTTGGTCGGGATCGGTCACGGCCACCACGGCCACGTCGGGCATGGTTTCCAGCACGCCGAAATGGCGGTGGGCGATGCCGCCCGCGCCGATGAAGCCCAGTCTCACTCTGTCCATTCTGTCCCCGGTCCGATGCCGCAATGCGGCGCGATATATTCTTGCAGTGTCCGCGGCCATCCGCGCCGCCGTGAACCGCTGCGCAAAGCGCGCGGCCTGTCGGCTTGCAGTTATGGCGCGCCTTTCGAGATTGTCGAGTGCATCTTCAAGAGCTTGCGCGAGGTCCCGCGACCGCCCGAAGGGGACCAGCCACGGGTGGTCCGGCCCCAGCGCCTCGACGCTGCCGCCGATACGGGTGGCAACCGCCGGAAGCCCAAGCGCCATCGCCTCGAGCAGGACCAGCGGCAGCCCCTCGAAGGCGGACGGCAGGGCCAAGACGTCGGCGCGAGACATCAGTTCGGGCACGTCGTCGCGGCGGCCGAGGAAATCCACCGAAGCGGTCAGGTCGAGCCGCCTGACCAGCAGTTCCAGCCTTTCCTGCAGCGGCCCGCCGCCGACCAGTTGCAGGCGCGCGGGCGTGCCGCGGCAGTGCAGGCGGGCCAGCGCCACGATCAGCGTCCGGTGCAGCTTCTGCGGGGTGAAGCGGCCGACGCAGAGGATGGTCGGCGCGGCATTTCCATCCGCGCGGGGCAGGGCGGCGGGCTTGATCCCGTTGGCGATGGCGGCCACGGGCAGGCGCGGACCGGGCATCCGCCTTGCCGCACGCCGCCAGCCCTCGCCCGCCTCGCGCGAGACGGCGATGACCGCATCGACATGGGCCGAGGCTGCGGCGTATTCGCGGATCTGCCCCGGTTCGGTGAGCAGCCATGGCAGATGCTCGGTGCGGATCACGGCTGCACCCGTATCGCGTGCGATACGGGTCAGTTCGTGGCCTTCCCAGCCGATGCCGGCGTGGACATGGACGAGGTCGGCACATGCCTGCGCGATGGCGCGGTGCCAGTCGCCCATGACAATCCGTGCGGGCAGGCCGCTTGCCTGCGCCCGGTCCACTAGCCGGCGGCCGGCGTCATGGTCGGGAAAGGCCAGCACGGCCTGAACGCCCTCGGCCGCCAGGGCGGCGGCCAAGATCAACATGTGTTCGCCCACCCCCGAGGGTTCGGGGCTGTCGGTAACGAGCAGGGCTCGCATGATGTTATTCTGCCCCCAGCGCCGCCGCCGCTGCAGGCAGAAGCTCGGCGGCAAGCCGGCGATGCGTCGCCAAAGCCTGCCCGACCACCTGGTCCATGTTGTAATAGCGGTAGCTGCCCAGCCGCCCGGCGAAGATCACGCCGCGCTCGGCACGGGCAAGGTCGTCGTAGCGGCGGAACAGTTCCTGATTTTCAGGACGCGGGATCGGATAGTAAGGCTCGCCCTCGGCCGAAGGGTATTCATAGGTGATCGAGGTCATCGGATGCACCTGGCCGGTCAGGTGCTTGTATTCGGTGATCCGCGTCCAGGGCACGTCCTCGGCCGGATAGTTCACCACCGCCACCGGCTGCAGCTTGCGCTGGGGCAGGGTCTCGTGCCGGAAGGCCAGGCTGCGATAGGGCAGGTGCCCGAAGCGATGCCCGAAATAGGCGTCGATCGGGCCGGTATAGACCGTCAGCGCCCCCCGGTCCGCGGGTTTAAGGTCGTGGAAGTCCGTCCCCAGCGCGATGTCGATCAGGGGATGGTCCAGCATCCGCTCGAACATCCGGGTGAAGCCCTCGCGCGGCATCGCCAGGAACTTGTCGGTGAAGTAGCGGTCGTCGGTGTTCGTCCGCGTCGGCACCCGCGAGGTCACGGACTTGTCCAGCTGGCTTGGGTCCAGCCCCCATTGCTTGCGGGTGTAGCCTTGGAAGAACGTCTCGTAAAGCTCGCGCCCGACCGCGTTCACCACCACGTCGCGCGAGGTCCTGATGTCGGCCACCGGCTCGGCCCGCGAGGCGAGGAAGGCGGCTGCCTCCTCGTCCGAGGACAGCGACAGCCCGTAAAGCTGGTTCAGCGTAGTGCGGTTGATCGGCATCGGCACCTGCCTGTCGCCCACCTGCGCCAGCACCCGATGCTCATAGGGCCGCCAGTCGGTGAAGCGGGACAGGAAACCCACCACCTCGTCGCTGTTGGTGTGGAAGATATGCGGGCCGTAGCGGTGGACGAGGATGCCCGCCGCGTCGCGGTGGTCATAGGCGTTGCCCGCGATATGCTCGCGCTTGTCCACGACCAGCACGCGCTGGCCGGAATCCTCGGCCAGCTTCCGCGCCAGCACCGAACCGGCAAAGCCGCCGCCGCAGATGGTCACGTCATAGCCGCGGGCGCCGCGGCGGATGCCGGGGGCGGGAAAGCGGTCCAGCGGCGCCGGCTCAACCCGGCGCCGTGCGGCGGCGGCCACCTGGGCGGCCATGGCTGCAAAGGTGGCGTCCCAGCTCATCGAGGACAGCATCCGGTCGGCCTCGTCCCGCCAGGCGCCGGGCTGGCGGGCCTGCTGCAGCGCGGCCTCGCAGGCGGCGATGAACTGGTCATGCGTATGGGCGACATGGACGGCGGCGATGTCGCCATACTGCCGCTGCACGTCGCGCACCGCGGTCGAAACAACCGGCCGCCCGCCCGCCAGATACTCGGGCGTCTTGGTGGGCGAGATGAAGCGCGTGGCCTCGTTGATCGCGAAGGGCATCAGCGCCACGTCCCAGCCGGCCAGATAGTCCGGCAGATGGGCATAGTCCTTCTGTCCCAGCCAGTGGATGTTCGGGGCGCGGGGCAGGTCATGCTCGCCCAGCTTGGCGAGCGGGCCGACCATGACGATCTGCCAGTCGGGGCGGGCCTGGGCGACGGCGGCGATCAGGTCCAGGTCCAGCCGTTCGTCGATCACGCCGTAATAGCCCAAGCGCGGATGCGGGATGCCGGCCATGTCATGCGGCTCTGGCCCAGCCGGGCGGCGGGCGGTGGCGAAATGGGCGGTATCCACCGAGGACGGGAAGGCGTGGATGTTGTCGTGGCGGTGGCGTTTGGCCTCCCAGATCGACCAGCCGCCGGTGAAGACGGCATCGGCGGCCCCCATCAGCTCGTCCTCGCGCTGGCGCAGTTCGGGCGGGGCGAAGCGGAAGGCGGACAACTCGTCCATGCAGTCATAGACGACGGCCGCGGCATCGACGTGCCGGGCGATCGGCCACATCATCGGAGTGTAGAACCACAACACCGGCCGCCTGATGCCTGTCAGCGCCAGCATCTGGTCGAGCAGCCGGGGCAGGGCGGCTTCCTGCTCCTCGCGGCTCCAGTGGTCGGGGACGCGGGGGCGGATCGCCTGCACGGTGGTGCCGGGGAAGGCGTGGAATTCCAGATAGGGCAGGTGATGGGTGGTCGGAATCGCCTCCTCCCAGAACAGCACGCGCTGCTTTCTGGCGAACCGGCCCATCAGGTGCTGCGGCCGTTGCAGGACGAAATCCCAACGCAGGTGCGAAAAGCAGATCAGCGGTGCGGAACTGCCATGCTCGTCACAGAAAGCCGCAGACAACAGGGGCGAAACGTCGTGCATTTTTTCTTATCCTTTCCTGCGCGGCGAACATGCCCCGCGCGGCGGCCGTGCGTCCGGAATTGCCGGCCCGCCCGACGGTGACATGGCAGAGTTTTTCACGGGATGATCCGAGATCCGGCCGCCGACCTGCGTCCGGAACAGCTTGGAAGGCCGCGTTTCAAGGCCTCTCACCGGCAAAACATGCCTCAGCATCGCAACTCGGCAAACGCCTTTCCCGGCACATGCGTCATCGTTGCGGCAAGAGCCATGTGGCGTCCGATCCACTTGCAGATACTCATTGCGTTGAAGTAGGCCATAAAAGGATCACGAAGGCATCATCCAAACGTGATAACATTGGTTGACGCCAGTGGTTCCCGCCTCGCGACGATGGCCTGCAACCTGCCGATCAACATCCACAAGCGAGAAGACCCCATGCTGTTGAACCGCTCTTATCCGGACCTGTTCTCCACCGAGGAAGCGCGGCTCATGGAAAGCCTTGCATCAGACCCTGTCACTGTCCGGGGCCGGACGCGGCTGATCAAGGCCGGCATCCCGCTGAGGCGCAGCCTTTATCTCACGCGCGGCATGGTCGGCCGCTACTGCACGGACCGGCAGGGCGGCCGGCAGTTCCTCGGCATCCACATCCCCGGCGATTTCTTCGACATCGATGCCTATGTGCTGCCTTGGCTGCACCATGACGTGGTGACGCTGAACGAGGTCGAGGTCACCGCGACGGGGCATGACAGGCTCGACGCCCTGCGCGAGACCGAGCCGGATCTTTACCACAAGTTGTGGCGGGTGTCCCTGATCGACTCATCGATCCACCGCTACTGGATCTTCCGCTTGGGCCGGCTGGCCGGCAAGGCGCGGGTGGCGAATTTCCTGATCGAGATGTTCGTGCGGCTCTATGCACGCGGGTTGTGCGGCATCGACCGCTACGATCTTCCCTTGTCCCAGAACGAGCTGGCCGAGATTGCCGGCATGACCTCGGTCCATGTCAACCGGCTGCTGGGTGAGCTGAGGCTGGACGGGCTATGCACGGTATCCGACGGGATCGTGAGCCTCGGCAACCTGCCGGCACTGGCCCGCGCGGGGCATTATTCGCCCGATTACCTTTATCTTGCCCCATCTGTCGCCGCAGAGATCCAGCAGTTGCTCGGCCTGCGCGTGGCAATGGACAAGGCCGCCTTGGGCTGAGCGCACGCGTTTTCCGGCAAGGGCACGACGGATGCGGTGCTTGCCCGCAGCCCTGCACGTCCTAGCCGGAATGTGCGCGGGCAAGATCGATCGGCCTTTGCCCGTGTTCCATGCCTCGATAGACCGCAGACCAAGACCTGCAATGCTTCATGGCTGCCTGCTGGTGATGCCCGATCTGCGGTCAGGGTGAGAAAGGCGCGCATCAGGCTGGCTTGGGGACCGAGGCAATGTCGCGCAGCAGATACGCTCGCCACCCGGCTTTCCAACGACCTCGGCTTCATGTCGGGAAACAAGGCGTTCTGTTTGGGTGCATAGCCTTGCCGAGCCGTGCGGGTTCGCTGAGACGAAACGCGGTTGCATCGGGGAATGACGCAAGGCAACCGTCAGCAGGTCAGCAGATGGATGGTGGGCTTTCCGCAAGACAGTGGGTGAACACCGCTGCACGGGAAGGGGACCCTGTTATAGACGCCCTGCTTTCAGGCCCACGCTTACGGCAAGCCTGAGGCCCCGTCGGTCCAGCAGCCGGCTCAGTAAATGGACGGAGGGGCGTGCGGCAACACACGCGGCAGCAGCCCTTTGCCACTGAACGACCAGCCTGCTGCACGGCAAGGGCCAACTGTTACAGAGGTCGCGCCTATCGACGGACGCTCACGGCAAGCATGAAGCCCTGCTCAATCAACTCGGCCAACCTTACGGGAAGGCTGGCCGGGCAGTATTGCAGAACAGCCGTTCCGTCAGCCCACCGCAGCGGGCTTTTCCTTCGAGTCCGCATGAATATGCAGCGGGCGGGCCGCGGGGTTGTCCACCGCCTCCTCGTTCACGACTACCTCGGTCACGCTGTCGAGACCCGGCAGTTCGAACATGCTGTCGAGCAGGATGTCCTCCATGATGGACCGCAAACCCCGGGCGCCGGTCTTGCGCTTGATCGCGCGGCGGGCAATCGCCTTCAGCGCGTCCTCGGTGAAGGTCAGCTTCACGTCCTCAAGATCGAACAGCCGCTGATACTGCTTGACCAGCGCGTTCTTGGGCTGGGTCAGGATGGTGATCAGCGCCTCTTCGTCCAGGTCGGTCAGGGTGGCGATCACCGGCAGGCGGCCGACGAACTCGGGGATCAGGCCGAACTTCAGCAGATCCTCGGGTTCAAGCGACTTGAACACCTCGCCCACGCCGCGGTCGTCGTTGTCCTTGACGGATGCGCCAAAGCCCATCGCCGTGCCCTTGTTGCGCTGGGCGATGATCCGTTCCAGCCCCGCAAAGGCGCCGCCGCAGATGAACAGGATGTTGGTCGTGTCCACCTGCAGAAACTCCTGCTGCGGATGCTTGCGGCCCCCCTGCGGCGGGACGCTGGCCACGGTGCCTTCCATGATCTTCAGCAGCGCCTGCTGGACGCCCTCGCCCGACACGTCGCGGGTGATCGAGGGGTTGTCGGACTTGCGGGTGATCTTGTCGACCTCGTCGATGTAGACGATGCCGCGCTGGGCGCGTTCCACGTTGTATTCCGACGCCTGCAGCAGCTTGAGGATGATGTTCTCGACATCCTCGCCCACGTAACCGGCCTCGGTCAGCGTGGTCGCATCCGCCATCGTGAACGGCACATCCAGAATCCGCGCCAGCGTCTGCGCCAGCAGCGTCTTGCCGCAGCCGGTCGGGCCAATCAGCAGGATGTTCGATTTCGCCAGCTCGATATCAGACTTGGAACTGTGGTTCAGCCGCTTGTAGTGGTTGTGAACCGCGACCGACAGCACCCGCTTGGCGTGTTCCTGGCCGATCACATAGTCGTCCAGGACCGCCATGATCTCGCGCGGGGGCGGCACACCGTCGCCGGTCTTCAGCCCCGAGCTTTTCGTTTCCTCGCGGATGATGTCCATGCACAACTCGACGCATTCGTCGCAGATGAACACGGTCGGACCCGCAATAAGCTTGCGAACCTCATGCTGGCTCTTGCCGCAGAAGCTGCAGTAGAGCGTGTTCTTGCTGTCGCCGCCGGGCTGGTTTGCCATGGTCGTCATCCTTGCCTGTCAGGGACCGCGCGGGCGGATCAGGCCATCCGCGCGGTTCGGCGTGCGCCCAAGGGCGCCTTATGGTTGTCCGCCCAATCTATGCAGGGCAGTCGTCCGTCACAATCCCGCTTTTCCCTGGCGGGCGCGCGGACGCTCAAGTTTCGGGAACGGCCTTGCCTCGCGCATCCAGGATGTCGTCGATCAGACCCCAGTCCTTCGCCTCGTCGGGGGACATGAAGCGGTCGCGTTCCAGCGCCTGCTCGACCTCCTCCAGCGTGCGGCCGGTGTGCTTGACATAGATCTCGTTCAGGCGCCGCTTGAGCTTCTCGGTTTCCTGCGCGTGGATCAGGATGTCCGAGGCCGTGCCCTGGAACCCGCCCGAGGGCTGGTGGACCATGATCCGGCTGTTGGGCAACGAATAGCGCGACCCCTTTTCCCCCGCCGCCAGCAGCAGCGAGCCCATGGACGCTGCTTGCCCGATCACCAGCGTCGAGATCCGCGGGCGGATATACTGCATCGTGTCGTAGATCGACAGCCCCGAGGTCACGATGCCGCCGGGGCTGTTGATGTACATGCTGATGTCCTTGGACGGGTTCTCCGCCTCAAGAAACAGAAGCTGCGCGCAGACCAGCGTGGACATCCCGTCATGCACCGGCCCGGACAGAAAGATGATCCGTTCCTTGAGCAGCCGCGAGAAGATATCATAGGCCCGTTCGCCACGGCTGGTCTGTTCGACGACCATGGGGACGAGCGTGTTCATGTAGTATTCTGCCGGATCCTGCATCTCGCCCCGTCGCTTGCTGATTTCGATTCGCCGCCGACCGTCCTGTTCCGGTCTTTCATAGGGGCGAAAACTTGACAGAGTCTTAGTTACAGGCGAGGTCCACCGCAAGGGATGGGTCGAATGCGCGGGAAATGCCGATGCTGTTGATGGTGGGACTGGGCAACCCCGGCGCGAAATATGCCGGCAACCGGCACAACATCGGCTTCATGGCGGTGGATCGGATCGCCGTCGACCACGGCTTCTCGCCGTGGAAATCGCGCTTCCAGGGCCTCGTGGCGGAAGGCCGGCTGGGCGAGCAGCGCGTTACTGCGCTGAAGCCGCAGAGCTTCATGAACCTGTCGGGCCAGTCGGTGGGCGAGGCGATGCGCTATCTGAAACTCACCCCCGCCGAGGTGCTGGTGCTGCACGACGAACTCGACCTCGCGCCCGGCACCTGCCGGCTGAAGACCGGGGGCGGGCACGCCGGCCACAACGGGCTGCGTTCGATCCACCAGCATATCGGAGAGGACTACCGCCGCCTCAGGGTCGGCATCGGCCACCCCGGCCACAAGGACAAGGTCAGCGGATACGTCCTTTCCGACTTCGCCAAGGCCGAGGAGGCGATGCTGGACGACCTCCTGCGCGGTATCTCGGACGGGGCCGAGGCCCTTGCGCGAGGCGACGGCGCGGCTTTCGGCACGGCGCTGGCCGCTCGGGTCGCACTCGCCCCCCAGAAGCCGTCTCGCTCTGTCGAAAAGCCCGCCGAGGCAGGAACGAAGCCGGACCTTCAGCCCCTCGGCATGGCTGACCGCCTGCGCGCGCTCGGCAACCGTTTTCACTAGCTCATTCTTCTTTGTATTAATATCTTGAAATCGTCGTATAGGACGAGGGGGCGAAGCCCTGGTCCGGCGCCGAAGAAGGAAGCCCCGATGGAACCCTCGGTCAACGTCCTGGGCCAGAAGCTCCAGCCCTGTTCGGCGCGGCCGCTGACCGGGTTCTACCGCAACGGCTGCTGCGACACCGGCCCCGAGGATCGCGGCAGCCACACGGTCTGCGTGGTTGCGACGGCCGAATTCCTGGCCTTCTCGAAATACCTCGGCAACGACCTGTCCACGCCTCGCCCCGAATACGGCTTCGCGGGCCTGAAGGCAGGCGACCGCTGGTGCGTCTGCGCGGGCCGCTTCCTGCAGGCGGCGCAGGAGTTCGCGGCCCCCAAGGTCGTGCTGTCGGCCACCCATGTCCGGGCCACCGACATCGTGCCGCTGGAACTGCTGCGGGCCCATGCGGTTGACGCGGCGAAGTAAGGAAGGTCGAACATGGCAAGGCTTCTTGCGCTGGCGCTGACCGTCCCGCTTGCCGTTCCCGTTGCCGCACAGGAAATCCGGCCCGACGATCAGGCGCGGATGGACCAGCTTGATACGGCCACCGGTCGGGCGCTGCGGCAGGTGCTTGCCATCGGCAGCGACGAGGATGTTGTCCTTGCCACCAACGCCCTGCGCGGCCCGGCGATGCCCGCCGATCCTGCCTTGGCCGAAACGCTGACCGGCGACTGGCGCTGCAGCATGACCAAGATGGGCGGCAACATGGCCGTGGTGGCCTACCCCCCGTTCCGCTGCCGGATCGAGGCGCGGGACGGTGTGCTGCATTTCGACAAGTTGACCGGCTCGCAGCGGACCAGCGGGACGATCCGGCCGATCGACGGCCGCTGGATCTATCTCGGTTCCACCTTCGTGCAGGGCGAGCAACCCCGCCGCTATGACGATTTCCCGGCCGAGATCGACACTCAGTCCAGCGAGACGCTGCCTGACGTGGGCGTGCTGGAAGTCACGGGCGAGGGGCAGGCGCGGCTGATCCTGCCGCTGCCCTACCGCGAATCGATCCTGAACGTGCTGGTGATGACGCGCTGAGGCTTACGCCTCGACCTGCACGCCCAGGTGGCGGGCGACGGTGAAGATGTCCTTGTCGCCCCTGCCACTGAGGTTCAGCACGATCAGGTGATCCTGCGGCAGATCGGGCGCGATCTTGGCGATATGGGCCAGCGCATGGCAGGGTTCCAGCGCCGGGATGATGCCTTCGGTTTCGCAACAAAGGGTGAAGGCGGCCAGCGCCTCGCTGTCCGTCACGCTGACATATTCGGCGCGGCCCACGTCGCGCAGCCAGGCGTGTTCCGGCCCGATGCCGGGATAATCCAGCCCTGCGCTGATGGAATGGCCTTCGAGGATCTGTCCTTCCTCGTCCTGCAAAAGATAGGTCCGGTTGCCGTGCAGCACGCCCGGCCGCCCGCCGGTCAGGGACGCGCAATGCTGCATCGTCTCGTCCACGCCCTTGCCCCCGGCCTCGACCCCGATGATCCGCACGGAACGGTCGTCGAGGAAGGGATGGAACAGCCCCATCGCATTGGACCCGCCACCGATCGCGGCAATCACCGTGTCGGGCAGCCGGCCCTCGCGTTCGAGGATCTGGGCCTTGGTTTCCTCGCCGATGATGCGCTGGAAGTCGCGCACCATGGCCGGGTAGGGATGCGGCCCCGCCACGGTGCCGATGCAGTAGAAGGTGTCGCGGACGTTCGTGACCCAGTCGCGCAGGGCGTCGTTCATTGCGTCCTTCAGCGTGCCGCGGCCGGACTGGACGGCCACCACCTCGGCCCCCAGCAGCTTCATGCGGAACACGTTGGGCTGCTGGCGGCGCACGTCCTCAGCGCCCATGTAGACCACGCATTTCAGCCCGAAGCGGGCGCAGACGGTGGCCGTCGCCACCCCATGCTGGCCCGCGCCGGTTTCGGCGATGATCCGCGTCTTGCCCATGCGGCGCGCCAGCAGAATCTGCCCCAGCACGTTGTTGATCTTGTGGCTGCCGGTGTGGTTCAGTTCCTCGCGCTTCATGTAGATCGTCGCGCCGCCCAGACGTTCCGTCAGCCGCTCGGCTTTATAAAGCGGCGAGGGCCTGCCGACGTAATGCGTCCACAACTCGTCCATCTCGGCCTTGAAGGCGGGGTCGGTCTTGGCCCGTTCGTATTCCGCCTGAAGGTCCAGGATCAGCGGCATCAGCGTCTCGCTGACAAAACGGCCGCCGAAGATGCCGAAGCGGCCCTGTTCGTCCGGGCCGGTCATGAAGCTGTTGATGAGGTCTTCGGGCATGATGCGTCCCCTTCGGTCAGGGGAATGTTCTAGGCTCGTTCGGCTCGGGCGTAAAGCCAGACGAACCCTCGGCCGCATTCACGAAGGCGCGGATGCGGGCGCGATCCTTGATCCCCGGCGCCGATTCGACCCCTGAGGACACGTCCACCATCGGCGCGCCGGTCAGCCGCACAGCCTCGGACACGTTCGCGGGCGTCAGCCCCCCGGCCAGCATCCAGGGCTTGAGCATGCGCCGCCCCGCCAGCAGTCGCCAGTCAAAGGCCAGCCCGTTGCCCCCGGGCAGCGCCGCATCCGGCGAGGCCTTGGCATCCACCAGCAGCAGGTCGGCGGCCAGCCCATAATCCCACAGCGCGTCCAGATCGGCCGCCGCCGCGATGCCCACGGCCTTCATCACCGGAAGTCCGCTGCGCGCCTTGACCTCGGCAACCCGTGCAGGAGTTTCGCTGCCATGCAACTGGATGATGTCCAGTGGCACGCGGTCCAGCACGGCCTCCAGCGCGGCATCGTCGGGGTTCACGAACAGGCCGACACGGGCGACGCCCGGCGGCGCGGCAAGCGCGAGCGTCCTTGCCGTCTCGATCGACACATGGCGGGAAGACTTCGGAAAGAACACAAGTCCTGCATAGCGCGCGCCGGCCTCTGCCACGGCGGAAAGGTCCGCCGGGCGGGTGATTCCGCATATCTTGACGACCGCCATCAGCGGCGGGCGGGCAGGGCGGGCGCGTAGGTGGTGCGCGTGGTGACGACAGCCGGGACGGGGCCTGCCTTGGATTTTGATGCGTCGAGGATCGCCAGCACCTCGTCACGCGGGGCGTGATGGGTCTTGCGGACCTGGCCGACCTCGCGTTCCAGCACCTGAAGCTCATGCGCGCGCTGGGCCGATTCCCGACGCAGGACCGATTCGCGCATCCATTCCCAGATCAGCCCCAGGATCATGCCGATCAGAAGCGACATGATGATCACCAGGAACAGCGGCATCTGCGCCGACCAGTCGCCGGCAATGAAGCCGTCCACCCGATCGGGAAACAGGCTGACCGTCACCAGTTGCCGGTTGGCCAGCGCCACGCCGATCAGGATCACAGCCAGCAGCACGACAAACAGCATCCGCAGATAGCGCATGGGAAAGACCTTCACCTTCCGGCCCGAATGGCCGGGCATCGCGGCGCAGTTTCGTTCAACCCGGCGGCGGGTGCAACAGCCACGCGCGCCTCGTCCTCACTCGTCCTGCTGATCCAGCCCGTTCAGCCGGTCGCGCAGCAGCTTGCCGGTCTTGAAGAAGGGCACATGCTTTTCCACCACCTGCACGGTTTCGCCCGTGCGCGGGTTGCGGCCCTGACGCGCCTGCCGCTGCTTGACCGAAAAGGCCCCGAAGCCGCGAAGCTCGACCCGCTCTCCGCGGGCCATGGCGTCGATGATCTCGTCGAAGACGGTGCTGACGATCCGTTCGACATCGCGCTGGAAAAGATGGGGATTTTCCTCGGCGATCTTCTGAATCAATTCGGAACGGATCATGGGCGCCCTGTTCTCGTTATAGGTCGGCCGCGCGGGACACGAATAAGGTTTCAAACGCGACCGGACTGAAAAGGTTGCAAGTTTTCTGCCCCGCCGCAATCCCCACAATGAAAAAGGCCGCCCCCGCGGGGGGACGGCCGATCTTGTCCTGAAGCGTGCCTCAGCCGCGGTTCTTCAGCGCCGCGCCAAGGATGTCGCCCAGCGACGCGCCCGAATCGGACGAGCCATACTGGTCGATCGCTTCCTTTTCCTCGGCGATCTCGCGAGCCTTGATCGACAGGCCCAGACGGCGGGTCTTGGTGTCGATGTTGGTCACGCGCACATCGACCTTGTCGCCGACCGAGAAACGCTCGGGGCGCTGGTCCTGACGGTCGCGGGCAAGGTCCGAGCGGCGGATGAACGACTTGACGCCGTTATACTCCACCTCGATCCCGCCATCCTCGATCGCGGTGACTTCGGCGGTGACGACATCGCCCCGCTTCACGCCATCAACGGCCTCGGACATGGTGTCGTTTTCCATGGCCTTGATCGACAGGCTTATGCGTTCCTTGTCGATATCGACTTCCTGAACGACCGCCTGGACGGTGTCGCCCTTGCGATAGTTCTGGATCGCATCCTCTCCGCGCTGGTCCCAGCTGATGTCGGACAGGTGGACCATGCCGTCGATGTCGCCTTCCAGGCCGACGAACAGACCGAACTCGGTGATGTTCTTGACCTCGCCCTCGATGGGCGTGCCGGCCGGGTGGGTTTCGGCAAAGACTTCCCACGGGTTGCGCATGGTCTGCTTGAGGCCAAGCGAGACGCGGCGCTTCTGCTCGTCGATCTCCAGCACCATGACGTCAACCTCTTGCGAGGTGGAGACGATCTTGCCGGGATGGACGTTCTTCTTGGTCCAGCTCATTTCCGAAACGTGGACCAGACCCTCGACACCGGCTTCCAGTTCCACGAAGGCGCCGTAGTCGGTGATGTTGGTCACGCGGCCCTTGTGGACGGACCCGAGCGGGAACTTGTCGCTCACCGTGTCCCACGGATCGGACTGGAGCTGCTTCATCCCGAGGCTGATGCGGTGGGTTTCCTTGTTGATCTTGACGACCTGGACCTTGACGGTCTCTCCGATCGACAGGATTTCCGAGGGGTGGTTCACGCGGCGCCAAGCCATGTCGGTGACGTGCAGCAGGCCGTCCACGCCGCCCAGATCGACGAAGGCGCCGTATTCGGTGATGTTCTTGACGACGCCATCGACAACCTGACCTTCGTGCAGGTTGGAAATGACCTCGGCACGCTGTTCGGCCCGGCTTTCTTCCAGGATGGCGCGGCGCGACACGACGATATTGCCGCGGCGACGATCCATCTTGAGGATCTGGAAGGGCTGCTTCAGACCCATCAGCGGACCTGCGTCACGCACGGGGCGGACATCGACCTGCGAACCGGGCAGGAAGGCCACGGCGCCGCCCAGATCGACGGTGAAGCCGCCCTTGACGCGGCCGAAGATGGCGCCTTCGACGCGCTCTTCCTTGGCGTAGGCCTGTTCCAGACGGTCCCAGGCTTCCTCGCGGCGAGCCTTCTCGCGCGAGATCGAGGCTTCGCCGCGGGCGTTTTCCACGCGGTCCAGGTAAACCTCGACCTCGTCGCCGACCTTCAGGTTCGGCTCTTCGCCGGGATTGGCGAATTCCTTCAGATCGACGCGGCCTTCCATCTTGTAGCCGACGTCGATGATGGCCTGCCCCGCCTCGATGGCGAGGACGCGACCCTTGACGACCGAACCTTCGTCCGGGGTGTCGATCTCGAAGCTTTCGTTGAGGAGGGCTTCGAATTCCTCCATGGATGTTTGTTTCGCCATGCGGCAGGTGTGTCCTTGTAAGTCGGGTTGCTGGCCATGCGGTTGGCTCCGCCGGTCTGTCTGCCCTGCGTAACGCGAAAGGGTCGCGGCAAAAGCCCGACCCGTTCCAAAGCGGCCTGTTCTGGCCATGTCGTTCACAAGACTTGGATCAGCCCCATAGCCGAAAGCCGCGTCGCTGGCAAGGTGTCAGCCCGCCAGGCGGGCCGAGATGCGGTCCCGCGCAGCCTTGCTTTCAGGGGTGTCGAAGATCGGATAGACATGCAGCCCGCCGGGACAGAGCGTCAGGTCCACCCGCACCCCCGCCGCGCGCAGCTTGTCCGCCAGCGCCTCGACCTGCGGGCGCAGCATGTCACGGGTGCCCTGGTAGATGTCGGTCGGCGGCAGGCCGGTCAGGTCGCCGTTCATCGGGCTGAGCCGGGGATCGTCCGGGTCCGCACCATTCGCCCAGACCTTGGCGGCCAGTTCTGCGCCTGCCCGCGCCAGCATCGGGTCGTCCTGCCTGCGCTCATCCACCTGCGGGTCGGTTGAGGCGATGTCCACCCAGGGGGAAAGCAGCACGAGGCTTTCGGGCAGGCTCCGGCCGCTGTCCCGCAGGTGCAACGCAAAACCCAGCGCAAGCCCTCCGCCGGCCGAGTCGCCCATGATCGTCACCGGCCGACCGGGATGGCGCTGCGCGATCCCGGCCCAGAGTTCGTCGAGCAGCGCATAGGCTTCGCGGAAATCATGCTTCGGGCCGAGGCCGTAAAGCGGCACCTCGATCACCGCGCTCCTTTGTGCAAGGCTGGTCAGGAAATGCCAATGCACCGTGGTGATCCCGCAGACATAGGCCCCGCCATGCAGGTAAAGGATCAGCGGCGCGTCCCTGGCCGCGTCCTTCGGCGCCAGTGTCCAGACCTTGCGGCCCTGCACCCGGCGCAGTTCCGTGGAAAGCTCGCGCCGGGTGCGGCGGGGCAGCGGGAAGTCGCGGGCCAGCAGCCCCGAGCGCATCAGCGGCCGGATCAGCCAGGGACGCCTGGCGAAGGGCTGGATCATGGCCCGGGCCAGCTTGCCCAGACGCCGCATCTCGCGCGAGCCCGCCCTGTCAGTCATGGCGTGCAGCCCTGCGGGCCATGACGAAGACCGCCAGCGCCAGCAGCATCATCGCGGCGGCGGCAAGGAAGGGCATCCCCGGCGCATGGAACGCCGCGTTTTCCCGCGTGGAGAAGGCGAAGATACCGGTCATGATCAGCGGCGACAGCCCCATCGCGACCGCCGCGACCGAGGACAGCACGCCCTGCAGTTCCCCCTGCTGGTCGTCGCGGGCAAGGTTGGACATGATCTGCTGCAAGGCCGGTCCTCCCAATCCCGCGATGGCGGCCAGCGGGGTCAGCGCAAGCGCCAGAACCGGGCTGGTGACGAAACCGTAGAAGACGAGCGCCGCGATTTCCAGCGCAAAGCCCACGACCACCGTGCGGCCCGCGCCGAAGCGGCGGATGGCGGGTCCGACCATCACGCCCTGCACGAAGGCGATGGCGATGCCGAAGGCCGCCAGCGACAGGCCGATATGCAGCGGGTCCCAGCCGAAGCGGGCCTTGCCGAAGAAGCTCCAGACTGCCGGGTAGACATAGCTGGCAAGGTTGAACAGCGCATAGACGGCCAGCAGGGGGGCGATTCCCGGCAGCTTGCCGATTGCCGAAAAGGACGCCAGCGGATTGGCGCGCTGCCAGTTGAAGGGCCGGCGGATGGACCGCGTGACCGTTTCCGGCAGGACGAACCAGCCGAAGATCATGTTGGCGAAGGCCAGCCCGCCCGCGATCCAGAAGGGCGCCCGCAGGTCGATGGTCGAGGCGAGGCTGCCCAGCACCGGCCCCAGCACGAAGCCCACCCCGAAGGCCGCCCCGATCAGGCCGAAGTTGCGGCCCTTTTCCTCGGGTGTCGAGATGTCGGCCATGTAGGCCGCCGCCGTCGCATGGGTCGCGGCCATGATGCCGCCGACGATGCGGCCGATCAGGATCAGCGTGACGGTATGGGCCAGGGCCAGCAGCACATAGTCCAGCGTCATCACGAACAGCGCGGTCAGCATCACCGGGCGGCGGCCATAGGCGTCCGACAGGTTGCCGACCACCGGCCCGAACAGGAACTGCATCGCCGCGTAAGCCGTGCCGAGGATGCCGCCCCAGACGGCGGCGCCCGACAGGTTCTGCCCGGTCAATTCCTCCAGCAGGTCGGGCATGACCGGAAAGATCAGCCCCATGCCGGTCGCGTCGATCAGCACCGTCAGCAGCACGAAGATCCGCGCCGCCCGTCCCGCCTTGCGGCGAAAGGCCGCGCGGCGTCGGTCGGCGCGGGAGCGGAGAGGGATCTCGGACATGGAGGAAAAAACCCGGGGCGATGCTGCCCGCTCTCTGCCATGCGGCGGGCGCAAGAGAAAGCGCGGACGCCGCGCAACTCAGGGCCGCAGGCGGGAATTTCCGATCTGCGCCAGCGCGGCCGACAGGTCGGCCTGCAGCGCGCGCCGTTCTTCGGGGCTGAGAAAGGCACCAAGTTCGATCTCGCGCTGCCCGTCCGAGAGGGTGAGGTAGTCATCGACCGGCCCATCCCGCCGCAGCCGGAGCCGGACCCAGTAGGGATTGCCCTGCCAGTGGCGATCCGCCCGGCCGGGGTCGCGGCGGATGACGGACATCACGGCGGGGGTCAGGGCGACTTCCTCGACCGGGCCGCCGCCTTTCCAGTCACGCTGAACCGCGAACCATAATCCCGCCAGCGCCGCCAGCGCGAAGGGCAGAAGCCCCCACATCACTGCCGAGCCGACCACGGCCAGAAGCGGCAGGGTCAGGGCCCCGGCCGTCAGACCGATCACCCAGACGAACCCTTCCGGCGTCAGCGAGCGGTGGCGCCAGATCAGCAGCCGGCGGGTTCCGTCAGGCTCGTCTGGCTGCCAGGCATAGGGCATGGGGGTCTGCCGGTCCTCGGGGATGGAAAACGGCCCCGGATCGCTCCAGGGCCGATGGGGTCATCTCTCTGGCATCAGTGCTTGCGGGCGTGATCCCAGTCCTCGCGCTTGGGAAGCTGCTCGAAGGTATGTTCGGGCGGGGGCGAGGGCAGGGTCCATTCCAGCGTGTCGGCGTATTCGTTCCAGTAGTTGTTCTGGGTCACGCGCTGGCCTGCAAACAGGGTGTAGAACACGACGCCGATGAACCACAGGAACGAGGCGAAGGCGATATAGGCGCCGATCGACGAGACGTTGTTCCAGTAGGCGAAGGCTTCGGGATAGTCGATGTAGCGGCGCGGCATCCCCTGCTGGCCCAGGAAGTGCTGGGGGAAGAAGATCAGGTTCGAGCCGATGAACATGGCGAAGAAGTGGATCTTGCCAGCCCATTCGGGATACTGCCGCCCGCTCATCTTGCCGATCCAGTAGTAGACGCCGGCAAAGATGGCGAAGACGGCGCCCAAGCTCATCACATAATGGAAATGCGCCACGACGTAGTAGGTGTCGTGATACACCCGGTCCAGCGGCGCTTGGCTCAGCACGACGCCGGTCACGCCGCCCACGGTGAACAGGAACAGGAAGCCGAAGGCCCAGAGCATCGGCGTCTTGAACTCGATCGAGCCGCCCCACATCGTCGCGATCCACGAGAAGACCTTGATGCCGGTCGGCACTGCGATCGTCATGGTGGCCAGCATGAAATAGGCCTGCTGGGTCAGCGACAGCCCGACGGTGTACATGTGGTGGGCCCAGACGACGAAGCCCAGGATGGCGATGGCGGCCATGGCCAGCACCATCGGCAGGTAGCCGAAGATGGGCTTGCGCGAGAAGGTCGCGATGACGTGGCTGATGATGCCGAAGCCCGGAACGATGATGATGTAGACCTCGGGGTGGCCGAAGAACCACAGGATGTGCTGGTACAGCACCGGGTCGCCGCCGCCCGCCGGGTTGAAGAAGTTGGTGCCGAAGTTGCGGTCCATCAGCAGCATGGTGATCGCACCGGCCAGCACCGGCAGCGCCAGCAGGATCATCCAGGCGGTGATGAAGACCGACCAGGCGAACAGCGGCACCTTGAACAGCGTCATGCCGGGCGCGCGCATGTTGAGGAAGGTGGTGATGATGTTGATCGCGCCCAGAATCGAGGATGCGCCCGAAAGGTGGACGGCGAAGATCGCCAGGTCCATGGACAGCCCGCCCTCGGTCGTGGACAGCGGCGGATACAGCACCCAGCCCACGCCCGAGCCGAGCTGGTCGTTGCCGCCCGGCGACAGAAGCGAGGCGACGCCCATCGAGACACCGGCCACGAACAGCCAGTAGGACAGGTTGTTCAGCCGGGGAAAGGCCATGTCCGGCGCGCCGATGTGCAGCGGCATGAAGTAGTTGCCGAAGCCCCCGAACAGCGCCGGGATGACGACGAAGAACATCATCAGGACGCCGTGATAGGTGATCATCACGTTCCACAGATGCCCGTTCGGCGTGCAGATGTCATCGACGCCGGCGGGGATCAGCCGAGCCCCTTCAAGGCACATGTACTGCACGCCGGGATGCTGCAGCTCCATCCGCATGTAGACGGTGAAGCAGACCGAGATCAGGCCGACGACGCCCGCGGTGAAAAGATAAAGGACACCGATGTCCTTGTGGTTGGTGGACATGAACCAGCGGGTGAAGAACCCGCGGGTGTCATGCTGGGCACCATGGCCGTGAACGGCGGCATCTGCCATGCGAATGCTCCTCAGAATCGTGCCGTCACGGCGGCTGGCCGGCGGACTGGCTGAGGCCGTTCTAGAACACGATTCCGGTTGCGGCAATGCGCCGCGCATCCCCCGCTGCGACAAAATGAAACCCCCGCCCGCTGGTGGCGGCCGGGGGTCGGTTCAGGCGCCGTCCCGCAAGGGGACAGCCAGGCGTCAGTTCGCGGCGGGTGCTGCGGCTGCATCCCCGCCTGCGGCGGCGGCATCCCCTCCTGCCGCACCGGCGGCGTTCGGCGAGTGCTGTGCCAGGAAGGCCACGATGTCGGCCTGGTTCTTGTTCAGCTTGAAGGTCATCTTCGACTTGGCAGCGGGGTCGCCGGTCTTTTCCTTCACATAGGCGGTCGGATCGGTGACGTATTCGATCAGGTGCTCTTCGTCCCAGACCTGGCCGGGGTTGGTCTCGGCCAGTTCCAGCAGGCCCTCACCGTACTTGTAGCCTTCCTCGGCCGCATAGGCACGGCCATAGACGCCGTAAAGATTGGGGCCGGTCCGGCCGCCCTTGACGATGTCGGTGCCCGCCTCGTCCTGGATCATGTGGCAGGCCTTGCACTTGCGGAACTCGGACTCACCCGCGGCGGGATCGCCGGACAGTTCCTGCGCAGCCACCGGCAGGGACAGGGCGAGGGTGGCAAGAGTGGCAATCAGGCTGGTCTTCATCATGTCGTCCTTCCTCAGCGGATCATTCTTGACGAGAGCAGTGCTCTCTGCGGCGCAGGGCACAGCATCTCGCAGGATTTCGCAAGAGAACAAAGGTCACAGCCCCCCATTCGGTTCACCCATGACCGCGCAAAAGCCGGTCATCAACGCGTGATCCAGGTCCGCCATCGTCACCGGCAGGCCCAGATCGACCAGACTGGTGACGCCATGGCCGCTGATCCCGCAGGGCACGATGCCGCCGTAATGGGACAGGTCCGGCTCGACATTGATCGAGATGCCGTGAAAGCTGACCCAGCGGCGCAGCTTGATCCCTATGGCGGCGATCTTGTCTTCGCGCATCGAGCCATCGGGCAGGGGGGGCTTGTCGGGCCGGGCGATCCAGACGCCGACGCGGCCCTCGCGAATCTCGCCCTTCAGGCCGAACTCGGACAAGGCCGCAATGACCCAGGCTTCCAGCGACTGGACGAATGCCCGCACGTCGCGCCCGCGCCGGTTCAGGTCCAGCATGACATAGGCGACCCGCTGGCCCGGCCCGTGATAGGTGTATTGCCCGCCGCGCCCGGTCGGAAACACGGGAAACCGGCCCGGATCGGTCAGGTCCTCAGGGCGGGCCGAGGTGCCGGCGGTGTAAAGCGGTGGATGCTCGACAAGCCAGATCGCCTCGGGCGCCTGCCCCGCGTGGATGGCTTCCACGCGCGCCTCCATCCACACCACGGCTGCGGGATGCGGGATCAGGCCGGGCGTCAGCAGCCATTCGGGGCCGGGTGCATGGGCGTTCAGGCGATGGGTGTCGGAGGTGGGAAGGTCGGTCATGGCGCGCCAGAGATGCCCGCCCTTGCCGATGGTCGCAAGTATGGTGCGCGGTTCCCACGCACCATGAGCTCAGAGCTTCTCGCCCAACGGCTCGCGGATCTGCGCCCGGCGGCGGCGGACCTCGCGAAGATGCGACATATGCGCGGCGTCGCGGCCCGGAGGCGGCAGGTCCAGCACCGCCCGGCGCAGCGCCTCGATGCCTTCCTCGGATTTCGCCGGCAAGGTTGCCGGGTCGATCGGACAACCGATGGTGATGCGATAGGTGTGGCCCGCCTTGTTCAGCACCTCGTTGAACAGCGTCACGTCGCGCAGGGTCGGGTGGATCGCGTCCAGCAGGTAGAACAGCGCCGAGTTCCGCGCCCGGATGTGCAGCGGGATGACCGGGGCGCCGAACTTGCGCGCGATCATCACCGCGCTGGCCATCCAGGGCCGCTCGTGCAGCGTCACGCCCCGCCGCTTGGCCAGCCGGCCCGAGGGGAAGATCAGCCCGATCCGCCCCTGACCCAGCGCGGCGCGGGTATAGTCCATCGTGTACTTGGTCTTTGCATGGCTGCGCTTTTCCGCCCGCCACTCGACAGGGGCGATCAGTTCCTCGGTCTGGGGCAGGACGCGGATCATGTCGTGGTTGGCGTAGATGAACAGGTCGTCCCGCACGGCCGAGACGACCGCGTGCAGCACGATCCCGTCGGCGATCCCGGTCGGGTGGTTCGCAACGATCAGCGCCGGCCCGGTCGCCGGGATGTTCTCCAGCCCGTCCACCCGCAGGTCGCGCACGATCAGGGCCGAGACGCGGCGCATGATCTCCTCGGTCGGCAGGTCGCGGAACTGGGCCGCCAGCTCGATCGAGCGCGGATAGCGCAGAAGCCGCATCATCACCTGCTTGGCCAGCGTGTGACGCGCCTTGCCGGAATAGAGCCACGGCGCCCGTTCGGCGATCAGCGGGTCCAGCCGCTGCTGCATCTCGACCAGCGCGGGCAGGCGGCCCGGCGGATGGGGCGAATCTTTGGGCGCGTTGCTCATGCGAAGCACCTATTATCCTGAGATATGACGCCCACAAGCGCCCTCAGGTTCCAGCGGCAAGAATGCGCCTGACCATTTCGGTGCTGTTGCCCGACAGCGACGGCAGGGCTGCGATCCGTTCCAACGCCGCGCGGGCGTGCTGCCGCCGCCCTGCGTCATAGCGGGGCCAGGTCTCGAACACCGTGGTCAGCCGGGCCGCCGTCTGCGGGTTCAGCGGGTCAAGCCGCATCAGCCAGCTGGCCACGAAATCATAGCCCGATCCGTCGCTTGCATGGAACGCTGTATGATTTGCTGCAAGTCCCCCTATCAGCGCGCGGAAGCGGTTGGGGTTCTTCCAGTCAAAGTCCGGCCTTTCGGCCAGCGCCTTTGCCACCTGTACCGCACGGGCGGGCGGGGCAGCCATCGGCTGGACCGAAAAGAACTTGTCCATCACCAGCCGGTTGCTTGAGAAGCGCCCCTCCATCTCGGCAAGCGCATCCCCTGCGCGGTCCAGCCGGACCAGGGTCGCCAGTGCCCCCATCCGTTCGGTCATGTTGGACGCGGCATCCCAGAGCGCCTGCGCCTTTTCGCCATCATCCAGCCGCGACAGAAGCCCCAGCGTGGCAAGCCGCAGCAACCGGCGCCCCGCCGAGGCAGCATCGGAAGAGTAGGGGCCGGGCACCTCCATCTCGTCGTAAATCTCGGCCAGAATCCCTTCATGCTCGGCGGCAAGTTGGGTCGCCAGATCCTCGCGGCCGCGATGGATCGCATCCGGGTCGGGCAGGCCGCCGCGCGAGGCGATCTCGGCTGCGATCTCATCCTCTCCGGGCAGTCGCAGCGCCAGGGCCACGAAGGCCGGATCGGCCTCCTTTTCGCCCAGAAGGCCGCCCAGCGCGTGACAGAAGACGCGGTCGGCCTGTCCTCCGCTGGCCATCGCCACCAGCGAGTCCAGCGCCAGTTCGTGCCCTGCCTGCCAGCGCGCGAAGGGATCGGTGTCATGGGCCAGCAGGATCGCGCGCTCGGCCGAGGTCATCTGCCGCTCGACCGTCACCGGGGCAGAGAAGCCGCGCAGCAGCGACACGACGGGGCGAGAGCCGAGGCCGGTGAAGTTGAAGGACTGCTCGGGCTCGGTCATCTCCAGCACACGGGTCGGCAGCAGTTCGTCGCCGTTCACCGAGATCAGGCCCACGGCGATGGGGATCACCCGCGCCGGCTTGTCAGGTTGGCCTGGCGTCGGCGCCGTGGACTGGGTGAACCGCAGGGTCAGGGTGCCGGCATCGCGGTCCCAGTCCTCTACCAGCGTCAGCCGCGGGGTGCCCGCGTCGGTGTACCAGCGCTTGAACTGGGCCAGGTCGCGCCCCGTAGCGTCCTCGAAGACCTTCAGCCAGTCCTCGATGGTGCAGGCCTGCCAGTCGTGGCGGTCAAAATAAAGGTCCAACGCCTTGCGATAGCTCTCGTCTCCCACAAGCCGCTTGAGCATCCCGATGACCTCGGCGCCCTTTTCATAAACGGTGGCGGTGTAGAAGTTGTTGATTTCCTCGTAGCGGTCGGGCCGGGGCGGATGCGCCAGCGGCCCCGCGTCCTCGCGGAACTGCCGCCCGCGCAGGGTCACCACGTCCTCGATCCGCTTCACCGCGGCCGAGCGCATGTCCGCCGTGAACTGCTGGTCGCGGAAAACCGTCAGCCCTTCCTTGAGGCAGAGCTGGAACCAGTCGCGGCAAGTGATCCTGTTTCCGGTCCAATTATGAAAATACTCATGCGCGATCACCGCCTCGATGCGTTCATAATCGGCATCGGTCGCGGTTTCGGGGGAAGCCAGAACCAGTTTCGAGTTGAAGATGTTCAATCCCTTGTTTTCCATGGCCCCCATGTTGAAGTCGTCCACGGCAACGATGTTGAACACGTCGAGGTCGTATTCGCGCCCGTAAGCCGTTTCGTCCCAGCGCATCGACTTTTTCAGGGCTTCCATCGCGAAGCCCGCGCGGTCGAGGTCGGCAGGCCGCACCCAGAAGTTCAGCGCGACCTTCCGTCCGGACATGGTGGTGAAGCTGTCCGACACGGCCTGCAACTCGCCCGCGACCAGCGCGAAGAGGTAGGCGGGCTTGGGCCAGGGATCGTGCCATTCGGCCCAACCCTCGCCTTGGGCGACGGGGTTCCCGTTCGACAGCAGCACCGGCAGGTCGGAGCGGACCGTCACCCGGAAGGGCGCCATCACGTCGGGGCGGTCGGGATACCAGGTTATGTGGCGAAAGCCTTCGGCCTCGCATTGGGTGCAGAAGATGCCGCCCGAAAGATACAGCCCCTCCAGCGCTGTGTTCGCCTCGGGGTCGATCTCGACGGTGGCGGCGAAGGTGAAGGGGCGGTCGGGCAGGGCGGGTTCGGCGATGG
Source organism: Paracoccus sp. MC1854 (assembly GCF_014164635.1). NCBI lineage: Bacteria > Pseudomonadati > Pseudomonadota > Alphaproteobacteria > Rhodobacterales > Paracoccaceae > Paracoccus > Paracoccus sp. MC1854. The sequence continues at coordinate 41,439 of NZ_JACJFU010000004.1, read as the reverse complement.
TCAGCGTCTCGACGGTGATCGCCAGATGCGCCGGATCGACCGGTTGCCCGTCGATCGTGACCGCGCCCGTCCGCAGCCCCGCGCCGCCGTCCAGCACCAGCGGCCCCGGCGCGTGGCGCTGAAGATCCAGTTCCGACCTGACGACCGTGCCCTTTGGCGCCAGCGTCACATCCAGCCGAGTCTCGGTGATGCGAAACGGCCACGGTTTGTAATCATTGAGAAAACGGGTTTCCCCCATCCTGTGCCCTGCCTGATAAAAATGGTTCTTCCGCGGAACTTGTGCTTGAGCGGAGTGTTAAGCGCAGGATTACCGGGTCGCAAGCCGACGCCGCAGTTCCGCTATGAGGCGAACGAGGGCGTGGCGGTCCCGACAGATCAGATACCTCAAGGAGACCATCATGGCCAACTACGACCCGAACGATCCGCGCCGCACCGATGCCACCGATCCGCATCGCCCCGTCGATCCGAGCGGCCGCAACACCGTCGTGACCGAAACCTATGTCGAACCGGTCGAGAAGAAGGCCTCGCCGCTTCCGCTGATCATCGGTATCCTTCTGGCACTGGCGCTAGCCTGGTGGCTGCTGTCCAGCTTCATGGGCAATGACGAGGTGGCCGATACGACCACCACGACGACCACCACCGCTCCGGCCACGACCACCGACCCGGCCGCCGTGACCACGACCACCGACACGGCGACCGACACCGCCACGGACACCACTGACGCTGCCGCGACGACCACTGTCGATACGCCGGCCGGCACCGCCGCCGGGACCGCGACCGCGACGACAGACGGCACGGGCGCCGATGCGGCTGCCGATGCTGCGGGCACCGCTGCCGATGCCGCCGCTGATGCCGCGACCGATGCCGCCGCCGCGACGGGCGCCGCGGCCGCTGATGCCGCGACTGATGCGGATGCCGCCACCACGACGACCACGGTTCCGGTCACCAACCCGTCGAACTGAGGCCGTTTCCTGTTGCCGGTTCGTGCCGGCCGCCATCTGGAACCGCCGCGTGCGTGCGCGGCGGTTCTTTCTTGTGTGTGACGCCGCGGCGGATTGCGGGCGGGGCACGGGCTTTCACCGTCTTGTGAAAGATTGTTGCGCAGTGATAATGCGGGCGCAACACACGGACGAGAGGGGATGGGCTCGGTGAGAATAGGCGCGCTGAAAGAGACTTTCGACGGTGAGGCGCGGGTTGCCGTCACACCGTCCTCGGCCGGGCATCTGCAGAAGCTCGGGCACGAGGTTCACGTCGAATCGGGGGCGGGGGCCCGCGCGGGTTTCTCGGATGCCGCTTATGAACGGGCAGGCGTGACGGTTCATCCGACCGCCGCCGCGCTGGTCGGCGCGGTCGATGTGGTCGCCAAGGTGCGCCCGCCGTCCGAGGAGGAACTGGGCATGATGCGCGAGGGGCAGACGCTCATCTCGTTCTTCTATCCCGGCCAGAATGCCGAGCTGCTGGAACGCGCCCGCGACCTTGGCGTGAACGCCATTGCCATGGACATGGTCCCCCGGATCAGCCGCGCGCAGAAGATGGACGCGCTGTCCTCGATGGCCAACATCGCGGGCTACCGCGCGGTGATCGAGGCCGCCAACAACTTCGGCCGCTTCTTCACCGGGCAGGTGACGGCCGCGGGCAAGGTGCCGCCCGCCAAGGTGCTGGTCGTGGGCGCGGGCGTCGCCGGGCTTGCCGCCATCGGCGCGGCCACCAGCCTCGGCGCGCAGGTCTATGCCTTCGACGTCCGCCCCGAGGTGGCCGAGCAGATCGAATCCATGGGGGCAGAGTTCGTTTATCTCGACTTCGCCGATCAGGTGCAGGACGGCGCAACCACCGGAGGCTATGCCGCGCCCTCAAGCCCCGAGTTCCTCGCCAAGCAGCTTGGAAAGTTCCGCGCGCTTGCGCCCGAGATGGACATCGTCATAACCACGGCGCTGATCCCGGGCCGCCCGGCGCCCAAGCTGTGGACCGAGGACATGGTCCGCATGATGAAGCCCGGCTCGGTCATCGTGGACCTTGCGGCCGAACGCGGCGGCAACTGCGACCTGACCGTGCCGGACGAGAAGATCGTGACCGAGAACGGCGTCACGATCATCGGCTACACCGACTTCCCCTCGCGCATGGGGGCGCAGGCCTCCGAGCTTTACGGCAACAACGTCCGCCACATGCTGACCGACCTGACGCCCGCCAAGGACGGCACGCTGGTCCACAACATGGAGGATGACGTGATCCGCGGCGCGACGGTGACGCGCGAACGCGACATCACCTGGCCGCCGCCGCCGCCCAAGGTGCAGGCCATCGCCGTGCAGAAGCCGCGCGAGAAGGCCAAGGAGCCGACGCCGGAAGAACGACGCGCCGCCGAGGCGCTGGCCTTCCGCCGCCAGACCCGCAGCCAGATCGGGATGCTGGTCACGGGCGGCGCGGTCATGCTGCTGGTCGGGCTGTTCGCCCCGGCCTCGTTCCTGCAGCATTTCATCGTCTTCGTGCTGTCTGTCTTCATCGGCTTCCAGGTCATCTGGAACGTCGCCCATTCGCTGCACACGCCGCTGATGGCGATCACCAACGCGATCTCGTCGATCGTGATCCTCGGCGCGCTGCTGCAGATCGGCTCGGGGTCCGGGCTGATCGTCATCCTCGCGGCGCTGGCCGTGCTGATGACGGCCGTCAACATCTTCGGCGGCTTCCTGGTCACGCGCCGGATGCTCGCCATGTTCCAGAAGTCGTAAGGGGGCGTCGATGGAGACCACCGTGATCACCACTTCGCCCGCAACCGGCATGGACCCGGTCGTGGCGCCCGCCTCGATGGTCGAGGCATTGCCGGCCTACGGCTTCACCAGCGCGGCCTATGTCGTGGCCGCCGTCCTGTTCATTCTCGCGCTGGGCGGGCTTTCCGGCCAGGAAAGCGCCAAGCGCGCCATCTGGTACGGCATCGTCGGCATGGGGCTGGCCGTGCTGGCCACGCTGTTCGGCCCCGGCTGGGACAACTGGTGGCTGTCGATCCTGATGATCGCCCTCGGCGGCGTCGGCGGCTACGTGCTGGCCACCCGCGTCCAGATGACCGAGATGCCGCAGTTGATCGCCGCGATGCACAGCCTCGTCGGCCTTGCCGCCGTCCTGATCGGGGTGAACGCGCAGCTTGAACTGGGCCGTGTCGTTGCCGCCCGGCTGAACGGCCTGACCGACGTGTTCCAGGGCTTCGCCGCCGTGCTGGCCCACAAGTCCCCGGCCGAGATCGCCATGCTCAAGGTCGAGGTTGCGCTGGGCATCTTCATCGGCGCCGTGACCTTCACCGGCTCGATCGTGGCCTATGGCAAGCTCGCCGGGAAGATCGACGGCAAGCCGAAGAAGCTGCCGGGCGGCCACATGCTGAACCTGAGCGCCGCGATCCTGTCGCTGCTGCTGCTGATCTTCTACGTCGCGGGCTGGGGCCCGGCGATGCTGTGGCTGATCCTGCTGGCAATCATCGCGGGCTTCATCGGCTGGCACCTCATCATGGGGATTGGCGGGGCCGACATGCCGGTCGTGGTCTCGATGCTGAACAGCTATTCGGGCTGGGCCGCGGCGATGATCGGCTTCACGCTGTCCAATGACCTGCTGATCGTGGTGGGCGCGCTGGTCGGCTCCTCGGGTGCGATCCTGTCCTACATCATGTGCAAGGCGATGAACCGCAGCTTCATCTCGGTCATCCTCGGCGGCTTCGGCGGCGAGGCGGGTCCCGCAATGGAGATCGAGGGCGAGCAGATCGCCATCGACGCCGAAAGCGTGGCGGCGGCCCTGAACGAGGCCGACAGCGTCATCATCGTCCCCGGCTACGGCATGGCGGTGGCGCAGGCGCAGCAGTCAGTGTCGGAACTGACCCGCAAGCTGCGCGCGGCGGGGAAAGAGGTGCGCTTCGCCATCCACCCCGTCGCCGGCCGCCTGCCGGGCCACATGAACGTGCTGCTGGCCGAGGCGAGGGTGCCCTATGACATCGTTCTGGAAATGGACGAGATCAACGAGGACTTCCCCTCGACCGACGTGGTGATCGTCATCGGCTCGAACGACATCGTGAACCCGGCCGCGCAGGAAGACCCCAACAGCCCCATTGCCGGGATGCCGGTGCTGGAGGTCTGGAAGGCCAAGCAGGTGTTCGTGTCCAAGCGCGGTCAGGGCACGGGCTATTCGGGCATCGAGAACCCGCTGTTCTACAAGGAGAACACGCGCATGTTCTACGGCGACGCCAAGAAGTCGCTGGACGCGCTGCTGCCGATGATCGACTGATCGCAGAGCCTGAAACGAAAGAACCCCCCGCCATCGTGCGGGGGTTTTCCATTTTCGCTGAAGGGGCTGTGCAGGGCAGAGCCGTTGCTTGGCGAGTGACCGCGCCGACGTCTTTTCGATAGACCCGCCCTACGGATTGATCAGGATCGGCGTTCCGTCGCGGACCATGGCATAGATGTCCTCCATCTCGGCGTCGGTCACGGCGATGCAGCCTGCCGTCCAGTCCCGCTTCACTGGTGCGAGCGCCTTTCCCTCGGGACCCTGCCCGTGGATGAAGATGTCGCCGCCGGGATGCTTGCCCTGCATCAGCGCAAAGCCGCTGTCCTGGGGGTTGGGATAGGAAACCCCGATGGACAGGTGATAGCGGCTGTCCGGGTTCCGCCGGTCGATATGGTAAAGCCCTTCGGGCGTCTTGCCGTCGCCCGAGAACTGCTTGTGACCGATGGGCTCGTTCCCAAGGCCGATGTTGTAACCCCCGATCAGGTTCGACCCGCTCAGGAACAGCATCTGCCGGGCCGACTTGTTCACCACGATCTGCGTGACCGGAGGCCCGTTGTAGGTCTTGAACTTGCTGGGCGCACAAGAGGCGGCCAGCGCCACAAGCAGCGCGGCCACCGACAATCGAAGGGTGCGTTTCATCGTCTGTCCCGTCGTTTTGCGTTCACCCTGCCGGAAGCACCGGGTCCGCGCAACGGCGGGGCCGATCACGAACGCCTCATCGCCGCGCAAGGGACGGCTTGCGCCCGGCGCTTCTTTGCGGCTTTCGTCACCCCATGACCGAACCCGCCGCCATGCCCCGGACCACCCCGCAGCAGCTGGACCACCCGCTGCGCTACGAGATGGTGAACGAACTGCACGCCCGCCCCTCGCCGCGGCTGGTGGTGCCCTGCACGGCGGTCTATCTGGCCTTCAAGGAGCCTCGGGACGCCGCCAACCGCGACCGCAGCGTCGACATCGCGCATCTGGCCGAACTGGTCATGCGGCATGGCGCCCCGGCGCCCCAAGACGACGCCGGCCACTATGCCGCCCAACTCGGCCGGCACGAGTTGCGATGGGAAAGCCATACCGAGTTCGTCAGCTACGCCGGCTTCACCCCCGGCCAGCCGCATCGCCCCTTCGACCCTGCGCTGGCCGAGATGTTCCCCGCCGACTGGCAGGCCCGCGCGCCGGGCCGCCGGGTGGCGGCGGCGATGGTCCATGTCGCGACGATGCCGGACGATCCAGACGCGATCACGCCGCTTCTGTCGTCCTGGTTCGCGACCGACGGGCTGGTCGCGGTGCAGGTGCTGGACGGCACGGCAGTGGTCGCCACCGACTTCCGCATCGACCCGGCGGGCTGGATGCGCTTTGCCGTCTTCGCCGCGCCGGACCTGGGGGCAGGGCGGCTGGGGCGCGTGGTGCAGCGGCTGCTGGAACTGGAAACCTACCGCGCGATGTCGATGCTGGCGCTGCCGCGGGTGCGGGCGCTGAATGCCACCATGAACACGCTGGAAACCCGCCTGACGGCGCTGGTCGAAAGGCTCGGCGACGACACCCGGCCGGCCGAAACGGTGCTGCACGAGTTGCTGACCCTGTCGCTCAAGCTCGAATCGGCGGCGACGCAGCACGGCTTCCGCTTCGGCGCGACGCGGGCCTACGAGGCGATCGTCCATGACCGCATCGCGTCCTTGCGCGAGAAGCGCTTTCAGGGGCGGCAGACGCTGAACGAATTCATGGTGCGCCGCTTCCTGCCCGCGATGCGGACGGTCCAGTCGGCCGAGTTGCGGCTGGACGCGATGGTGGACCGCGCCGCGCGGGCGGGCGAGCTGCTGCGGACCCGCGTCGATGTCCAGCGCAGCGGCCAGAACCAGGCGCTGCTGGAACGCATGGACCGCCGCGCCGACCTGCAACTGCGCCTGCAGCACACGGTCGAGGGGCTGTCGGTCGTCGCGATCAGCTATTACGCCGTGGGCCTTCTGGGCTATGCGGTCTATCCTCTGGCCGAATCCGCGGGGATCGAGCGCAGCATCCTCATCGCGGCGCTGACGCCGCTGGTGGTCCTGACCGTCTGGCTGGGGATGCGGCGAGTAAGGGCGAAGCTGCACGATGCCGCCGGCGACCGTGCCGGCCACGGCGACCTTTGACACGGAGAAGATGATGAAGACCCTGCTTGCCCTATCCGCGCTGCTGGCGCTGGCTGCCTGCGGTGTGCCGCTGGTTCCGTTCATCTGATGGCGGACGGGAACCGACGGCTCGCCATGCTCGGGCTTTCGCATTGCTCGACCTGCCAGAAGGCACAGGCAGCGCTGGAGGAAGCCGGCTGGAGCGTGGACTTCCGCGATGTCAGGGACGCGCCGCTGTCGCAGGACGAACGCGCGCGTCTTGTTTCCGATTTCGGCGACAAGCTCATCAACCGGGCCAGCCTGACTTGGCGCGGGATGTCCGAGGAGGAACGCGCCGAGGACCCAGTCGCGATGCTTCAGGCGCGTCCCTCGGTGATGAAGCGGCCCGCCATCGTCGCCGGGGACCAGCGGTTCCTGGGCTGGACAGCAAGCGTCAAGCGGGCGCTCGGGGTGCCTGCGTGAATCAGACGATATAGCGGTCGCGGCGGTGGTTGATCGCAATGACGAGGTTCAGAACCGCCGCGCCCGACGCTGACCAAAGCACCCGTTCCAGCGGCAGGACCATGAGCGCGACGGCGAACAGCACCGCGTCGAAGCCCATCTGCACCCAGCCCGCCTTGACCCCCAGGCGGTCCTGGAGATCCAGCGCCACGGCCCCGATCCCGCCGAGGCTGGTGCGATGCCGGAACAGCGCCAGCAGCCCCGCGCCCGAGACGAAGCCCGCCAGCAGAGCTGCCGCGCCCGGATGCAGGCTGTCGAAGCTGATGAGCTTCGGCAGCAGCATTGAGGCCGCCACCATCAGCAGCACCGCCGCGATGGTGCGGCGCAGGAATCCAAGTCCCATCCGCCGGTAGCCGAAGCCGTAGAAAGGCAGGCTCAGCACCAGATAGACCGGCCCAAAGCCCCAGCCGGTCGCCTGCGCGATCAGCAGCGCGAGTCCCGCAAGCTGCCCGGTGATCAGCCCCGCGCTGCCCAGCAGCAATGCCCCGAAGGCGGCCATGACCGCGCCGAAGATGATTCCCTGTGCATCCTCGAGCCGGCTGTGCGGATGAGGCTCGGGCAGTGCAGGGCTGTCCGGGGCAATCGGCGTAGCGCTGTTCATGGCGCGGGGATGCCGAAGGCAGATCGCCCTGTCCAGAGGTGCCGTGCGGTTCCTGATGATGCGACTTGTCCGCAGTTCAAGTGTGAGTCCGGCCTTCGGTATCACAGCGGATGGAACTGCTGCCGCGAGGTCTCGACTCGGTTCCCTGCGGTGCAGGCGGGGAGGGACGTCAGCTTTGTGCGAGGGTTTCAGGTGATCTGCATTTCCAGGGTCCCATGCAGCCCCAACCAGAAGTTGGCAACTGTCAGAGGAACGTCGGTGACGGCTGCTGCCCGCTTGACGGCAGTGGAAAGACGATGACTGCTCGACTGCATCAATCGGATCAGAATGCCCTTTGGATCAGGGGAACGCCTGCATTTTCTGCTGTGCAGAGCCCGCAGACAGTGCCGCGCCGACGATGTGGCGGACAGCCTGGCATGGCTCGCCCAGTTGACCACAGGGAACAAGGCTGGTGACGAGCAAGGGGCTATCCGAAAAGTCAAACGAACTTGTCTATCGGATTTATGATGTCGGCAACGAAGGGTGAAGGCCCTGAATGGACCTGTCCTCAAAGGGTTATATCAACCCCGACGGTCCATGCAGCAGGCGTTTGCAGCGCCAGATCTGCCCTTTTGCCGATAAAGGCGGCCCGTCGTGCCCTATCGTGTGGCGCTGGTGTGTTCTGCATCCAGCCGGCTGATCCGGTGGGTCATCAGGTCAAACAGCCTGTCACGGTCCAGATCGCGAATGAAGAGCGCGTTCAGCGCGCGGTCCGTCGCGCCCCACCAGTCGGCGACGGTCATGCCGCGGGTCCAGTGGCCCCCGGTCTCGATCTCGACATTGACGCGACGCCCCGTGAAAAGGCTCGGGTCAATAACCCAGGCGACGGCGCAGGGATCGTGCAGCGGCGCCCCCTCGGCGCTGTATTTCTCGCGGTCGAAGCGTTCGTAGGAGGAGGTCCAGCCGGCGACCGCAGCACCGATCGGGCCGGTTGCGCGCATCGTCTCGATCCAGTCGCGGCTGGTCAGCGCCCTGTGCGTCGCATCCAGCGGCAGGACCACCAGATCGGCGCCCGAGGCAAAGACCTCGGCGGCGGCAAGGGGATCGACGTGGATGTTGAACTCGGCGGCGGGCGTCACGTTGCCGAAGGTGCCGCCGCCCATCAGGACGATGCGCCCGACCCGGCCGGCAATGTCGGGGGCGCGGCGGAGGGCCTCGGCGATGTTCGTCAGCGGCCCGATGGGCACAAGGGTCACGCTGCCCGCAGGCTCTCGCCGGATCGTCTCGACGATGAAATCGGCGGCATGGCCGGGGGCTACCGGCATCGTGGGCTCGGGCAGATCCACACCGGCAAGGCCAGTTTCGCCATGGATATGCTCGGCCGTGATCAGCCGACCCTCCAGCGGCGCCTCGCAGCCGGCATGAACGGGGAGGTCGCGACGGCCGGCAAGCTCGCAGATCTGCAGGGCGTTCCGCAGCGTCAGGGAAAGCGGAACGTTTCCGGCAACGACCGTGAGGCCCAGCACCTCGAGTTCGGGGGCGCCCAGCGCGAGCAGGATCGCCACGGCGTCGTCCTGGCCCGGATCGGTGTCGATGATGATCTTCTGCGTCATGGTCTGCCCCTCACATCACATCCCCGATTGCCCCATCTCGTCGGGGCAGGGAAGGGGCATGATCGCATAAGCGACCGGGGCGCAGGGCGAGCGGACCACCGGAACCACGCGGCTTGATGCCGTGGCCAAGGGGGCAGCAAGCCCTGTTCCCTGAAAACCCTGAGGCGCCATGGAAGGCGGACGGCTCAGGCTCCGACGGCCATCCGCTCGGCCCGCACCGATTCCTGCGGGTCGCGCAGGACATAGCCGCGGCCCCAGACCGTCTCGATGTGGTTCTCGCCGCCCAGCGCTTCGCTGAGCTTCTTGCGCAGCTTGCAGATGAAGACGTCGATGATCTTGAGTTCCGGCTCGTCCATGCCGCCGTAAAGATGGTTCAGGAACATTTCCTTCGTCAGCGTCGTGCCCTTGCGCAGGCTGAGAAGCTCGAGCATCTGGTATTCCTTGCCCGTCAGGTTCACCGCGCGCCCGTCCACCTCGACCGAGCGGGCGTCGATGTTGACGACCATGCGTCCGGTGCGGATGACAGCCTGGCTGTGGCCCTTGGAGCGGCGGATGATGGCCTGGATGCGGGCGACCAGCTCTTCCCGGTGGAAGGGCTTGGTCATGTAGTCGTCGGCGCCGAAGCCGAAGCCGCGCAGCTTGATCTCGGTGTCGTCGGAACCGGTCAGGATCAGGATCGGCGTGTCCACCCGCGACAGGCGGATCTGGCGCAGGACCTCCATCCCGTTCATGTCGGGCAGGTCCAGGTCCAGCAGGATCAGATCGTAGTCATACAGCTTGGCAAGATCCACGCCCTCTTCGCCCATGTCGGTCAGGTAGACGTTGAAATTGGCGTGGCTGAGCATCAGTTCGATGCTGCGCGCGGTGGTCGGATCATCCTCGACCAGCAGAATCCGCATGACTTGGTCTCCCTCGTGTTTCGTGATGTCTCACACTAGGGATCTAATAGTTAAGATCCGGTTAGCGCGCCATCACGAATCAGCCTCAGGTTGAGCGCAGGCGATTTTTGCGGATCGCCTTCACCTTCAGCGCCGCCGGTCCCAAGCACGAGGAGGTGGCGATCCAGCCGTCCAGTTCCTCCTCGCTGAGCCCGTAGCGGGCGATCGCCTCGTCGCGGGTCAGAAGCCCATGGTCAATGGCCTGCACAACCGTCGCCTTGCGCCGGGCAACCCAGCGTTCCGTTCCCGTGGGCAGGTCTGCAAGCGTCAGCACGGTGCCATCCCCCAGGGTCGCTGTCCTGGGACGCGAAGATTTTCGGACGAACATGGCTTGCTTTCCCCGTGGTTGCCGTTTGTCCCTGTGTGTCATCAAGCCGTTAAGTCCTGGTGAATGCGAGCCGGTTGAATCAATCCGCATTCGTCGTATATTCCGGCATTCTGCCAGTTCCCGTCTGAACGGACATTCCCGTGACAGTGCAAGATCCGCGCGGCACCGCGCCCGCCCTGAACAGCCTCGGCTTTGCCCGTCCCCCCGCCGAAACGCGGGTCGTCGTCGCCATGTCGGGCGGCGTCGACAGTTCGGTGGTGGCCGCGCTGCTCAAGTCGGAAGGCTATGACGTGATCGGCGTCACCCTGCAGTTGTATGACCACGGCGCCGCGCTGAAGAAGAAAGGCGCCTGCTGCGCCGGTCAGGACATCCACGACGCCCGTCGCGTGGCGGAACGCATCGGCATCCCGCATTACGTGCTGGATTACGAGAACCGTTTCCGCGAGTCGGTGATCGAGGAATTCGCCGACGCCTATCTGGCGGGGGCGACCCCGGTCCCCTGCATCCGCTGCAACGAGCGGGTGAAGTTCCGCGACCTGCTGGAAACCGCGCGCGAGCTGGACGCCGACTGCATGGCGACCGGCCATTACATCCGCCGCCTGGAAGGCGCGGACGGGGCCGAACTGCACATGGCCGCGGACGGCAACCGCGACCAGAGCTATTTCCTGTTCTCGACCACCCGCGAGCAATTGGAATTCCTGCGCTTTCCGCTGGGCGGCCTTGCAAGCAAGGCAGAGACGCGGGCGTTGGCCGCGCGCTACGGGCTGGTTGTCGCCGACAAGCCGGACAGCCAGGACATCTGCTTCGTGCCCGAAGGCAACTATGCCGCGGTGATCGAGAAGCTGCGCCCCGGCGCCGCCGATCCCGGCGATATCGTGGACATGGAGGGCAACGTGCTGGGGCAGCATCGCGGCGTGATCCACTATACTATCGGCCAGCGCCGCGGCCTCGGCATCGGGGGCTTGGGCGATCCGCTTTATGTGGTGCGGCTGGATCCCGGGGCGCGCCATGTGGTCGTCGGACCGCGTTCGGCGCTGGCGACCCGGACCGTGCCGGTGGCCGAGGTCAACTGGCTGGGCGACGGCGCTTTCACCGATATGGCGGAACGCGAGATCGCCGTCCGCATCCGCTCGACCCGGCCGCCCGCGCCGGCGATGCTGCGCCCCACCGGCCCAACCACGGCCGAGGTCGTTCTTGCCGAGGCCGAGCAGGGCGTCAGCCCCGGACAGGCCTGCGTCTTCTACGAAGCCGGATCGACCCGCGTGCTGGGCGGTGGCTGGATCACCAAAAGGGAGTCACGTCGATGAGCGAGCCGGCCGAAATCGGGATCAGGATGAACAACGGCCAAGAGGCCCGGCTGGCTGACTGGGCCGGCCATGTGGTGCTGGTCGTCAATGTCGCCTCGAAATGCGGTCTGACCCCCCAGTATGAGGGGCTGGAGGCCCTGCATCGCGCGAAAAAGGATCAGGGGCTGGTCATCCTCGGCGTGCCCGCCAACGACTTCAAGCAGCAGGAACCGGGGACTGACGCCGAGATCCTCGATTTCTGCCAGACCCGCTTTGACATCAGCTTTCCGCTGGCCGCCAGGACCTCTGTCGTGGGCGCGGACAAGCACGCGCTTTATGCGCATCTGATCGCCGAGGCGCCGGCTGCGGAAGGCGACGGGCCGTGGCGCACCCGGCTGGAAGGCTTCGGGATTCCCGTGAATCCGGCGCCCGAGGTGCAGTGGAACTTTGAGAAATTCCTGATTGGTCGCGATGGCTCGGTTGTTGGCCGCTTTGCGCCCGACGTCGCGGCGGACGATCCGCGGCTGGTCGCGGCCATCGACCGCGCGCTGGCCAAGCCGGCCTGAGTTCAAGCCACCGCGGCAGCCGCGCTGTCACGGATGCGCTGGACCATGGCCCGCAGGCCGTTCGACCGCTGGGCCGACAGATGCGCGTCAAGGCCGAGCCGCCCAAGCTCGGCCGGGGCATCCACCTTTTCGACCTCATCCACGGGCAGGCCGGAATAAAGCGCGTGCAGCACCGCGATCAGGCCGCGCACAATCAGCGCGTCGCTCTCGCCCTGGAAGTCGAAGCGGCCATCCTGGACCCTCGGCATGATCCAGACCTGGCTCGCACAGCCATCGACCTTGGTGGCGGGGACCTGCAGCGCCGGGTCCATCGGCGGCATGGCACGGCCAAGCTCGATCACGTGGCGGTAGCGGTCTTCCCAACTGTCGAGGAAGTCGAAGGTGTCGGCGATGTCTTCAAAGGCGGGCGTGGCCATGATGGCTCCCTGCGTCTGCTGCGGGCGCGTGATATAGTGCCTTGGACGGTCAAGGTCAAAGCGCCCCCTTCCGGCACCGGCGCCGATGTCCTATCACGGGCGGGACGCAAGCCAAGGGGAAGCCTGTCGATGAACCGCGCATTCTGGCCGATGGCCGCCTGCCTGATGCTCGCCGGCTGCGGCGACAGCAGCCTGAACCCGATGCGCTGGTTCGGAGGAGAGCGCGCGCCCCGCGCCGCCCAGACGCTCGCCCCTGAGGGGGGCTACGATACCCGTAACGACGACCGCCTGCCGATGGGGCAGGTGCTTTCAGCCCGGTGGGAACAGACGCTGGAAGGCCGCCTGCTGGTCGTCACCGCGATGCCGCCGACCAAAGGCTGGTGGAACGTCGAGCTTGTGACGGAAACACCCCGACCGGCGGACAGGGTGCTGCCCGATCCCGACGGCGTGCTGCGGCTGCGACTGGTCGGCGCGCCGCCGCCTGCGGACAGCACGGCCGCTCGGATGCCGGCGCAGCCCGGTTCCGACACGCTGACCATCGCCCTGCCGCTCAGTTCGCCTGTCCTGTCTCGGATGCATTCGGTCGTCGTGGCGGGCGCGGCGAACGCGATCTCGCTGGGGGTCTGAGGCGTCCCCGCCTCAGCGCATCTGGCGCAGATAGGTCCAGGTCGGCACCAGCGCGTTGCGCGCAACCGACCAGCTTTCCGCATCGCCAAGATAGGCAAAGCCCGCATTGGTCAGCACCTTGGCCGAGCCGGGATTATCCTGGAACGCTTCGGCGAACAGGGTGCGCGAGCGATGCGGGTTCGCCGCCACCAGCGCCTGCACGGCTTCGGTCGCCACGCCAGTGTTCCAGAAACCCGAGCCTATCCAGAAGCCGAGCTCGGACCTGTCAGGCTCGATCCGGGTCAGAGAGACGACGCCCAGAAGCTCGCCTAGCCCCGAAGCGGCCGCGTCGATGGCCCAGACATCCTCGGTCCGGTTTGGGGCCGTGGCGCGGGCCACATATTGCTCGGCCGCTCCGGGCGGCAGGGGATGGGGGATTGCCCGCGTCCCCTCAGCCACGCGGCGATCCGCGGTGTAATGCTGGATCAGCCCCGAATCCGAGGTGCGAAGCGGGCGCAATATAAACCGGCCGGCCGGAATCGGGGCCTGGGCGTCCGACTGCGCAAGATCCGGCGTCGCCGTGCCATAGGTCCGGTTGCCGGTCAAAAGTTCGGGCTGATCCATTGCTGCTCCCCCAGTTGGTCGCCGGCTGGGCGGCGAGCCTGAAATGCGAACGGGGACCGGCCGTGCCGATCCCCGTTGCAATGTGCTTGCGCCGATCGGCTTACTCGGCCGCGATGGCCGCGGGTTCGATCGAGATGAAGGTTCGACCCTTCAGGCCCTTGCGGAAGGTGACGGTGCCTTCGGTCAGGGCGAACAGCGTGTGGTCGCGGCCCATGCCGACGTTCTGGCCCGGCCACCACTGGGTGCCGCGCTGACGCACGATGATGTTGCCGGCAAGGGCGGACTGGCCGCCGAACAGCTTGACGCCAAGACGGCGACCGGCAGAATCGCGGCCGTTCCGGGACGAGCCGCCTGCTTTCTTGTGTGCCATGGATCAGTTCTCCTCAGCGGTGGTGGCGGTTTCGGCCGATTTCTCGGCGGCTTCGCCGCTGGTGACGCGGCGGGCCATCTCGGCCTGCTCGGTCTTGTTCAGGGCATAGCGATCGTCACCGGCAACCCGGTTGCGGCCGGCGGCACGGGCGCCCACGGCGGCCTTGACGTCCGACGAGTCCGCGCCGGTTTCCAGCAGCTCGGTCACGCGCAGCAGGGTCAGTTGCTGGCGATGCCCACGGGTGCGCTGCGACGAATGCTTGCGGCGGCGCTTGTGGAAGGTGATGACCTTGTCGGCCTTGATGGTGTCGATGACCTCGGCCACGACGCCCGCGCCGCTGACCAGAGGCGCGCCGATGGTCGAGCCGATCATCAGGATTTCGTCGAACCGGACCTTCTCGCCGGCTTCGGCGGCCAGTTTCTCGACGCGCAGCACATCACCGGGCTGAACCCGGTACTGCTTGCCGCCCGTCTTCAGGACTGCGAACATCGTCTTGTCTTTCCCTTGCCGCGCCCTGTGGCCCCGGTTTCCCGGCGTTCGTCGGGCCTTGCAGGCCCCTGCCTTCGGACAGCGCACCCTTGCGGGGTGGTGTTAAAATGAACAGCCGGCCAAGGGCGCAAGCCCGGCCGGTCGCCGGTATATGGCAAATCGTGCAGGCCGAGTCAACGATTTCCACCTCTGCCGGCTTGTTCTTCTTTCTGGTGGAAATACCCCGGTCGCAGCGCTTCAGTCCTCGGCGCGCTCGGCCAGTTGAAGCCATTCCTCTTCGGCCGCCGCCAAGGCCATCTGCCGCTCGGCCAGCCCTTCCGAGGCCTTGGCGAACTTGGCGGGCGCGGTCTGGAACAGGTCCGGCTGGGCCAGGAACTCGGCCAGCTTCGCGATCTCGGCCTCGGTGCGTTCCATGATCGCGGGCAGCGCCTCAAGCCGGTGCTTCTCGGTGAAGCTGAGGCCGTTCCTGCGCGGCGCATCCGCCTTGGCCGCCTCGGCCTTGGCAGGCCGTTCCGGGGCCGTAACCGCCTCGGGCGCATCCTCGCCGCGCTGGGCGCGATAGTCGCTCCAGCCTCCGGCGTAGATCAAGGCGCGGCCGTCGCCTTCCATCGCCACGGTCGTATCCGCCACCCGGTCGATGAAGTCACGGTCGTGGCTGACCAGCAGCACGGTGCCGTCGTATTCGCCGAGGATGTCCTGCAGCAGGTCCAGCGTCTCGATGTCGAGATCGTTCGTCGGCTCGTCCAGCACCAGCAGATTCGAGGGCCGCGCCATGATCCGCGCAAGCAGCAGCCGCGCCTTTTCCCCGCCTGACAGGCTGCCGACCGGAGCGCGTGCCTGCGCGTCGTCGAACAGGAAATCCTTGAGATATCCCACGACGTGCTTCGGCTGGCCGCGCACCATGATCTGATCGGACCGGCCCGAGACCCGCATCGCGGGGTCGTTCGTCAGCGCCTCCCAAAGCGACACGTTGTCGTCGATGGAGGAACGGGCCTGATCGAAGACGGCGATCTCAAGATTGGTGCCATGAGTCACCGTCCCGGTGTCGGGTAGTATCTCCCCCGTCAGCATCTTGATCAGCGTTGTCTTCCCCGCCCCGTTCGGCCCGACAAAGGCGACCCGGTCGCCGCGCATCACCCGCAGATCGAAGGGCCGCAGGATCACCCGATCACCGAAAGCCTTGGAGATCCCCTTGGCCTCGATCACCCGCTTGCCCGACTGCTGGCCTGATTCCAGCGCCATCGCCGCCGTGCCCTGCCGCCGGATCTGTCCCGCGCGCTCTGCCCGCATCGCCTGCAGCGCCCGCACCCGGCCCATGTTGCGCTTGCGCCGGGCGCTGATGCCCTCCACGGCCCAGCGCGCCTCGGCCTTGATCTTGCGGTCCAGCTTGTGGCGCGCGTCGTCCTCGACGGCCCAGGTTTCCTCGCGCCATTCCTCGAAGTCCTCGAAGCCCTTTTCCTGCCGCCGCACCTCGCCCCGGTCGATCCACAGCGTCGCCCGCGTCAGCCGCCGCAAAAAGGCGCGGTCGTGCGAAATCAGGACGAAGGCCGCCCGCGTCTCGGAAAGCTGCTGTTCCAGCCAGCCGATCGCCTCGATGTCGAGGTGGTTCGTGGGTTCGTCCAGCAACATCAGTTCCGGCGCCTCGGCCAGCAGGCGCGCCAGAGCCGCCCGCCTGCGCTCGCCGCCGCTCGCGGTGGCGACGGGGCGGTCAGGGTCGAACTTCAGCCCTTCGGCCGCCATTTCGACGCGGTAGTCCTCGCCAGGGCCAAGGCCCGCCGCGGCGAACTCGCCCAAGGTCGCATAGGCCGACAGGTCCGGGTCCTGCTCCATATAGCCGACGGTGGTGCCGGTGGGGACAATGACCTCGCCCCCGTCGGGTTCGACCAGCCCGGCCATGACCTTCATCAGCGTGGACTTGCCCGAGCCGTTGCGCCCGACCAGAGCCACCCGGTCGCCGGGATGGACAGTCAGGGACAGCCCCTCGAACACGGGATTGCCGCCGAAGGTGAGCGATATGTCGGTCAGTTGCAGAAGGGGTGCGCGGGCCATAGTGGGCGACTATCCGCGCGCCGCCAGCCCGTCAACCAAGCGCCACTAGCAGCTGCGCTGCCAGCCCGTGCAGCTCATCCCGGTAGCCGGTGCGCCCCGAGGGCTGGTCGGGGTCCGAGGTCATCGCAATCGCCACCGCTGGCCACCCCCGCACGGCAGGCGCGACATAGATCATCTGCCCGCCGTAGCCCCAGCCATAGTTGACCGGCCGCCCCGCCATCCGCGCCAGGAACCAGCCATAGCCATAGCTCGAGCCTGTGAACATCGACTGCGTCCGGGGCCGCCAGCTTTCCGCGATCCAAGCCGCCGGGATCACGCCCGCGCCGCCCTCTGCATAAGCCGTGCCGAAGGCCAGCAGCGAGCGCGTGCTCATCGCCATCTGGTTGCCGCCAAGGTGGATGCCCTGCGGGTCACACTCCCAATCCGCGATCTGGAAGCCTGGCAGGTCCAGCCATTCGCGCGCAAGCGCCAGGGTTGAGCGGCCCGATGCGCGCGTCAGCATGGCGGATACGAGGTGGCTCGATGCCGTGGAATACAGCATCCGCCCGCCTGGCTCGGCGACAAAGGGCGCCGCCAGCGCCGCCCGGACCCAGTTCCGGCTGCCGACCCATGCGCCGTAGTTCGCGCCCGACTGGCGTTCCAGCCCCGCCTGCATCGACAGCAGGTTGCCCAGCGTGACGCGGAACAGCCTATTGTCAGGGTTCGCAGGGAAATCGTCGCGCAGCACATCCGCGACGGGCTGATCCGCGCCCTTCAGGACGCCGCGCCCGATGGCGATCCCCGCCAGCGCCGAAACGATCGACTTCGAGGCTGACTTGATGTTGGTCGGTCGGTCAGGCGTGAAGCCGTGATAGCCGCGCGCGGCGACCTCTCTGTTGCCCTGCCAGATGGCAATGGCACGCAACTGGCCATGCGCCTCGGCCGCACCGAGGGTCATGTCCAGCGTCGCCGCCTGGGCCATGCCGCCGGAAGGCAGCGCAAGGGCAGGGGCCGCGAGGCCGAGGGCAAGCAGGCTGCGTCGGGTCACTGTCATGCGCGCCATGTCGGGTGCCCGCGGCGCTTGCGCAACCTTGCTTCCCCTCACGTTACAAGGATGGCCAAAACGGCCGGGCCGCTGGACAAGCGCGCCCGTGTCTCGCTAAACCCGGCGAGCGTCCCCATGCGCTCGGGACCGGATCGGCAGGCGGGACGAGATGGCGGCAAGGCTGGGCAGCACGGCGGATCAGTTGCAGGACGCGGACCCCGCCGCCGAGGCCGAGGCCCTGCAGGCGCGCGTGGCCGAGGCCGACCTCGCCTATCACCGCGAGGACGCGCCGATCATTTCGGACGCCGAATACGACGCGCTGAAACGCCGCCTCGCGGCGCTGGAGGCCGCGCATCCCCAGCTTGCCGCGCCGGACAGCCCGACCCAGACCGTCGGCGCCGCGCCCTCGGAACGCTTCGCCAAGGTGCGCCATGCCCAGCGCATGATGTCGTTGGGAAACGCCTTCTCGCGCGCCGAGGTGGAGGAGTTCGTCGCGCGCCTCCGCAGCTTCCTGAACCTGCCCGCGGGCGCCCCCATGCCGATGACCGCCGAGCCCAAGATCGACGGGTTGTCGCTGTCCTTGCGCTATGAAGGCGGTCAACTGGTGCAGGCCGCCACCCGCGGCGACGGCACGACCGGCGAGAACGTCACCGCCAACGCCCGCACCATCGCGGACATCCCCCATACCCTGACAGGCGCCCCCGAGGTGCTGGAGGTGCGCGGCGAGGTCTACATGACCCATGCCGACTTCGCCCGCCTGAACGAAAGCGGCGTCGACCGCACCTTCGCCAACCCCCGCAACGCCGCCGCAGGTTCGCTGCGCCAGCTTGACCCCGCGATCACCGCCCGCCGCCCGCTGCGCTTCTTCGCCTATGGCTGGGGAGAGGTCAGCGCGCCTCTCGCCCCCACCCAGTCCGGCGCGATTGCCCGACTGGCCGAACTGGGCTTTCAGACCACGGACCCGCGCCTCTGCCACGGCGTCGATGAGCTGATGGCCGTTTGGTCCGATCTGGAACAGCGCCGCGCCACGCTGGGCTTCGACATCGACGGGGTGGTCTACAAGGTCGATGACATCGCGCTGCAGGAACGGCTCGGCTTCCGCGCCACCACGCCGCGCTGGGCGCTCGCCCACAAGTTCCCGGCCGAACTCGCCTGGACCCGCCTCGACCGCATCGAGATCCAGGTCGGCCGCACTGGTTCGCTTTCCCCCGTTGCCCGCCTGACGCCGGTCACAGTCGGCGGCGTCGTCGTCTCGAACGCCACCCTGCACAACGAGGACTACATCGCCGGCCACGATTCCCGCGGCCAGCCCATCCGCGAGGGCCGCGACATCCGCGAGGGGGACTGGGTGCAGGTCTATCGCGCGGGCGACGTGATCCCCAAGATCGCCGACGTGGACCTGTCGCGCCGCACTAGCCCTGCGCCCTACGCCTTCCCGACGACCTGCCCCGAATGCGGCAGCGAGGCGATCCGCGAGCCGGGCGATTCCGTCCGCCGCTGCTCGGGCGGCCTCGGCTGCCCCGCGCAGGCCATCGAACGCCTGCGCCACTTCGTCTCCCGCGCCGCCTTCGACATCGAGGGGTTGGGGACCAAGCAGGTCGAGGCCTTCTTCGCCGACCCGACCCTGCCGATCCGCGAGCCCGCCGACATCTTCACCCTCGCCGCCCGCGATGCGGCGGGCCTCGCACGTCTGAAGAACCGCGAGGGCTGGGGCGAGCGTTCCGCCGAAAACCTGTTCCGCGCCATCGAGGAGCGGCGGACGATCCCGCTGGCCCGCCTGATCTATGCCCTCGGCATCCGCCACGTGGGCGAGGTCGCCGCCGCCACGCTCGCCCGCCACTACGGCACGTGGGAGGCGCTGGTCTCGGCCCTCGACGCTGCCGCCCCCGCTGCCGCCCGCCACCGCGCCGCCGACGAGGCGGTCGCTGCCGAACGCGCCGCAGCCGCAGCCCAAGGCCGCCGCGCCTCGGTGTCCACCGCGCGCGCCGCTGTCTGGGCCGCCGACCCGCCGGTGCCGCCCGAATCCCGCGCCGCCTGGGACGACCTGACCGGCATCGAGGGCATCGGTGCGGTTCTGGCCGAGTCCCTGACCGCCAGCTTCGCCCAGCCCGCCGAGCGTGCCGTGATCGACCGGCTGGTGGCTTACCTGACGGTCGAGCCAGCCACCCCCGCCGCCAAGGCCTACAGCGCCATTGCGGGGCAGACGGTAGTCTTCACCGGCTCGCTGGAAAAGATGACCCGCGCCGAGGCCAAAGCGCGTGCCGAGGCGCTGGGCGCCAAGGTTGCAGGCTCGGTCTCCTCGCGCACCGATCTTCTGGTGGCCGGGCCGGGGGCTGGATCGAAGGCGGCGAAGGCCGCCGAACTGGGCATCCGCGTGATCGACGAAGACCAATGGCTGGCGATCGCTCGCGGGTGACGGGGGCCGGATCGCCCGGCGGCCCTGAACAGGCGGGCGGGCAGACGGACGATCCTTTCCTGCAGAACGACCAGCCCATTGCCGATGAGACGGGCCGGAACGACCAGGCACCTCGCGAGGCCGGAGGCAGGGCTTCCTACGAGTCCGACCAAGGGCAACGCTCGGTCAAACCCATCACGGGCGGACCTGTGAAAGATCACGGCCTAGCCCCGCGCGAGGCGGATACTCGGGCATCCGCCCAGCCCGAACAAGGGCAGCGCCCGGCAAGACCGATCAAGGACGGCTCTGCGGAGCGTTCAGGAGACAAGGAGTCTTCGCCGCACCTCGTTGCTGCGGAAAGACAAGGCGGCCTTTTCGCGCGCCCAGAGCAGGATCGACCCCCTCAGGACCGGGAAAATGAACCTGACATGGCAAGGTCAGGCGAACCTGCGCCCTCCGGACCCGCCACGGCTCCGCGTCCTTCCACACCGAAGGGCCGCCCGCCGGTCCTGTTCCCCCTTTTCGCGGGCGTCGAGACCCTGCCCGGCGTCGGTCCGAAGGCCGCCGAGGCCTTCGCCGCGCTGAACGTCACCCGCCCGCGCGACCTGCTGTTCCATCTGCCCAGCGCCGGCATCGCGCGCCGCATGGTCGCACGACTGGCCGACCTGCGCCCGCCCGAGATCGCCACCGTCACCGTTCGCGTGTTGCGCCACCACCAGCCCGCAAGCCGGGGCCGCCCGTGGCGGGTGATCTGCGCGGACGACTCGGGCGACCTCGCGCTGGTCTTCTTCCACGCCCGCGCGCCCTGGATCGAATCGCAGCTTCCCATCGGCGCCATCCGCGTCGTCTCGGGCAAGGTCGAGCTGTTCGACGGCGTGGCCCAGATGATCCACCCCGACCATATCCTGCCGCCTTCGGACCCGCTGCCGTCCAGCTTCGAGCCGGTCTATCCGCTTGCAGGCGCTTTGACGCAGCGGATGGTCGCCCGCGCTGTCACTGCCGCAATCGACCGCGCCCCGCCCCTGACTGAATGGATCGAGCCCTCGCTTCTTGCCCAGCGGGGCTGGCCAGACTGGCTTTCCGCCATCAAGACCGCGCATGATCCCAGGGGCATGGACGACCTGTCGCTGCTGTCCCCCGCGCGCGAGCGCCTTGCCTATGACGAGTTGCTGGCCCACCAGATGACCCTCGCTCTGGTCCGCCGCGACCGCCGCCGCACGGCGGGCCGGATCACCAAAGGAGAGGGGCGGCTGCGGGACCGCGTGGTGAGGGCGCTGCCTTGGCCCCCGACCGGCGCGCAGACCCGCGCCGTGGCCGAGATCGCCGCCGACATGGCCAGCCCCCAGCGGATGAACCGCCTGCTGCAGGGCGACGTGGGTTCGGGCAAGACGCTGGTCGCGGCGCTGGCGCTGCTGGCAGCGGTCGAGGCGGGCGGGCAGGGCGTGCTGATGGCGCCGACGGAAATCCTCGCCCGCCAGCATCTCGCCGCACTGACGCCGCTGGCCGATGTTGCCGGAGTCCGCATCGCCCTGCTGACGGGCCGCGACAAGGGCGAGACGCGGGAAACCCTGCTGACCGACCTTGCCGCGGGCCGCATCGGCGTGCTGGTCGGCACCCACGCCGTCTTCCAGCCGGGTGTTGAGTTCCACGATCTGCGACTGGCCGTGATCGACGAACAGCACCGCTTTGGCGTGGCCCAGCGGCTGGAGTTGGCCGCCAAGGGCCTGCGCCCCGACATGCTGGTGATGACCGCGACCCCCATTCCCCGCAGCCTGGCCCTTGCGCAATACGGCGACATGGACCTGTCGGTGCTGGATGAAAAGCCGCCGGGCCGCAAGCCGGTGGTCACGACCGTCCTGCCCGACTCGCGCATCGAAGAGGTCGCCGCCCGCCTTCAAACGGCGATGGACCGCGGCGCGCGGGCCTATTGGGTCTGCCCGCTGGTCGAGGAAAGCGAGTTGGTGGACCTGACCGCCGCCGAGGACCGCTTCCAGATGCTGCAGGCGCGTTTCAGCGACCGCGTCCGGCTGGTCCACGGCCAGATGCCGCCCGAGGCGCGCGACGCGGCGATGGCCGACTTCGCCGAAGGGCGCGCCCAGCTTCTGGTCGCGACGACGGTGATCGAGGTCGGCGTCAACGTCCCGGAAGCGACCATCATGGTGATCGAGCGCGCCGAAAGCTTCGGCCTCGCGCAACTGCACCAGCTTCGCGGACGGGTGGGGCGAGGCGAGGGCGCATCAAGCTGCCTGCTGCTCTATCACGAGCCGCTGTCCGAGGGCGCCCGCCGCCGCCTGCAGATCCTGCGCGAAACCGAGGACGGCTTCCGCATCGCCGAGGAGGATCTGGCGATGCGGGGGGCCGGGGACGTGATCGGAACCGCCCAGTCCGGGCTGCCGCGTTTCCGTGTGGCCGACCTCGAACGGCAAGCCGAACTGCTGGCGACGGCCCGACAGGACGCGCGCCTGCTGCTGGATCAGGACCCTGATCTTTCAGGCGGGCGGGGACGAGCGGTTCGGATGCTGCTTTGGCTGATGGAACAGGACCGTGCCATCGGACTGATGGCGGCCGGCTGAGGTGACATCTGTGCGGCGCGCAGCAACAGCCTGACATCATGCCTGTTTCTGGCCCCGCAAGGCTGCAGGAAGCTGCCTGAACGGAGGCTGCTACCATCTCGATGGCAAGCAGGCTGAGGCTTTGCACGCGCATCAGGGGCGCAAGGTCCAGCCATTGGACCGTCGATGATTTCGGCGTCTCTCCCCCTTTCGGGAAACCTCGGGGGCGAAGCTACGGAACCCGATCGCCGCTGCTGGCGGTCGGCAGCATGCAGGGTGCGAATCGACGGCAATGCGATGCGTCGCGCCGTCGGGCCGCAAGGATGACGGACGACCCGCCGTCCTCGCGTTGCAACGGTGAGCGTGCTGATCGCAGCAACCAAGCCAGGCAAGGAAAACATCTGGGAAATCAGGCGGAAGGGGAGCGCCAGACTAGGGGAAAGAAGCCACTGAACAAGCCGCCACGACCTCTGGCCCTCTGAATGTTCTCTGAAAGTTCTTTACAGATAGTCTCGCAGATGAGAACAAAGCGTTAACCCTGATGGAGAACTGACATGAAACCATCCGCCGAAATCGAAGTTCTGGGTGACATGCTTTGCGTTGCCTCAATCGCGATTGCCACGGTTGCGATGCTGTGGCTGCCAGCCCTCATCTGATGCACCGGACCGGAAGTGCAGCGCGGCACTCGCGTCCGACCTGACCTGTCTGAAGCGAGCAAACCCGTGAGTTCTGCATCAGCCCATGCATTCCTGAAGCTATATCAGCGCACAACTATGCAAAGAGAACCGCTGGCTACCTGCAGCGGTCACCGTGGCACGCAACCGCGGCGCATGGCGGACGCGCTCCTGTCCATCCGGCTGATCTCAGCGCAGTTTCGGTGCGCTGAGGACGCAAAAAGGATGTCCGCCAATGCTGACTGCAGCAGACTTAACCTCACAGGCGGGCGCAGCGACCCGACAGTGAACATCTACCGGCGCCTGCCGATCAGTTTCACCCTTGTCGGAACAGGTGACACCGAACCACCCCGCTGCGCTTCATCCCGGCGACAATGTCGCTCAGTAACTGCGGATCAGCCCGACAAGCCGGCCCTGGATGCGAACCTTGTCCTCGGGCAGCACGCGGGTCTCGTAAGCCGCGTTGGCCGCTTCCAGCGCGATCATTCCGCCGCGGCGGCGGTAACGCTTCAGCGTGGCTTCGGCGCCCTCGACAAGCGCCACGACGATGTCGCCATTGTCGGCCGTGTCCTGTTCGCGGATCACCACCACGTCGCCATCATTGATCCCTGCCTCGATCATCGAATCGCCACGCACTTCCAGCGCATAGTGATGTTCGCGGCCTGTCAGCATGGTCCCCGGCACCGCGATATGGTGCGACACCTCCGAGATCGCCTCGATCGGCACCCCCGCGGCGATGCGCCCCATGACCGGCAATTCCACTGCCGGGCTGTCCACGATCGGCATCGCCCCACGCGGACGCGGTGGCCGGTCGTTCGAGATGACGCGGGGCTTGAACCCGCCGACCTCGGCCTCGTTCCGCATCAGGGCCTCGGGAAGGCGGACGATTTCCAGCGCGCGGGCGCGATGGGGCAGGCGGCGGATGAAGCCGCGTTCCTCAAGGGCAGTCACGAGCCGGTGGATCCCCGATTTCGAGCGCAGGTCGAGCGCCAGCTTCATTTCATCGAACGAGGGGGGAACACCATCGCGAGCCATGCGGGACTGGATGAATTCCAGCAATTGGATCTGCTTCTTGGTCAGCACGGCGTGTTTGTCCCCCAGCCTGACAGGTGCGTTCGGCTTATGTTCTAGGATCGACCCCGTCTCGCGTCAATGAATAACCTGATTCGCCTGAACAAAAGGTTAACAAGTCAGGGGGATGTAGCGAATCCGTGCCCCAGCCGTCCGGGCCGGATCGTCCGCCGGCCGGATCAGCAGCGCCTGCGCCCCGGCCATCAGCGTCAGCCGCGCCGAGTCCTGATCCTCGAAGGGCGTGACCACGGTGCCATGCTCGTCCGCGGACAGCGTCGCGCGCAGATAATGCTGGCGATTGCCTTCCGGGGGCAGGTCGCGACCGAGGATGCCGTGGCGAATCCTCGGTCCCGCATCGGCCTCGCCCTGCATCCGGCGCAACAGGGGCTGCATGAACAGCAGCGCCGTCACGATGGCCGAGACCGGGTTGCCGGGCAGGCCGAGCATCGCGGTTTCCCCAAGCCTCCCGGCCATCAGCGGCTTGCCGGGGCGCATGGCGATGCGATGGAAGGCGCGCTTCATCCCGAGGCTTTCCGCCACCCGGCCGATCAGGTCGTGGTCGCCGACCGAGGCGCCGCCGATGGTCACGATCAGGCCTGCCCCCCGGGCTCGGGCGAACGATTGGCGCAGGCTTTCCTCGCTGTCGCGGGCGATGGGAAGGATCAGCGGCTCGGCTCCCGTCATGCGCGCAAGCGACGCCACCGCGATGTCGTTCGAGCTGATGATCTGGCCCGGGCCGGGGATCTCGCCCGG
Source organism: Paracoccus sp. MC1854 (assembly GCF_014164635.1). NCBI lineage: Bacteria > Pseudomonadati > Pseudomonadota > Alphaproteobacteria > Rhodobacterales > Paracoccaceae > Paracoccus > Paracoccus sp. MC1854. The sequence goes on along the minus strand of NZ_JACJFU010000004.1, from coordinate 16,245 downwards.
ACGCACCAGCTCGTCGCCGCCCGCCAGCACGGCGACTTGCGGCTGGCGGGCGACGGTCACGCGCGGCACGTTCATCGCGGCCAGCAGCGCGAGGTCGGCAGGCGAAAGGCGGCGCCCAGCCGGCAGGCGGTCGCCCTGCGCAAAATCGTTGCCGCGGGCACGGATATGGGTGCGGGTGGACTGCCCGGACATCGTGATCCGGTCGCCGTCGCGGGTCATGTCCTCCTGCATCACCACGCGGTCGGCGCCCGAGGGCACCGGGGCGCCGGTGAAGATGCGGACGGCCTCACCCGCGGCCAGCGTTCCGGGCCAGGGGCGGCCGGCGGCGGCCTCGCCCACCACCCTCAGCGGCCCCGGCAGGTCGGCGTCGCGCATTGTATAGCCGTCCATCGCCGCTGAGTCGAAGGGCGGCTGGGTCATGGCGGAAACGGCATCGCGCAGCAGCACGCGGCCCAGAGCGTCCTGGATGTCCACGTCCTCGGGGCAGGGCGGATGCGCGAGGTCCAGCACCATCGCCAACGCCTGATCGACGGTCAGCAGCCCGCTCATGGCGTGGCCTCGAATGTGCCGGACTTGCCGCCGGTCTTGCGCAGCAGCCGGACGCCCTCGATCCGCATGTCCTTCTGCGCGGCCTTGAGCATGTCATAGACGGTCAGCGCGGCGACGGTGGCGGCGGTCAGCGCCTCCATCTCGACGCCGGTGCGGCCGGTGGTCCGGGCGGTCGCGGTGATGCGGATGCCGGGAAGCGCCGGGTCGGGGATCAGGTCCAGCGCGACCTTGTCCAAGGGCAGCGGATGGCAGAGCGGGATGAGGTCGGCCGTGCGCTTGGCCCCCATGATCCCGGCGAGCCGCGCCACGCCCAGCACGTCGCCCTTGGCCGCACCGCCCTGCGCGAGCGCGAGCGTTTCGGGCGACATGACGACGGCGGCCTCGGCCACCGCCTCGCGGGCGGTCGGCTCCTTGCCGGAGACGTCCACCATATGCGCCTGACCGCTCGCGTCGAAATGGGTCAGGGTCATGCGACCTCCAGGATTGCGCGGGTGGCGGCGGCGACGTCATCCTGCCGCATCAGGCTTTCGCCGATGAGGAAGCGGCGGACGCCGCCTTCCATCATCCGCGACAGGTCCTCGGCGGTGAAGAGGCCGCTTTCGCAGACAACGTCCCGCTCGCCCGCGATACGGGGGGCAAGCCGCAGCGTCGTCTCGATATCGACCTCGAAGGTCTTGAGATTGCGGTTGTTTATGCCGAGGAGCGGCGAGGACAGCCGCATTGCGCGGTCGAGTTCCCATTCGTCATGGACCTCGATCAGCGCGTCCATGCCCCAGTGGGTCGCGGCATCTTCCAGTTCGGCGGCAAGGGCGTCGTCCACCGAAGCCATGATGATGAGGATGCAGTCGGCGCCCCAGGCGCGGGCCTCGGCCACCTGATAGGGATCGTGCAGGAAATCCTTGCGCAGCACCGGCAACTCGCAGGCCTCACGGGCAGCGATCAGGAACTCGGGCGCACCCTGGAACGAGGGGCCGTCGGTCAGGACCGACAGGCAGGCCGCGCCGCCTTCCTGGTAGGCCTCGGCCAGACGGGGCGGGTCGAAGTCGGGGCGGATCAGGCCCTTGGAGGGGCTGGCCTTCTTGATCTCGGCGATCAGGGCCGGGCCGGTCGCCGCCTTGTCGGCCAGCGCGTGGGCGAAGCCGCGCACAGGGGGCGCGGCGCGGGCGTCGGCCTCGACCCGGGACAGCGACCGGGCGGCCTTGGCGGCGGCGATTTCCTGAAGCTTGTAGCTCTTGATGCGTTCGAGAATATCCATGCCCGCAGTTAGCCCCTAGCGGCGGCCGGAAGCAACTGCGGCTCAGGCCGTGGTCCAGTCGATGGGGCGCAGGTCATGTTCGGCCAGCCAGTCGTTCACTCGGCTGAAGGGGCGCGAGCCGAAGAAGCCGCGCTTTGCCGACAGCGGCGAGGGATGGGCGCTTTGCACCACAAGGTCCTGCGGGCGCGGTAGGCCCTGCGCCACCTTCTGCGCGTGGGCACCCCAGAGGATAAAGGCGAGGGGGCCGTGCTGCTGCGCCTCGACAATGGCTTCTTGGGCGAGCCGCTCCCAGCCCCAGCGGGCATGGGCGCCCGCCTGACCGGGTTCGACTGACAGCGCGGTGTTGAGCAGCAGCACGCCCTGTCGCGCCCAGGGGGTCAGGTCGCCCGAGGCCGGGCGGACGCCGAGGTCGGCCTCGAGTTCCTTGAAGATATTGGCAAGCGAGCGCGGCAGCGGCACGCCCTTGTTCACCGAAAAGGCGAGGCCGTTGGCATGGCCGGGCGTGGGGTAGGGGTCCTGTCCCAGCAGGACCACGCGCACGTCCTGCGGCGCGACGGCCTGAAGCGCCGCGAAGACGCGGTCGGGGCCGGGCAGCCAGTCTTGACCCTGCAGGCGGTCGCGGATGGCGGGCCAGGCTTCGGTGAAGAAGGGCAGGTGCGCCCAGGCTGGCGGCGACAGCGGCTGCGTCACGGCCGGAGCCTCCGGTGGGGATATTTGGGGCCGAAAGATGTCATCGGGTGCTTACGCTTCCGCAGTGCCGGTGATCGCGGCGAGTTGCGCGAGCTTCTGCTTCGCCTTTCCCGAGTCGAGGGAGTCGCGGGCGATCTCGGCCCCTTCCCGCAGGGTCGCGGCGCGGCCTGCGATCACCAGCGCGGCTGCCGCGTTCAGCAGGACCGCATCGCGATAGGCGCCCTTTGCGCCGTCCAGCAGCGCGCGCAAGGCAGCGGCATTCTCGGCCGGCTCTCCGCCGATGATGTCATCGAAGGGATGGACGGGGAGGCCGGCATCCTCGGGCGAGATCTCGAACTCTGTGATCTGGCCGTTCTTGAGTTGCGCCACCTGGCTGGGTTCGGCGATGGACAACTCGTCGGTGCCGTCGCCGCCGTGGACCAGCCAGGCCGAGGTCGAGCCGAGTTCGCGCAGGGTTTCCGCCATCGGCCGCAGCCATTCGGCCGAGAAGGCGCCGGTCAGTTGCGCCCTGACACTCGCCGGGTTCGTCATCGGGCCGAGCAGGTTGAAGATCGTCCGCGTTCCCAACTCGTGCCGGGCCGGCCCCACATGGCGCATGGCGGGGTGATACGTGGTCGCCATCATGAAGCAGATGCCGCATTCATCCAGCGACCGCTGCGCCTGCGCCGATCCGCCCATGACGTCCAGCCCCAGATGGGTCAGCGCATCGGCCGAGCCGGATTTCGACGACAGGTTGCGGTTGCCGTGCTTGGCGACCGGCACGCCCGCGCCCGCCACCACGAAGGCGGTCGCGGTCGAGATGTTCAGCGTGCCCTTGCCGTCGCCTCCGGTGCCGACGATATCGATGGCGCCGTCCGGCGCGGTGATGCGGTTCATGCGGGCGCGCATGGCGCGGACGGCGGCGGCGATCTCGTCCACCGTCTCGCCGCGCACCCGCATCGCCATCAGCAGCCCGCCGATCTGCGCGGGCGTGGCCTTGCCGTCGAAAAGGGCGCCAAAGGCGGCCTCGGCTTCCTCCCCGGTCAAGGGGCGGGTGGCGGAAATGCCGATCAGCGGCCGGATGTCGGTGGGCGTGGTCATGCGGCGGTCTCGACCGCGTTGGAACAGCGGCGCAGGAAGCTGGCGATCATCTCGTGCCCGTGTTCGGACCGGATGCTTTCAGGGTGGAACTGCACGCCCTCGATGGGGAGGCTGCGATGCACCAGTCCCATGATCGTGCCGTCGCCCGCAGTCGCCGTGACGCGCAGGGAATCCGGAAGGGTCTCAGTTTCCACCGTCAGCGAATGATAGCGCGTGGCCCGCAGGGGCGAGGGCAGGCCCGCGAAGACCCCGGTGCCGTCATGGGTGATGGCGTCGGTCTTGCCATGGACGATGCGGGGCGCGCGGATGACGCGGCCGCCGAAGGCCTCGCCGATCGCCTGGTGGCCGAGGCAGACGCCCAGCAGCGGCATCCGCGCTTCGGCCGCGGCCCGGATCAGCGGAACGATGATGCCAGCCTGTCCCGGCGCGCAGGGACCGGGCGAGACGAGGATGCCGTCGGCACCCCGCGCCAGCGCCTCATCCACCGTCAGGGCGTCGTTGCGGATGACCTCGACCTCGGCTCCGGCCTCGCCAAGATAGTGGACGAGGTTCCAGGTGAAGCTGTCGTAATTGTCGATCATCAGAATCGACGGCCTTCTTGCGCCCGCTGCAGGAGCGGGAGAGGAAGGCCGGACAATGGCCGTGGAAGTCATCGGCGCCTCGCAACAGGGTCGGGGTTCTGGAGCCGCCAAAGGGGGATGGCCCGGCGGCGGCGGTAGGCTATAGATGCTCCCAAGCCGCGCGGGGGGTCAACCCCGCCGGATGCTTTCGCGCCGCCGTCTGGCGGTCGAGGATATGTGACGGACAGGCAAGGGGCGATGGCATGGCGGGTTTCCGGACCGGGCTGGTTCACGGCACGCTGATCTGCGGCGCGACGCTGGCCGCGCTGTCGCTGGCCTTTCCCCGGAGTGCCGAGGTCGAAGCGGAGCGGGGGCTGAAGACGGTTTCGGCGGCAGCCCAGCCTGAACCGCAGCCATTGCCCGCCGGCCCACCCGCAAGCGCGAACCCGCCCTTCATGCCGGTTCAGCCCGATGCTCCGGCGGCTGCGCCAGCCCCTGTTCCCTTGCCGCCGCAAGAGGTCACGGCAGCGGGTCAGCCCGCCAAGCCCGCTGCATCTTCTGTGCAAGCGCCCGTCATGGCTGCGCCGGATGCAGCCGAGGTGCCGGAAATCGCCCCCGCGAATACGCTGGCCGTCCCCCGCGACCCTGCAGGCCCGGCAGAGCGGCTGCCCGATCCCATCGGCTCGGATTTCCGGCGTGGTTCGGACGATCCACCGCTGGTGCCTGCGGCTTCCCCCGCATCTGTCGAGCGCCACGTTCCTCGCAGCGTCGCGGCCAGCGAGGAAGGGGCGCCGCCACCCGCCCCGGCCTCGGTCGAGGCCCCGCCCCTTCCGACGGCACCCGCCCTGTCCGATCTGCCTGCTCCCCAAGCCTTCGTGCCGGAACCGCTCATCCTGCCTGTCGAGGAAGGCCCTGCACCTGTTACTGCTCCCGGCCGCGTTGCCCTGCCCCAACTGGACAGCGCGCCCGAGCCGCGCAGGCCGCTGGACGAGACGCTTGCGACGGCCATGCGGGAACCCACCGCTTCTGCAGCGCCAGTGGACCCGCCTGCGCCGGAACCTGCAGCCGGCCCGCAGCCTGCCGTGACGGAAACGGCCGGGGCCTCGCAGGACGGCCCTGCCCGTGCCCCACGCCCCGCGCCCGACCTGTCGATCCCGCAGGCCTTGTTCGCGCCCGCCGCCGGCCCCCGCAGTGCCCCCGCATTGCCCCAGCCTGCGGCGGCGACTCCGGTTCGCCCCGACCTGTCCGACATCAACCCCGGAGCCTCGCGCTGATGCTGCCCCTGAACCCCGATCTCGCCGCCACCTTCCGCCCCCCGGTGATGGAGGCGCGGCGCTGGCTGCAGGGGCTTGCCGCCGATCCAGAGCGTCCGCTGATCAACGTCAGCCAGGCCGCGCCCGTCGATCCGCCGCCCGAGGGGCTGCGGCAGGCCATCGCGGATGCCTCGCTGACCCGCGCGGAGGCGCATCTTTACGGTCCCGTCCTCGGCAACCCCGACCTGCGCGAGGCCGTCGCCGCAGAATGGAGCCGCGCCTATGGCGGCAGCCTGACCCCTGCCAATGTCGCGATCACGCAGGGCTGCAACCAGGCCTTCTGCGCGGCCATCGCCACGGTCGCGCGGGCAGGGGACGAGGTCATCATCCCGGTGCCGTGGTACTTCAATCACAAGATGTGGTTGGACATGCAGGGCATCCGCGCGGTGCCGCTGGCCTGCGGGCAGGGGATGGTGCCCGACCCGGATGCCGCCGCCGCTCTGGTGACGCCCAACACCAGGGCGCTTGTGCTGGTCAGCCCCAACAACCCCTCGGGCGCCGAATACCCGGCCGAGGTGCTGCGCGGCTTTTACGACCTCGCCAGCCAGCAGGGCCTAGCGCTGATCCTTGACGAAACCTACCGCGACTTCGATTCGCGCGACGGCGCGCCGCATGACCTGTTCACGGACCCCGACTGGGGCGACACGCTGATCCAGCTTTATTCCTTTTCCAAGGCTTACCGCCTGACCGGCCACCGCGTCGGCGCCCTGGTCGCCAGCGAGTCGCGGCAGGTCGAGGTGGAAAAGGTGCTGGACACCCTCGCCATCTGCGCCCCGCAGCTTGGCCAGATCGGCGCCTTGTGGGGGATGCAGCACCTGCGCGACTGGCTGGCGGGCGAGCGGCAGGAGATCCTGTGCCGCCGCGCCGCCATGACCCGCGCGATGGCGGGGCTGGAAGGCTGGCGGCTCAAGGGCTGCGGCGCCTATTTCGCCTGGGCGGAACATCCCTTCGCGGAAAGCTCGGCCCAGCTTGCGCCAAGGCTGGTGCATGAGGCGGGCGTGCTGCTGCTGCCCGGCACGATGTTCATGCCCGAAGGCGACCCCGAGGCCGCCCGCCATGTCCGCATCGCCTTTGCCAATGTGGACGAGGCCGGCATTGCCGCGCTGGCGGAACGGCTTGCCGCCGTCGCCGCCTGAGCCCGCCCCAAGCGGCGGCTTGCCCGGAACACCCCCGCGCCCTAAGAACGCGGGCGAATTGCACCAGACAAGGGAACCAGCCGATGAGCAGCCTGCGGACCAAGGGAAAATCGACGGTGGTCTGGCTGCTGATGGGGATGCTGCTGCTGGGCCTCGGCGGCTTCGGGATCACCAACTTCTCGGGCATCGGCTCGGCCGCGATCGGCGCGGTGGGGGATACCGAGATCGACGGCGACGACTACCTGCGCGCGGTGTCCTCGGAAATCCGCACGCTGGCCGCCCAGACCGGCCAGACCCTGACGCCCGAACAGGCCCGCGCCATCGGCATCACCCGTAACGTGCAGGCCCGCCTGTTCACCGCCGCGGCCCTTGAGGAAGAAGCCCGGCGCATCGGCCTGTCCGTGGGCGACGAGACGGTGCTGCGCGACCTGACCACCGCGCCGGGGTTCCAGACCACCGGCGGCCAGTTCGACCCGGCCCGCTATCAGGATGTTCTGCGGCAGGAGGGCCTGCGCCCCGCCGAGTTTGAGGAGGATGTCCGCATGGACGCCGCCCGCCTGATCCTGCAGGACGCGGTCGTGGGCGGCGTCATCGCCCCCCGGACGCTGCGCGACAACACCGCCGCATGGATTCTGGAACGCCGCGACTTTTCCTGGGACGAGCTGACCAGCGAAGATCTCGGCGCCCCGATTTCCGCCCCGGATGACGAGACGCTGGCCGCCTGGCACCAGGGCAACGCCGCCCGCTTCACTGCGCCCGAAGTGCGGCGGATCACCTTTGCCTGGCTGACCCCCGAGATGCTGGTGGACAGCGTCGAACTGGACGAGACCGCGCTGCGCGACCTTTATGAAAGCCGCATCGACGAGTTCCGGCAGCCCGAGCGCCGCATGGTCGAGCGGCTGGTCTATCCCTCGGAAGCCGATGCCGCCGCCGCCAAGGCCCGTCTGGATACCGGGGAAGCCACCTTCGAGCAGCTTGCCGCCGAACGCGGGCTGACGCTGTCCGACATCGACCTGGGCGAGCCGTCCGAAGCCGAGCTTGGCGCGGCGGGGCCTGCCGTCTTCGCGCTTGACCAGCCGGGCGTCGTGGGGCCTGTCCAGACCCCGCTCGGCCCGGCGCTGATGTCCATGAATGCGATCCTCGACCCGGTGGACATCCCCTTCGAGCAGGCGGTGGTGGATCTGCGCGCCGAGGCCGCCGCCGACCGCGCCCGCCGGGTGATCGAGGAACAGGCGCATGACCTGGAAGACCGGATCGCCGGCGGCGCCACGCTGGAGGAACTGGCCGAGGCCACCGACATGGAGCTTGGCACCATCGCGTTCTCGGCGGAAACGCCCTCGGAAGGGATCGCCGCCTATCCCGGCTTCCGCGAGCGCGCCCGCGTTCTTTCCGAATCCGATTTCCCCCAGCTTCACCAGTTCGACGAAGGCGGCATCTTCGCCATGCGGCTGGACGAGCTTGTTGCCCCCGCGCTGATCCCCTTCGATGAGGTGCGGGACGAGGTGCTGGCCGACTGGACCGCCGCCGAAACCCGGCGCGAGTTGAAGGCCCGCGCCGAGGAACGCGAGCTGGTGGTCGAATCCGAGGCCGAGGCGAATGCGCCGGCCAGCACCGACGAGACCGTGGGACCGGCCGCGCTTGCGCCCGCACAGGGCTTTCAGGTCGCCACGGATGTCGAGCGTGACACCGGCATCGAGGGCGTGCCGCAATCCGTCGTCGCCGACGGCTTCCGCCTGACCGAGCCGGGCGAGGTCGCCGCCGTCGAGGCCGAGGGCCGGGTGTTCATCATCCGCCTCGACGCGATCAGGCCCGCCGACCTGACGGCCGAGGAAGCCGCGCCGATCGTTGCAGGCGTCGAAAACCGGCTGACGAACTCGTTGCAGGCGGACCTGTTCAACGCCTATGCCCGTGCCCTGCAGATGAAGCATGGGATCACGATCAGCGACAGTGCGCTCGCCGCCGCCGACGCGCGGCTGCAGTGATGGAGCTGACGCCCGACTTTCCTGCTTTCGAACGCGCCTGGGCCGAGGGCCGCAACCAGCTTGTGACGATCCGGCTGGCCGCGGACCTCGACACCCCTGTCAGCCTGATGCTGAAGCTGGCCGAGGCCGCGCCCTTGTCCTTCATGCTGGAAAGCGTGACGGGGGGCGAGGTGAGGGGCCGCTATTCCATCGTCGGGATGAAGCCCGACCTGGTCTGGGAATGTCGCGGCCGCCAGGCCCGCATCAACCGTCAGGCGCGCTATTCGGACAGCTTCGAGGACGACCCCCGTCCGCCGCTGGAGAGTCTGCGGGCGCTGATCGCCGAAAGCCGGATCGAGATGCCCGAGGGCGTGCCCGCCAGCGGCGCGGGCCTTTTCGGCTATCTGGGCTACGACATGATCCGGCTGGTCGAGCATCTGCCGCACGTCAATCCCGACCCCATCGGCGTGCCCGACGCGATGCTGCTGCGCCCCTCGGTCGTGGCCGTGCTGGACGGGGTGAAGGGCGAGGTGCTGCTGTGTGCCCCGGCTTGGGCTGATCCTGCGGTCCCTGCCCGCGCGGCTTACGCACAGGCCGCGGAACGGGTGATGGAGGCGCTGCGCGCGCTCGACCGCCAGCCTACGGAACCCCGCGCCTTGGGCGAGACCGTCGCCATCGGCGAGGCGCGATCCAACTTCACCCGCGAAGGCTATGTCGCGGCGGTGGAAAGGGCCAAGGATTACATCCGCGCGGGCGACATCTTCCAGTGCGTCCCCTCGCAACGCTGGGCCATCGACTTCCCGCTGCCGCCCTTTGCGCTGTATCGCAGCCTGCGGCGGACTAACCCTTCGCCCTTCATGTTCTTCCTCAACATGGGCAGCTTCCAGATCGTCGGCGCCTCGCCCGAGATCCTCGTGCGGCTTCGGGACAACGAGGTGACGATCCGCCCCATTGCCGGCACCCGCCCGCGTGGCGCGACCCCCGACGAGGACCGCGCAAACGAGGCGAGCCTGCTGGCCGATGAAAAGGAACTGGCCGAGCACCTGATGCTGCTGGACCTCGGGCGCAACGACGTGGGCCGGGTGGCCAGGGTAGGCACCGTGCGCCCGACCGAGGAGTTCATCATCGAGCGCTATTCCCACGTCATGCACATCGTCTCGAACGTGGTCGGAGAGTTGCGCGAAGGCGAGGACGCGCTGTCCGCCCTGCTGGCCGGGCTGCCTGCCGGCACCGTCAGCGGCGCCCCCAAGGTCCGCGCGATGCAGATCATCGACGAACTGGAACCCGAGAAGCGCGGCATCTACGGCGGTGCCATCGGTTATTTCGCGGCGAATGGCGAGATGGACATGTGCATCGCCCTGCGGACCGGCGTGGTCAAGGACGGCACGCTTTATGTGCAATCGGGCGGGGGCGTCGTCTATGACAGCGATCCGCAGGCCGAGTTCACGGAATGTCTTCACAAGTCCCGCGCGATGATCCGGGCCGCGGAAGGCGCGGCGCGGTTCGTGCGCGGGAACGGCTGACGCGCCGCCCGAGGGCGCGGGACTTGCGTGCCTCGGGCGGCGGGATCACCTGAGTTCCGGCTGGTTCTGCCGCCCGGCGGCCGGGTGGCGCATCGGTTCCTGATCCCGGTTGCGGCGGCGGATGCGCTGGGCCTCCTCGACCCGCATCCGGGCCTTCATCAGGCCCGCTTCCTCATCGTCGGTGTCAAGCGCAAGCTCGTAGCGGCGGATTTCCTTGGTCATGCCATCCTCCCCAGGCAAAGCAATCATACGAACGTCTTAGACGCCCGCAAGTTCCGGGGAACCTGCACGGGGTCGCATCGGTTCCTTCCGCATGACAAAGGAGACGACGATGACGCCCGATCCCAAAGACCCGACCGAGCCGCGCCACGCGGTCAGCGACCTCAAGCGCGGCGAATCGACCGAAATTGCAGACGAAGCCGCGCTGCAGAACGAATACACCGGCGAGGTCGAGCGCGATGGCATCCCGGCCAACGGCACCCAGCCGACCGAGGCCCGCGGCCCCGACGATGTCGGCGCCTGACCCGAAAAGGAGAATGAAATGGGCAACCTGACCTCTGAAACCGTTCGCTATGAACGCACCGAGGACGTGCGGTCGGACAACGCCGAGCGCGCCAAGCGCCAGCAGTCCGAGCAGGAAGCCGCAATCCAGGATCCGAAGACGAAAGAGGGCAACGTGCCCCCGGCGAACCCCGGCAAGGCCACGGGGTAATGCAGAAGGCCGGGGAAATCCCCGGCCTTTCGCCTAGTCGCTGCCCCGGTAGGGCTCGACATATTGCAGCGCCAGGTCCCAGGGGAAGAAGATCCATGTGTCCTGGGTGACCTCGGTGATATAGGTCTGCACCATCGGCTGGCCCTTGGGCTTGGCGTAGACCGTGGCGAAATGCGCTTTGGGATACATCTTCCGCACCAGTTCCAGCGTTCGGCCGCTGTCCACGAGGTCATCGACGACCAGCACGCCCTCGCCGTCGCCCATCATCTCGGGGTCGGGGGCCTTGAGCACCTGCAACTCGCCCTGTTCGCCCTTGCGATAGGATTTCACGCTGATCGTATCGATGGTGCGGATGTCCAGTTCCCGCGCGACGATCATCGCCGGGACCATGCCGCCGCGCGTGATCGCCACCACCGCGCGCCAGTCGCCGCCGCCCAACGGGGCCTTGTCCTGCAGCCGCCAGGCCAAGGCGCGGGCATCGCGGTGCATCTGGTCCCAGCTGACATGGAAGCCACGTTCATGCGGCAGGCGATCCGGGCGACCCTCGGAAGGGGACATGGGCGAACTCCTTTTCAGTGGCGGAGGATCAGCGTCAGGCCGAGCGCCCCGATCAGCGTGCCGGCGACGCGGTCGATTGCCGTCTTGGCGGCACGATAGCCCCGCCGCATCGGGCCTGTCGCCATCAGAACCGTCACGGCCGCGTAAAAGCAGACCTCGACGGTCAGCGCCACCAGATAGATGATCGCCGCCCCCGCCGTGGACAGGACCGGGAAGATCGTCATGATGACACCGGCGTAAAACAGCGCGGGCTTGGGGTTCGACAGGTTCAGCGCAAGACCCTGCAGGAAGCCGGGGCCGGTGACGGATTCGCCTTCCATCGCCAGCGGGTCGGCGGCGTGGCGCCACATCTGCACGGCGATCCAGATCAGATAAGCGCCGCCCAAGAACCGCAGCACCGTATAGGACTGTGGCAGCACCCGGAACAGCACCGTCAGGCCGAAGAGCGCAAACAGGCACCAGAAGGACGCCCCGATCGCCAGCCCCATCGCATAGGGCATCGACGCCTGCCGCCCGCGGGCGGCGGCCGACCGGCTGGCCGCGATGATCGCGGGGCCGGGCGACAGGATCGCCAGCGCCAGAGTCGCGACGAACAGGCCCAGAGCGGGCAGGGTGATCGCGCCCATCAGCGGCAGGTCATTCCGCGGCCTTGCGCCCCGTCACCGCGTCGATGTCAGGCGCATCCACCGCCTTCATGCCGACGACATGATAGCCCGCATCGACGTGGTGAGTCTCGCCTGTGACGCCCGACCCGAGGTCCGACAGCAGATACAGCGCCGACTTGCCCACGTCCTCGGTCGTGACGTTGCGGCGCAGGGGCGAGTTCAATTCGTTCCATTTCAGGATGTAGCGGAAGTCCCCGATCCCCGAGGCCGCCAGCGTCTTGATCGGCCCCGCCGAGATCGCGTTGACCCGGATGCCGTCCTTGCCCAGATCCTCGGCCAGATAGCGCACCGATGCCTCAAGCGCCGCCTTCGCGACGCCCATGACGTTGTAATGCGGCATCACCCGTTCGGCCCCGTAATAGGTCATGGTCAGGACCGAGCCGCCTGCCGGCATCATCGCCACCGCGCGCTGCGTCACGGCGGTAAAGGAATAGACCGAAATATCCATCGTTGTCAAGAAGTTGTCGCGTGTGGTGTCCACATAGCGGCCTCGCAGCTCCTCCTTGTCGGAAAAGCCGATGGCATGGACGAGGAAATCCAACTGCCCCCAACGCTCGCCCAGCGACGCAAATAGCGCGTCCACCGAGTCCATGTCCGCCACGTCGCAGGGCAGGACGATATCGGACCCAAGCTGGGCGGCCAGCGGCTCGACCCGCTTTTTCAGCGCCTCGCCCTGATAGGAAAAGGCCAGTTCCGCCCCCTGGTCCGCCAGCGCGCGGGCAATGCCCCACGCGATCGACTTGTCATTCGCAAGGCCCATGACAAGGCCCCGCTTTCCCGTCATCAGACCTGCAACCGGGCGCTCGCTTGACATGGATCGTTCCTCACGATTTCAACCTTTGGTGAGGATTAGGGCAAAGCATAAGGGGCATCAAGATGAGCGACCGCAGCGGCATTTTCGCGGGCGACGATCCCTTTGCGATCGCCCGGCGCTGGCTGGACGAGGCCGCGCGGACCGAGCCGAACGACCCCAATGCCATCGCCCTGGCAACGGTCGATGCCGAGGGCCTGCCCGACGCCCGCATGGTGCTGCTGAAGGAGATCGAGACGGGGCCGGACGGCGCCTTTGTCTTCTACACCAATTACGGCAGCGCCAAGGGCCGCCAGATCGCCGAAACCGGCAAGGCGGCCTTCGTCATGCACTGGAAATCCCTGCGCCGTCAGGTCCGCGTTCGCGGCGCCGTCACCCGCGAGGAAGGACCGCAGGCCGACACCTATTACGCCAGCCGGTCACTTGAATCCCGCATCGGCGCCTGGTCCAGCCGGCAGAGCCAGCCGCTGGAGAGCCGAAGCGCCCTGATGGCCGAGGTCGCCCGCCAGGGCCTGCGCCACGGGCTGTCGCCGAAGCGCCCGCCCTTCTGGGGGGGCTTCCGCATTTCCCCTGTCCAGATCGAGTTCTGGGCCGACGGCGCCTTCCGCCTGCACGACCGCTTCCGGTGGACGCGCGGGCAGGGCGGCTGGGACGTGATGCGCCTGCACCCCTGAAGAAGTTGCAACTTCAGGGCGATTGAACCTTGCGGCTGGCTGCGAAGTCCTTGATCCTGCAAATGTGAGAATGGTTTCCCTTGTGGTGATTTTATATTAACCCTTCTGGCGTTCACTGTCGGATCTTCCTTAAGCCATATCTGATGATTCCATCAGCAAAGAGTTAATTTTAACGAGATTTATGATGCGGGATGACAAGACACTGCCTGCCCGGCCAATCAAGGGCCGCGTGAAGTGGTTTGACCCCGCCAAGGGATTCGGTTTCATCGCCGACGCCGAGGGGGGCCCTGACGTCCTTCTGCATGGCAATGTGCTTCGCAGCTTCGGGCAAAGCTCGATCATCGAGGGTTCAGAGGTCGAGGTGCTGGCGGTCCAGACCGCGCGCGGGCGCCAGGCGATCGAGGTGTGTGCCTTGGCGCCGCCGCCGTCGGACGCGCCGCCGCCGATCGTCGAACTCGCGGACATGGATGAGGCCGAGGTCAGGGCGCTGCCGCTGCTGCCGGCGCGCGTCAAGTGGTTCGACCGCAGCAAGGGCTTCGGCTTTGCCAATGTCTTCGGCCGCAAGGGTGACGTCTTCCTGCACATCGAGGTGTTGCGCCGCTTCGGCTTTGCCGATCTCGTTGGTGGCGAGGCGGTCTGCCTGCGGGTCTTCGCCGCCGAGCGCGGCATGGTCGCGGCCGAGGTCGCGGCATGGGAAAAGGCCGTGACCGAGGGCCAGCCCCTCGCCGAATTCCAGGCGGATGCCGAGATGCTGGAAAAGATGCGCAGGCTTTCGGCACCGCCCGCCGATCCGCCGGACCTGCCCAGAAAGGTTCTTCCATGAACCTTGCCCGGACCGCGGCGCTTGCCGTGATGGCGGCCCTCGCCGGCATCGTTGCCGCGCAGGCGGCCGACTGTTCCCCCGGAACCGCGGTCCTGACGACGCCGCAAGGGACCGAAATCCGTGTCGCCGTCGAGATCGCCGACGATCCGGCCGAGCGGGCGCAGGGCCTGATGTGGCGCAAGGATCTGCCCGCCGGACAAGGGATGCTCTTCGTCTACGAAGCCCCGCAGCCGGTCAGCTTCTGGATGAAGAACACGCTGATTCCGCTGGACATCCTGTTCTTCGACGCCCGCGGCGTGCTGCGGCATGTGCATCCGCAGGCCCGTCCCCTGGACCTCGGCTCGATCCCCGGCGCCATGCCGGGCGATCCCGCCCCCGACCGGCTGCTGGTGCTGGAGATCGGCGGGGCGGAAGCTGCGCGCCGGGGGCTGGTTCCCGGCACGGTGCTGAGCCACCCTGCGGTGCCGCAATCCGGCGCTTCCATCCCCTGCGACTGAGCTTTCCGCTTTCGTCCCCCGCGCACCCGGTCTAGAAGACCCTTGGTCCGGGGCGTGGCGCAGCCTGGTAGCGCGACGGTTTTGGGTACCGTAGGCCGGAGGTTCGAATCCTCTCGCCCCGACCAGCACCTGGCTTGTTCCGAAGTGGACCGTTTCGCAGTTTCGTTCCTCGAACGGCCTTTTTGGCGGGTCTTAGCGTCCTTCACCGGCGAGTCATCAGACATGTGCTGAACGCCCGACAGTAGCTTCAAGGATGTGAGAGCGGGAAAGCGCCATGCTTGATTCGCAGGTCATGGTGGTGCCGCAGCGGCAGGCGGCAATACCACGGCCTAGATCAATCTGCTGCAGAGATCCTTCATCTGACGCCGAAGGATCTCAGGATCAGGACGAAACTCGGGGTGCGCTGTCAGGCTAGCGCGAGACGTGCCAGTGTTGCAGGAAGCTCGAGACCGGGCGGATGGATCAGCACTTCGCCAGCAACGCGCTTTGTCTGATCGGAATAAGACCACCTGAGAAAGGCTTCTGATCTGGTTGAGGCAGATGAGGGCACAGCCGAGGAGGACGAAGGCCTCGTGGATGTCGGCGCGGCGTTCGTAACGGATGGTCAGACGCCGGAAGCGGTTGAGCCAGGCAGGCGTTTGTTCGGCGACTCATCGGTGGCGGCCCAGTTTTCGCTGCTGTCCACTGTCTGCCGAGCGATGCGCGGTGGGGTCGCGCAGGCCGGGAATTCGGATCGGCAGCGGCGATTGTCGCAAGCCATGTCGGCGTGAAGCTTGTCGGGGCGCCTTTGCGGTCGACCGCAAGGTGGCGTTTCGTGCCCGGTTTGGCCCGCGATCCCTCGGGCTTGTCCCGTTCCCGGCAGCCACCTTTTCGCCGGCACGGCGGGGCTGTCGAGGGAGGCCCGGCTCCCGTCCGGCTGTCCATCATCCGGCAGGCGCTCCGGCAGCATGCGATGGAGCCCGGCCCGGATGCCGACCGTCGGCCGGTCCTGCAGCCTGCGCCAGCAGGCCATGCCGGAGCAGCCGAACTCGCCGGCAGCATCTGTCCGGGAATGCCGGAGCGGAGCACGAAGATGATGCCCGACAAGGCCAGGCGCCCATCGCAACCGCGCCCGGCCGCCCCCGGGCTGGTCCCGCCGCTTCGGCAGCAGCGGCGCAATCGCCGATCCCAGATCATCGGATACAAGATGCCTGCTCATACCCCCGCAACGCACAAGAGACGGTCTCCAGGTGCTCTAAGAGCATCTAACAAAACCTTCTGATCTGGTTGAGGCAGATGAGGGCGCAGCCGAGGATTACGAAGGCCTCGTGAATGTCGGCGCGTCGCTCATAGCGGATAGTCAGACGGCGGAAGCGGTTGAGCCAGGCAAGCGTTCGTTCGACGACCCAGCGGTGGCAGCCCAACCTCTCGCTGCTGTCCACTGTCCGCCGAGCAATGC
>NZ_JACJFU010000052.1:0-10411 GCF_014164635.1 Paracoccus sp. MC1854 | reverse complement strand
GAATGTCGAAAGCTATCGCCGGCGCAGCGCCATGGAGGCAAAGCGGACACGGGGACGACCGGCCGCATTCGCGACAATCAACAATACGCCCCAGTCTGTCGCGGAGCGTCAATCACCCGGCCCGCAGGGCCTTGCCAGCGACAATCACGCTGATACCCTGCCAGACGCCGCGACGTAGAAGCTCATCCAGATTGACGCGCGCGTCTCATCAAGATTGTCGCGCAATAGCACGATGCGCTTCTTGAGCCGGGCATCGGTGGTTGGTGCCGCCCAGACCGTTCGAAGGTTCGTGCCGAGGGTGGCGGCGTCCATCGCGCCCAAGGGGGAAGGCCTGGGCGCGGCGGCATCATGCGCGGCGATCCTGGTCTCGATCTCGGCGGTGCGTGCGAGGGCGCGGTTCCACCGCGCCTCCAGTTCCGCCGCCACAAGCCGGTTTTGGGGATCGGCAGCATCGTATTGCCGGAAGGCCCGATCGGCACCGTAGCGGGCCGCTTCGAGATCACGCGCGAGCGCTTCGCGAACCTGATCGCGGCGACTGGCGGCCTGCGCCTCAGCCTCGGCGGCGGCCGCGATGGCGCCCGGCTCGACCACCCGCAGCAGCGCTTCCTCGATGGCATCGTCGACCCGCAGGCCGCCGAAGGCGATACAGCGCGGCTCGCCATTGTCGAGCAGGCCGCGCCAGCAGGAATAGCGCGGGATGTCATGCTTGGCCCCGGTGTAGCGGACCGTCATCTTGCGGCCGCAGCGCCGGCAGCGAACGAGACCGGCGAGCAGGGCATCGCCGTGCTTGGGCGCTCCGTGATGCCGGCTCGCGGGAACGTTGTCGCTGACCATCGCGCGGATCGCCTCTGCCCGTTCCCAGCTGACATAACCTTCGTGTGCGCCGGGCTTCAGCGCCAGCCACTCACCGCGCGGTTTGCGGCGGCTGCCGGATCGCGGAACGGCCGCGCCGTGTCTCGGCACAACCCGGGTCTTACCATAGGCGTAGGCGCCGCCGTAGACTGGGTTCTCGATCATCCGATGGATGGTAGCATAGGTTGGCCTCCGCCAGATCACGTCGCCATTGGCGTGCCGGGCCGGCAAATCCAGCCCGTGCTCCAGGAACCAGAGCAGAGCCTGCCGAGCGCTACCAAGCTCGGCCACCTTGTCGAAGACGAGGGCGATGGCCTCCTGGACGCGACGGTCGGGGTCCTTCTCGAGCCTGTCGCCGGCCTTCACGAAGCCGACAGGGGCGGCGACGATCAACTCGCCACGACGGGCCTTCTCGTAACGGGCGGACAGCGACCGCTGCCGCAGCAAATCGAGTTCATACTCATTAAGGCTGCCCTTCAGGCCGAGAAGCAGACGGTCGTTGCTTTGGCGTGGGGCATATACGGTCTCCTGGTCTACCAGGACGGTGTCGACGACCCGGCACATCTCGATGAGCTGCTGCCAGTCCCGGCTGTTGCGGGCGAAGCGCGACACCTCCCGCGCTGCCACCGCACCGACCTTGCCCAGGCAGACCTCGGCCACCATCCGGTCGAAGCCGGCACGCGCCACGCCGCCCGCCGCCGAACGGCCAAGGTCGTCGTCGATCGTCTCGATGCAGGACCAGCCGAGCGTCGCCAGCCGGTCGCGCATCGCATATTGCAGGGCACCGCTCTCGCGATTGTGCAGCACCTGATGGGCCGAGGATTGCCGCACGTAGAGGATCGCTTTGCGCTCCAGATGATGCGGCCCGATCTTCTCATGCATCATGTCCCGCCTCCTTCCGCTGCCTGTCCGCGCCGTCGGCGTGGTCGAGGATCAAGCGGACCATCAGCCCGGTCAGCCTCACCCGCGCCTCCTCGGGCAGCGTCTGCCAGTGCGGCGCCGGGGCCAGATCGGCGTCGCTGGGGTGGGCGAACAACTCGAGTTGCTGTGGTGTCGGTCGGCGTCGCATCGGCATCTCCCGGAATCGCCTCTTGGGACCCCGATGCTGCGCTCGACTCTCGCGTTTGCGGTGCGCCATCGCGAACGCCGGCCGCATCGTGCAGCAATGCCGCCAGAGCTCCCAGAGCCGCCACCGAGGCAACCGGCGCCGCCCCAACCTGCCAGCCTTGGCCAGCGACCCGATCGAACATCCAGACCGGGACCTCCAGCCGCCGATCGGACGCGACACCGTCCGGGCTACAGCGAAACGCCGCCCAGCCTGCCTTCTCGATCACCTCGTGAACGTGAACCGACCGACCCGCCCAAGGGTGCCATGGGTAGAGCACTTCCCGCTCCTCGGTCCCGTGGGGGTTCTGTGATCGAGTTCTACAACACGGTCCATCCGCATTCCGCGCTGCGCATGTGCTCGCCCGTCGAGTTCCGCGCCGCGCTCAACCCCAGCCGAACTGTCCGGTGATCCAAGTCCGAGTCGGCGCTAAATTGTTCGTTGCTGGGGCTGCGTCGTCGCAGTGGCTGTTTTCGTGGCATCGAGCATCATCTCGACCGATCGTTCCGCTAGCGCGGCGATGGTCTTGGACGGGTTGAGCCCGATAGGACGAGGGAAGATCGAGCCATCTGCGACAAAGAGGCCCGGGTATCCAAACACTTCGCCGCGATGATCGACGACCCCGGCGGCAGGCGAGGCGGCCATGGCGCAGCCTCCGAGGGGATGAGGAGTCACCAGATTGCGCAGAATAGTCCAAGTCGGCGGCACCCGGGCTGCGCCGCCGGTCGCGGCGCTTAGCCGTTCGTGGGCCGCGATCAGCCCCCCGACGCCGTACTCGGATCGGCGCGCGTCCCAGTCCAGCTTCAGCCGCCGCTTCCACGGTCGCAGCCAGTCCCGGCCGTAGTAAAGCCGGCCGTCCCCGGCGTCCATTGCCTGGCCAAACCAAGGCATCATCGTCTCAAAGGAGTTGCCGTTGTCGAAAGCCTTGGCGATACGCGTCAGCATGCGGCCGCTGAGGCTGAAGCGCCCCCGCTTTGCCCGAGCGCGAATCAAGTTGCCGATCATATCCGGGAAGCCGCCGTCTTCGACGAAATAACGCGCACTGCCGTCCATGCCGTCGAGGAACTCGATGGCCCCAGTAATGGTCGGGCCGACGCTCGGCGAAAGCCGCCGGCCGGGGTAGAATGCTGGGGTAAGGAAGTCGCCGTTGCTGCTCCAGGCTCCGCCGAGCGCTCTGCTGATTCCGGGCAAGGTGCGGAAACGGTCGCGTGAGCGAAACAGAATCTCAGTGGTGCCAAGCGAGCCCGCAGCGATCACCACTCGCGGGGCCCGTGCCACCCGCTCGATGCGGCGCCCCCCTTGAGTTCGTGGTAGACGACAGCGTAGCCGCGCCCCTCGGACGCGACATGGGAGACCACCGAGAGCGGTCTGATTGCAGCGCCCTTATCCTCGGCAACCGCAAGGTAGTTTAGGTCAAGGGTGTTGCGTGCCCCCGCCTTGCAACCGATGTCGCAGTTGCCGGCATGGATGCAGTAACCTTGCTCGCGGCCGAAGCGATTCATGAAGGTCTTCGTCGCTCGCTCGTCGGGCGGACGCTCCTCAGGGTAGCGGCCGTTGGGATCGAAAGCGATGGCGAGCTCGACCTTGCGGTAACGCTCAATGGCTCCAATGCGCTCGGCGGCCTCGCGAAGCAGGCGGTGGCGCGGCGTGAGCTGGGTCTCGGGCAGGGTCTCGGGTGCCAGCATCTCGGAGACGCGCGTGTAGTACGGGCGCAGCGCATCGAAAGTAATCGGCGCGGGCCAGCCGGAGGCGAAGGCGCCGGGCCGGGCGTCAATGCTGACATTGGCGTAGATCAGCGAGCCGCCGCCGACGCCGGCGCCCTGCGCCACCCACATGTCGTCGAGGAAGCGCAAATCGACCCAGCCGTTCTGCTTCTCCGGCTCGTCAACATCGTAGATCCAAGCATCGTCCGGGCCACGCGGGAAGTCATCCGGTGCCCAGCGGCGCCCACGTTCAAGGACAAGAACGGCGAGTCCCGCCTCGGCCAGCCGGCAGGCGTGAACCGCGCCGCCGAAGCCGCTGCCAATGACGATGATGTCGGGAGTCATGCGCTGACGCCTCTGACGGAGATGTGGATTGGCGTCTCGATCAGCTCCGGCACGAGCGGCCCATCCGGATCAAAAACATGAGTAGCGCCTTGGGGGACCGTGAAGACGTCCGCCCTGCGCATCCCGCGAGGGAAGGCGCGGCTCGGCGCGGGCTTCGCTCCGGCGGTCGCCGGAGCGGGGCGCCAGCCCGGCACCTTGACGAGGCCGATCGGGAAGACCGTCAATCCCTCGGCATCGACGCGAAGCCGCAGGAACGACTTCCAGCCCTCGATCGCCTGCGACGAATAGAGTTCTAGCTCATGTCCCTTGATCGCAAGGTTCGACAGCCACAGGTAGGCCGCCATCAGCATGCCATGCACGATCCAGCCGACGGTAACGGCTCCGGCCAGCATCAGGAGGGTCTCGAGCACCACGGGTGCCCCAAGCGTGACTATCAGGCGGCTCGCCAGCGCGGCGATCGCAAAGGCGGCGGCAAGCTGGACAACGAAGTGCAGGAGCCCCGCGACCCATGGCCCCCAAACTGGCGTGCAGAGCGAGGCTCCTGTCCGCGCGAATGCAACGAAGCCCATAGCTACGAACCCGGTTGCGACAACAGAAACCGGGCTGAAGACCAGCACTGCTACCAGGTCAGCAATGAGAGGTCCCGCGCCGTGCTCGATCAGGCCGGCGAGCAGCGGGGCGTCGATAACTGGTGCGCCCGAGGCCTCCTCCAAGAGCAC
The DNA here is from genome assembly GCF_014164635.1 of Paracoccus sp. MC1854. Taxonomy (NCBI): domain Bacteria; kingdom Pseudomonadati; phylum Pseudomonadota; class Alphaproteobacteria; order Rhodobacterales; family Paracoccaceae; genus Paracoccus; species Paracoccus sp. MC1854. Next base: position 5,687 of record NZ_JACJFU010000052.1, on the reverse strand, counting down.
GAAGCTCGCCGAGTTCAGAATCCAGATGAGGCCTAGCATCAGCGCCGAAAGCGTGGCGCAGAAGACCTTGTGCCGGTAAACGAGCCGCCAGACGCGGTTGCGCATGTCCTCGGACTCTCTCGTCGAGGGGAAAGCCGCCTTGCGCTGCGTCGTCGTGCCATCTTCGAAAACAAGCTTTTCGGGCGTTCCGGCCGTGCCAAGCGTAAAGGCGCCACCCCCGCCGCAGGTGACATAGTGGCGCTTCTCCGGCCCTTTTACGACATAGCGGCAGTAATGGTGCAGGTCGCCCGAGATCAGGAGCGGTACTGTCGCGCCCCGCTCTGTGGCGAGGCCCAGAATGTGCTCGAGCTTACCCCACGCGTGCCAACTCGCGGGATCAGGAACGTCCTGCTGCACTGCCGCGTCGCGCGTGAGCCATGCTGGCTTGGGCGCGCAAAGAACGAGTTGGTCGCCCGGCTGCATTTGCGCCGCCTGATTGCGGAAGTAGGCGAGCTGCGGCGGGTCAATATCGTCTTCGGTGGCGAGATCAACGCCCCAAAGCCAAAATCCGTGCGGCAGGCGCAAGGCGAAGTAGCTGCGTATCTGCTGCGCCTGCCAGCAGCCGGTCCATCGCCCGGGTTGGCAGAAGCAGCGAATGAAGGCCCCAAGACCATCATACCAGTCGTGGTTGCCCGGGATCGCGAACAGCGCTCGGCCACCGACAGCCGGGTCACGCCCTCCCCATGGACGTGCAGCATAGTAGGGGCCCATGGTGCGGTCGCGGTAGTTCTCCTGCGAGGCGACGGGGTAGGTCTCGTCGCCGCCAAACACCAGGACTTCCGCCGCGGGAAGCGCCACGGAGCGCGGGAGAGCGTCGGCAGGGCTTTCAGATAGCATGTCGGGCGGGACGGGTTGCTCGACTTTCTCGCCGGCTGCTCTCAGGAAGACGTAGTCGCGCGCGACGAGCCAAGCCACCGCCTCGGTAGCATCGAAGCCGTCGCCAAGGTCGGCCACGTAGTCGAGCCACAAGACGTCTTTAGCGCTGAAATCAAAATAGCCCGCTGGGCCGATAACGTAGTCGGGTTTCGGGCCAGTGTCGAGCGCGGCGAGCACCTCGCGTCTCGCCGAACGAGTGCCAATTACCGCAGTCACTAGCGCATGCAGCCCGGTTCCGACAAGCTGGCGTACTCCAAACCAGCCCACAGCGGCGGGTCGGGTGATCGTTCGTTCCTCGGCGTCGGGGTCGTTCGACCGTGGGTCGCTCATTTCTGCCCTCCAAAGCCATAGGTTTTCCAGAGGCTGTCGGCGAAGAACCGGACGAATTGAACAACTGACGCTGCGCGGCGGCGCCGTCCGATGCTGTCGCGGGCGTGGAGGGTCAGTCCGAGTGCAAGGAAGTCGATCATACCGAGGCGGAGCATGCCGGCTGCCACCACACTGCCGGTGCGGTCGCGTCCCTCGTGAAGCTGCACGTGCAAGGTGGTCGTGTCGGGCCAGAGTCGCCAAGGCGGCCCAGGACGAACAAACTTGCGGCCGCTGAACCAATAGGGTGCGCCGTTGAGAAGCACTCCAAGCTCGTAGATCATCTCGGTGCAGCCGGCTTCGGCAGATGGCGCAAAGAGTTGAAAGTTGGCATCGGTCGCCGGCAGGGTGAAACCCAAGCGGGGACTCCAGAGATGCGCTGCCATCGCGCCTCGGTGCTTGGGATCGGCCACGAAGCCTCGGATGTCGCGGATGTCGATCGTGGCGTTGAGTACGACTGGAACGGCATTGACGTCGGCCCAGCCAGTCATCGGATCGTCTGTCGAGAACGAAAGCCGCCCGATCATGCGCTCGCGGAAGGCGACACCGGGCGCAGGCGCAGGGGTATGCGTCGGCGCGGGGCAGGGCTCGGCCGGCAGCCGGTCGAGGTAACGCGAGGCGTCCATATAGCGACGAGTTCAACATCTCGGCCGCCTGCCGGATCGTGGCCGGAACAGGCGACATCCGGGTCCAGGTCTCGCGCCACGACATGGTGAAGACGAACCTCGGGTCGTGGAGCACCGACCTCAACACCACGACCTCGGCCAGGCTGGTCGAGGGCAACATGACGATCCCCGACGGGACGGCCTTCATTCGGCTGGCCTTCCGCTGCTCGGAGAACGTGACCGAGGCGTTCTTCGGCAACCCGCGCATCCTGCGCCGGATGACGGGCAAGCTGATCGTCGATGGCTCGATCATTGCAGCCCACCTCACGGCGAACGCGATCCAGACCGCGCATCTCGACGCAGGCGTGGTGACGTCCCAGAAGCTCGCCATCGGCTTCGGCGGCAACCTCCTGGTCAACTCGGACTGGGCGGTCGTCGTGGATGGCACCGCCAACCCGAAGACGGTCAAGCACTGGTATCTCAACCTGAACGGGCAGACGGCGGCCGAGGTCAGTGTCATCCGGCGCGAGGCCGGTGGTGACTGGGCCGGGCCGGAAAGCCCGGTGCTGGAGATCGCGCAGACGTCCACCAAGTCCACGGGCTTTGTCGATGTGCGCTGCTTCCCGCCGAAGGACAACAGCGGCGCGCGAGGCAACGGCTGGCCGGTCAAGCCCGGCGACTGGATCGAGGTTTCGGTCCAGCTTTCGGCACACCGCTGCCGGGGCGAGCTTTACATCGAATGGCGCAACGCCGCCGGCGTCCTGCTCGGCTCCACGCCAGCAGTCACGCTTCAGAACGACATGGGCGAGACCCGGAACCCAGACTCCTGGACCCGGATCTGGACAAAGGGCGCGGCCCCGGCCAACGCCGCCTTCGCGAACCTCATGCTCCGCAAGAAGGGCACCATCTCGGGCACCAACAGCTAGCTGTTCACCCACAAGCCGATGATGGCGCTGTCGGCCAAGGACCGCGCCGAACCCTCGCCCTACGCGCCCTCGACCTTCACCTACATCGACGGCGACCAGATCGTCACGAACTCGATCAAGGCCCGCTCGCTCGACGTGACGGACCTGATCGCCTCGCTGGCGACCATCGACACGGCCTATATCCGCGAAGCCAATATCACGGGCGAGATCTCGGCGGCCAAGCTGAAAGCCGGGACCGCATTGGCGGCGAACATCACGGTCAACGGCACGACAATCAACCAGGTGCGCCTCGACGCGGCCCTTGGTGCCCGCGAGCCCGCCGCGCGCGTGAACGAGGGCTCGGTCCAGATCGACCCCGGCAAGATCATCGTCTCGGGCGGCACCACGCTGGCGGACTGGCGCAAGGGCGGTGACGAGACCCGGATCGACGGCGGGGCGCTTTCGGCCAACACGGTCACGGCGAACAAGCTGGAGATCGGCTCGCGCAACATCACCCTGACCGGCATCCAGTTCGAGCATAACAAGCCCGGTGCCAATCAGGTGAGTTGGACCGCCGGGGCCATTCGCTGGGTCAACGATACCGGCACCATCACCTCGACCAGTATCCCCGCGGGTTCCGCAACCTGGTCGAGCGGCGTCCTGTTTATCTTCTGGGTCAAGGGCGCGACCACGTTCTCGACCACGACATCCCTCGCGACCGCGATGGCGACGAACAACGTCTGCCTCGCCACCTACGAGGGCGATTTCAAATTGGATGCCGACTATGGCCGCACGGTCATCGACGGCGACATGATCAAGACCGGCACGATCACGGCCACCCATCTCGTCAAGACGGCGGCGCTGATTACCGAGACGGCGCAGATCAAGGATCTGACCGTCACGGCCCTGAAGATCGCGAACAACGAACTCTATGTCCCGCGATTCTACGCGCGGGCCGATGTGTTCCTGCCGCTGGGTTCGTCCCGCTCGAACCCTTCGGTTCTGTTTGATCGGACTATCCCCGACTTCAACGGGGGCGGCTACATCATCGCGTTCAACGGGTATGTGGACAGCAGCGACAACTTCGACCGGTTCGGTCAGTTTCAGCTTTTGATCGACGGCGTGGCCCAGGCCGAGGTCGGCGCGGGTGCACGGACGAACTCGGGCGGCATCCTGGCGATGATCCCCGTCAGCCTCATCTCCTCGGCCTCGGGGAATGGTTCCACCCGGATCATCGTTCGGGGCTGATCGCGCTACCACAACAACCCCGATGCCGGCCCTGACTCCAGCATCTGGGCACGAAACCTGACCCTCACCATCTCTGGGGCAAGAAAATGATGTATGCCTACGTTGATCCAGTCATGCGGGACATCATCGTCAGCAATGTCCCGCCGGATACAACCGATCACTGGTGGGAAATAGCCGAAAGCACCAGTATCAACGATGTCTACATCGACGCCGCGGGCGAACTCTCGATCCGCCGACCCCGACCGGCAGCGTGGGCAGAGTTCGACTACGTCACGGAGACCTGGTTCGATCCCCGCACCGAGGCCGAGCTTGCCGAGGAGCTGCACCGGGTTCGCGCCGCCACCCAGCTCGACAAGTCGGACCTGCTGATTCGTCTCGCCGTAGCGGGCATCCTTTCGCCCGAAGAAGCCGAGGAGGCGGCGGGCGGGACGATCCCGGCCTCAATGCAGCCGATGCTCCAGATGTTGCCGCCCGAGGCCCAGATGGCGGCGCGGATCAAGTGGCGCTCCGACAACCTGATCTCGCGCAACCATCCAGTGATCGTTGCGGCGGCCTATGCCCTGGGCGTCACGGACCAGCAGCTCGATACGATTTTCGGAGTGAGCCCATGAAGACCATCGACTACACCCTCGGCGAGCGGAAGACCTGGCGAGCGGTGCCGCGCAACGCGGCCGGCGGGATGGCCGACCTGACCGGCGCCTCGGCCGAGCTGCGGATCACCGTCGCGGGCGATCTCTGCCTGAGGATCGCCGGCGCCATCGACGATCGCGGCATTGCCTTCGCCCTGTCGCCCGAGAGCCTGGACATCCCGTCCGGGCGCTATGCCGCCCAACTGTGGATACGCTGGCCGGACGGGCAGGAGCGGGCCTGCGGCCGGTTTGTGCTGCTGAACAGGAAGGGGCGCTGATGTCCGACGTGGCTGACCTCGAGATCGAGGATAATGAGGTCGCCGTCATCGAGGTTGGCGTCGAAGGTCGACCCGGCCGGATGGACGACGCCGACCGGGCGCTGTTGCAGCAGGCCGTGGCGGCGATCGGCGGGGTGGCGGCGATCAGCACTTCGCCTGGAAACGCGCTCGAGCAGCGGCCTGACGGCCTCTACGTCCCGGAAATCATCGACCCACACGGCGGCCTCGATCTGACCGTCATCTTTGACAACAAGCTGGTCTGAGGAGACAGCCATGACCCTGCAGAACCGCCTGTCCGATCTGGCGACCCGCGCCGCCACGGAGGACAAGGCCCTCCGCACCCTGATCAACGGCAACCTTCCCGACCTTTCCGCCCTGACCACCAGTTCCAAGACCAGCCTCGTCGCCGCGATCAACGCGCTGCAGGCGGAGGTCGCTGCGGCGGCGCAGTCGGGCGGTGCGGTCATCAACGATGGCGCGACGACATCCTCGGCAACATGGTCCAGCACCAAGATCGGATCGGAGATCGCCGCAGCCATTGCCGCCGTCACCAACGGGGCACCCGGCGCGCTGGACACGCTGGAAGAACTGGCAGCGGCACTTGGCGATGACGCTAGGTCATGTTGACAAATGGCGGAGCCAGAGGCGGATGGAGGTAACGTCGATGAATGCCAGGTAGCTTTCGGCGGTTTTGTCGTAGCGGGTGGCGACGCGGCGGGCGTTCTTCAGCTTGTTGAAGCA
>NZ_JACJFU010000051.1:0-12035 GCF_014164635.1 Paracoccus sp. MC1854 | reverse complement strand
TCGATCCGGCGACGCTCCGCCAGCGAGAGGTGAGAATACCGAACCTTCATTCGAATGTCCTTTCAAAGCCCAACTCATTGTTGAGGATCAAAAGTCGCACTCCAAGGTAGCGCGTCCCTTGCGTATACCAACTCTTATAGTAATTGGAATTATGTAATTATATCAATATCTTATTGTGTGTTCTTCGTTCTCTTCCAAGCATCCTGCGGCGCCTCAAGCCCTACGCCGCGGCGAGCCATTCGGCGAGCTTCGTCCAGCGCCGCCGTCCCGCGACATTCCCCACGGCAATGGCCACGGCCTTCCTCTGGCCGACCAGCACCACCAGCTTCCGGCCGCGGGTGACGCCGGTATAAAGCAGGTTGCGCTGCAGCATGGCGTAGTGCTGGGTCATCACCGGGATGACCACGGCCGGATACTCCGACCCCTGCGCCTTGTGGATCGTGGCCGCATAGGCCGGCACGACGGTATCGAGCTCACCGAGGCCGAAGACGACCGGGCGGCCGTCGAAGTCGATCGTGACCTCCCCCTCTTCGGGATCGACCGACGTGATCCGGCCGATGTCGCCGTTCCAGACTTCCTTGTCATAGTCGTTCTCGACCTGCATGACCTTGTCGCCCGGCGCAAAGGTCCAGCCGAAGCGCTCGACCTTCGGGGCACCCGCCGGGTTGAGGGCGGCCTGCAGTTCGATGTTGAGCGCACGCGCGCCGACGCCGCCGCGGTTCATCGGGCAGAGCACCTGGATGTCGCGGACGGGGTCCAGCCCGAAGCGGCGCGGGATCCGATGGCGCACCAGTTCGACGATGCGCGCCCCCGCCTGTTCGGGCGCCTCGGCCGGCACGAAGTAGAAGTCCGTTTCACCCTCGGGCGCCGAGAGGTCCGGCAGCCGGCCTTCGTTGATCCGGTGCGCGCTCGTGATGATGCGGCTCTGCGCGGCCTGGCGGAACACTTCGGTCAGCCGCACCACCGGCACCGCGCCGGAGCCGATGATGTCGGCCAGTACCTGGCCGGGACCGACCGAGGGCAGCTGGTCGATGTCGCCCACGATCAGCAGCGCGGCCATGCCCGGCACCGCCTTCAGCAGCGACTGCATGAGGGGCACGTCCACCATCGAGCTTTCGTCGATGACCAGCAGATCGCAGGCGAGCGGGTTCTCCTCGCTGCGCTTGAAGCCGGCGGTGGCGGGGTCGAACTCGAGCAGCCGGTGAATGGTGCGGGCCTCCAACCCCGTGGCCTCCGCCATGCGCTTGGCCGCCCGTCCGGTGGGCGCGCAGAGCAGCAGACGGGTGCCCTTGGCCGCGAGGATGCGCAGGATGGCATTGACCAGGGTGGTCTTGCCGACACCGGGTCCGCCGGTGATCACCAGCACCTTGGAGCGCAGCGCCAGGCGAACGGCCCCGGCTTGGCTGGCGGCGAGCGTAAGACCCGTTGTCTGCTCGATCCACGGCAGGGCACGGTCGGCATCGATCTCCGGCCACGGCAGGGGACCGCTGGCCAAGCGCTTGAGATGCGCGGCGATGCCGCGCTCGGCCTGGTGAAGCCCGGTCAGGAACACGCAGTCCGTATCACCCACCCGGTCCGCCGTGACCGTGCCCTCCGCCAGTTCCAGAGCCATCGCACGCGCGATGAGCTCGACCGGCACCTCCAGCAGCTTTTCCGCGAGCCCCGCCAGTTCCGTCCGCGGCAGCCCGCAATGCCCCTGCCCCATGGCCTCGGAGAGCGCGAAGGAGATCCCTGCCCGCACCCGGATCATGGCGGTCCTCTCGATGCCGAGCTTTTCGGCAATGACATCGGCGGTGCGGAAGCCGATGCCGCGGATGTCCCGGGCAAGCCGGTAGGGGTTCTCGCTCATCACCTGGACTGCATCGAGGCCATAGGTCCGGAAGATCCGCACGGCCCGGGCCGTGCCGACGCCATGCTGGTGCAGGAAGACCATGATCTCGCGGATGACCTTCTGGTCGGCCCAGCCGGCGGCGATCCGGGCGGCACGGACGGGACCGATGCCGCCCACCTCCCGCAGGCGTTCGGGGCTGGTCTCGATGATGTCGAAGACCTCCGTGCCGAAGTGGCGCACGAGGCGCTTGCCCGTGACCGGGCCGATGCCGCGGATCATGCCCGAGCCGAGATACTTCTCGATGCCCTCGGCCGTCGTGGGCGCGGAGGCCCTGAGGAACTGCGCCCTGAACTGGAGACCATGCGTGCGGTCGTTGCTCCACTGCCCCGAGGCACTGATCCATTCGCCCGCCGAGATCGCGGCGGCATGGCCCACCACCGTCACCAGGTCGCGGTGCCCGCGCGCCTTGACGCGCAGCACGCAGAAGCCGGTCTCGGGATTGTGGAACGTCACCCGCTCGACAAGTCCCGCGAGGACCTCACGCCCGTCATCCTGAGACTGCTGGTTCATCAAGGCGTCCGGCCGTGCGTTGGGGGGATAGCTTGGGCTGTAGACTCAGGGCGGAAGCAACCCGTGACAGGTTGGGTATCTTCCGGGCACCTCGTCATGATCCGTCCCGATCTGTGGGGGTCAACTCCTCAGGTCGCGCTGACCCTGTCCGAGTTGCCACAGGATCGAGCTGACCACTGACCGCCTCAGAGGTCACTCGCGCCTGAAATCCTCGGCGAACCGGCCGATCTGGTGCATGCGTTCATGCAGGATCGTCACAATGCCGATGTCGCCATTGGACAGCCGGCGCCAGTAGACGAAATGGTGCTCGTAGCGGAAGAAGAAGCCGTTCACGCCAAACTCGGCCGGGATCGGGCGGGAGGCGACCCCATGTGCCTCGATCCGCTCGAAGGCGGCGATGAGGCCGGTGATATAACGATCGGCCTGCGCTTCGTCCCAGCGTTCACGGGTGTAGCGATAAATGTCATCCAGCCGCATCGATGCGGCCTCCTGGATGCGAAGGGCCGCCACGATCAGCCCCGGTTGCGCGCGATCACCTCGGCAGCCGTCAGGGGTCGATAGCTGTCCTCGGGCGCGGCGAACGCTCGGGTCAGTTCGGTCTGAAGGCGAACAAAGGCTTCAGCCTCGGCCCGTTCCTTGTCGCGACGGATCAGGTCACGGACATACTCGCTGACATTCTCATAGGATCCGTCCTCACCGACATTGGCCGCAACGAAATCGCTCAGCACCGGGCCGAGCCGCACGGTCATGGTTGTGGTCTGAGCCATGGCAAGGTCCTTTCCGATAGCGTCTTCAATATGACCATTATTGAAGACGAAACAAGAACCGCGTGTCCCTGCTGGCTCCTTGCTCGTCCGAGTTCCAGAGGCGCCAGCAGACGAGTTGCTCAGAAGGGCCCTGCCCTTCACGACACCGCTTCGACCATCACGTCGGGCAGACGCACCACGTCCTCGATATGGACCGTCGTGGCATCGACCTGCACACCATGATCGCGCAGCCGTGCGAAGGTACGCGACAGGGTTTCCAGCTTTATCCCCAGTCGGCCGGCGATCAGCGCCTTATTGTAGGGCAGGGCCACCGGACCGTCTCCGTCGCATTCCGCGATGAGGTCCAGCAGGAACTCGGCCACCCGGTGCACGCTGGTACATGTCTTCAGCACCTCGATGTGGGCAATGAGCTGCTGCAGACGCTGAAAAGCCGGAGCCAGCATCGAGGTGGCAAGCGCCGGGTCGGACTGCAGCAGGCGGCGTACATGGCGTGCGTCCAGCCGCAGCAGCCGCGCCGGGCTGATCGCCTCGGCCGAGACAGGCCAGGGCTGGCCGCAGAGTGCCGCTGCCTCGCCGAAGCTCTGGCCGTCGCGCATGGTGCCGACCACCGCCTCGATCCCGCTGGCGGCAGTGCGGTAAAGCTTGATCCAGCCCTCCAGCACGACGAACAGCGCGTCGGAGGGCTCGTCCTGCAGGAAGAGGACCTGACCGGCCCTGAGGCCCTGCACCCGTGCATCCTTCAGCAGCATGGCCTCACCCCCGTCGGGAAGACTGGCAAGGAGAGCGGATCGACGGGCGGTCTCAAGCTCGGCGGGCGTCAGGATAACCTGGGCAGAGGGTGAGCCAGCGTCGCACCCGCGGCGCATTGCTGCGTCAAGGATGCATGTCTTCGCCGGGTCAAGCCTGCAGGGCCTTGCCGGAGCCAGCGTCGTGCAGCGGGACATGATCGGTTGGGCCGGGCATTCTGCTGTCCCGACGCAACTCAGCATGTGCGGCCAAGCGCGCGGCAGTGTCTTTCGGATTGGGCTGGCTGATTGAAAATCAATCTGGCTCTCGTCTGCTCATCAATGCCGAACTCAACCCTGGTGCGAAATGATCGTTCCATCGGGGCGCCCTGCCCCGGTTTCGGGTCGGTGCGATAATGTGGACCGCCAGGATCTCGCCGCCCTGCTCAACGAATGCGCACTGCAGATGCGGGTCCGGGAACTGGGACTCTCCGCAGTTCCGGCCCGTCACGGTTCATTCGCTCCTTTCGGAAAAGTGTCAGTGATACCGGATCGAGATGGCCAGTCGGGGAGCCTGAACCTGGGCTGCATGCGCGTTCCACCTGAAGGTGGCTTGCGAAAGCGAGCTGACCGGCTCGTAGCCGACTGCACGGGCAGCGAAGCCGCAGGCCGGGCACTCAAGGATCGCGCGCCACACCCGGAAGCTTTCGGCATCGACCGACACCGAGGGAGGCACTTTCGTCCCACAGGCGCATGTCTCGATCCCGGATGTCAAAGCCGCCTCCCCTGCAAAGCGGCCTGAGGACGCCATGGCGTCTGATAGCCTGACATTCCTCGGTTGCGACTGAAGGAATGACGTTGAACCGTATGTATTTTTGGGCCGCGTGGCCGGATGAACACAGCTGCGTTCCAAGGCAGGACTCTGCTGCTGACGGACGTCCGGAAAGCGCAATTGCGATGGCAGGCTGCGTATTAGAACGGCCTAGCCGATAGGTTCAGTTGCCTGTCCGTCTTCCAGCCCTGTAGTTCCAGGCGGGTTGCGACTTGTATTTCCAGATGCCGATACGCGCCGTCCTCGCTGCTTTCTCGTCGCGCACATAATCGTCACCATACTGACGATAGGCCCATGCCATGCCGCGCCTGACCATTTCGCGATTGACGTCGTGGCGTCCTGCACGGCAGCGGGCGACAGTGCGGCCATAACGGTCGGTGTTGACGCGGGTGCAGCGGACCGGACCGGCCGACAGAATGTCGGCCAGGGCGTCGGTTGCGGCTGTGCCGCAAGCGACGGGTCCGCAGCTCTGCCCACGTTCGGGCGCGTCGATCCCGAACAGGCGGATGCGCTCACCCGCAAGTTCCAGCGTATCACCGTCTATAACGTGCCATTCTTTGCCGCTCTGTGGCCAACTGAACGCGACGAGCGCCGCGATTAGCAGAAGCGCCGCCGCTGCGACGATCAGCCGCCGCCAGCGGGGTCTGCCCTGGGGCTGCGGGTGGTCAGCCGCCACGGTTCTTGCCGCGCCCGGATGGGGCATCGGGCCGATGGACGCCGGTGGCAGAAACGGCGCTGGTAAACAGGCGGGGCGATGCTAGGGCCGCTTCGGTCAGGATCTTCGCGATCACACCCGTGTTGCGCATGGCTTCGCGTCGGAAAACGTCTTGCTGGTGTTCAGCCGGCACCAGGATCGCGCGGAAGTCCGTCTCGCCGTGCCGGGCGCAGGACACCATGAAGGCCGCCATCCATTTGACGCCGAGTTGCACGATCTCGCTGCGGGGATCGCCCATCCTGTCGATCTCGGCCCAGCAGAGGGCGGCGGCGCTGGTGATGGCGGCCAGCGTGTCCTGGTCGCCCTCGGGCACGCCACCCGTCGCCTTCACTTCATCCACCCAATCGGCCAGCTTCATGTCGGCTTCCTCGCAAGATCAGAAGAGGATTGTGGGACCCTCGGTGTCGTCCACGGTGCTCCATGCATTTTCGGGAAACATGGCGATTTCGGTGTAGCCGATTGGCTATACCAGAAGGCGATAAACCGAACAAATCTCGGGACTTCGCCGAAACGCTGGGTAGAGTTTCCCTGCGTTGCTTCGGAAAAGCCATGCAGGACCAGGCGCTTTGCGGTCATGGCGGTTGCGGAGTTCACGCAGGACAGGACGGACACACTCAGGCTGTCACCTCGACGTGCGGTTTTGGGGAGGCATCCGCTTTCCGAAGAGACCAGATGCAACATTCGCGACCGAGACATTCACATGACCAGCCAGGACAGTTCCATGAATGGCCCAGGACTGACGAAGACGGAATGGGAACTGCTGCTGGAAGCGATCCATGCTTATAACCACAATGCGGATTACCGCATCCTCCACGGCAAGCTTGCCATCCTGGCAAGGGCCTCGGGCGTCAGACCGAAAGGCACCACGCTGACCGGCGGGGAAACCGGCCGGACCGGACAGGGCCGGCGCGGCCTCACCGGGTGATCTCGCCGGCTCGGACGGCCTGGCTGTGGTATTCATTCACCCATGAGCCTTTCATACCGGCCGCCGTCCTGCATCCGAATGCGCTGCAATACGCTGTCGATGATCCTGCTCCGACAAGGCCAAGGAGATTTTTGATCTTTCCCCGGCCGTGACCGACGTTTCCAACCAAGTTCAGCCCTTGCCGCCGTCCCTTCATGTCCGTTCCTCGGCCAGCCGTCGTTCGTTGAGGCCGATCAGGCTGCCGGTCAGGTTGAGGGTGCCGAGCTGGCAGGCCCGGACCATGCCGCGCATGTAGCCCCCTGGGCTGATGACCGGGGTTTCGGGGTCCGATCGCCGTGCATCGGTGATGAGCGTGCAAAGCATCAGTTCCTCCTCGGACATGAGCTGCGCCCATTCCTCCCAAAGCCGCGGCCGCAGGCCGATGTGGGGGAAGCGGTCATAGGCCGCGCAGATGAAGTCGAACAGCGTCAGCTCGCCCGGGTCGCTGCGGTGGCGCAGCAGATCCTGCTGCATCTCGACGGAGGCCAGTTCGAACAGCCGCTGCGGTCCCAGCCGGTCGATGAACTGGCCCTTGACCGCTGCCCTGCCCGCCCCATCATTTTTTTCTGTGCTCTTCGCGGAGCCGTTAGGCGGAGCAGCTGAGGGATTGTCTTGCACGGGCTTGCCCGTGCTCCGGTTATCCACGCATGCGTTACCTGACTTCATGTGAATTTGGGTTGTATCTTGTATATGAGACCGCTCGAAACTGAGCGGTCCACCGCTTGATTTCTCGAGGTTCTCGACAAGAGCCAGCGCTTCGCGACACAGGGATTCGGCCTCATCGACGTGCCGGCGCAGCTCGGCCACCGTCATGCAGTACAGCGCCTCGGCCGCAGGCCAGGCGTCACGCTGCTCGACAAGCGCCTGGACCGTCTCGCCTGCCGCACCAAGCTCGATCAGCGCCTCGATCGCGTGCCGCAGATGGCGACGGGCGATGGAGCGCCTGCCGCGCAGATGGGCGTGTGCGCGCCGCTCGGCCTCGGCCTGCTCTCTCATAGCCAGAAGGTCGCTCACCTGCGCCAGCAGTGGCCCGAAGAAGATGCCGGTGCCGGTCCAACGGCTGCGGGCGCCGTTCGCGGCCGTACGGCGCTCGATCAGGCGGGCCGCCGCAAGCTGCGCCTCGTAGCGCCGCCAGGTCGAGGCCGGGATGCCGCGGGCCCGGGCGATCTCCACCGCGTCCATGTAGCAGCAGGGCTCGGTCTTTGGCTCGGTCCAGTCGGACGGACGGGTGGCACCCATCATGTCGGCAAGCGCGTTGATCGCGCCGGCACAAGGCACGGGACGCAGAAGATGGCGCACTGTGCGCACCAGATCGAGAAGGGCGCTGCGCCCGCCGGGCAGCGCAAGGGTCGGAAAGAGGGGGGCGGCTTGGGCCGCAAGATGTGTCATGGTCTGCTCCTGACAGGTTCAGGCGCAGGGGCGGCCGGCAAGACGGGTCCGTTCGCGCAAACGCGTTTTCTGCTTGATCGGGATGTCAGGAGGGACTACAACGGGCCTTAGCTTTAGATAGGCTTTCAGGTTTGGCGACCTGGTTGCATTGTCCCCCCGCCGGTTTCCCCCGCGCGGGGGTTCTTCTTTGTGGCGTGTGCTGCTGTCCTCGACTCTTCTTGATTTTGTTCCTCGGGATACACGGCGCGGTGAGCTTCGGCAAATGTTTGTCGCGGGCAGGCTACCGCCCCAGCGGTCAGTAGCGGACGAACTGATGGTGATAGGCGCCGGTGTGGTCGCGGTAGCGGAAGGCCACGCCGCGCAGGCTTGTGATCTCCCGCTGTCCCCGGTTCACCGATCCGATGGTTTGATGGGCCAGACAGCCGGTGTCGTTGTCGCGGATGCAGACGCGGCGCGTGACGCGCTTGCCGCCGACCGCCTCGGCCAGCCATGCCGGGCCTTCCTCGAAGCTCGCGCGCTGCCATGAAAAGGCTCCGGTCCGGCCATAGGTGCCGGCTTGGGTGCTGTCCTCAACCATGATGTCGCCTTCCTTGTCGCGAAACCTCCAATATCTGATGTGGTAGATCTCCATCGCATCGCGGTAGGTACGCACTTCGGGGGTCAGGCCATCGGGTCCGAGCTGCAATGGAACGATTCCGGCAAGGGCTGCGTCTTGGGCGCTGATCCCCATTGGACAACGCCAGAGTTGCAGGGGCGGCTCGACAGGCCAAGGCGTGATCCGGCGGATCACCTCGGCCTTGGCGGCACTGCACTCGGCAGAAGCTGGGAAACCGCCTGCCATGCAAAGCAGAATCGCACAGTCTATGGGGTAGGCTTTGGCATCCTGGGGGATGAGCATTGCAGCAGCCGGTATGACTGAAGCAGCCAGAAATGCTTTGATTCTCAGAGTACAAGACACGGCTGACCTCAAGTTGCAGAGCAGGTCTCTGCCAGCCAGTCATATCTCACAAGCTACACCTAATGCAATATTATAATTATGCGTCTTTATTGCTATCTTGCTGGTGCTTCGGCTTCCCTGCGAGCAGAGGCTCGTCTGTATCTGCGCCAGAGAGCCACATCACCTGAACCTCGCCGGTGTTCCAACGATACAGAAACCCATGCCGCTCTCCATCGACAACAGGCTGGATCGGTTCTGCATGAGTTTTCTTCGGCCGCATATCTCTGGCTCCGAGTGAACCAGGCGACGTTACAGTCTGCCACAACCATTTGGAAAGTAGATCAAGCCAAAGTATAGCCGTATGGCTATACTCAATGGTTAACCGTTCAGGTATCCCCTTGAAACGGCTATGGCAACGGCCTGCGTCCTTGAGGCGGCCCCGAGCTTGGAGCAGGCTTTCGACAGGCGCTGCTTGACCGTGGCCTCGGAGATACCCAACTCGGCTGCACACTCACGCTGTCCATGTCCGTTGCGGAACGCGCGCAGCACGGCGAGCTCTCCTTCTGTCAGCCGTGCCTTGTTCAGCAGCAGTTCGCACCACATGGTGAACTTGGCTTCAACAATCTCGATCTCGGCGTCTGTGAACTCCCGATCCGGTCGGGCCATCGACATGAAGCAACGCTTGCGCCCATACTTCTTGGTGACTGTTGCGCCATATCGGAGCCCGTGCCTCGCCGCGCTCGCCATGATGCCGCGTAGATCGGGGATGTTCACCTCCGACCAGCGGATCGAGCCAGTCTTCGTCATCGTCCAGACAAGGATCGGATCGCCAAAAAAGTAGTTATTTTCCTCGTACTCACTCTGCCACCCGGAGGGGTAGCGATTAATCAGAACCTCGGCGCCCTTGTAGGAGATGTTGAAGCCCATGAACCACCCACCGGTGGCGAGCGCGTCCAGCTTTGCTTCCTCCTCGGGGAAGTTCGGAACGAAGTCTTGGAGCATGGAGGGCGTAGTCTTTGCTGTAGGTGAACTGCTTGGTATATCCATTTGGCTACTCTGAAAAGGCAGTTTTGCAACTTTGTGGCAGACTCGCCTGCTTGCCTTGTCCTACAAGGGTCTCAGGACAAGGGAGCGACCCCATGTATGATCGAACGCCACCGAAAATCCAGGCCATTGCAGAGCTTACAGCGGACATGGTCGAAACGCTCTCCGAGCACTTCAAGACCTACCAGGCTGATGGGGTGGTCATGATAGAGGTCACGTCGCGAGGGCTTTGGCTCCAACACCCGGCCACAGGCACCCGGCAGTTCCTGGGCCTTGCGCGTTTGCCAAACAAGTTGCGTCACTGATGAGGATGGATATGAAGCTTCAAGACATGAAGGTGTCCGTCCTCAAGCTGCCGGCGGCAGTTTCGGAGTGGGATCTCGTCTCCAAGTTCCTGCACTACCGGAAAGAGGTCTTTGTTGACCGGAAGGAATGGGCGCTCCATGTCGCAGAAGAAAGTGAGTTCGAGCAATACGACACGTTTGATACAGTTTACGTTATCGCCCATGTTCATAGGGAAGTAATTGGGGGCGCTCGACTGAAGCGGACTGATACGACCTTGGGAACAGGCAAGATCGTTTACAGCTACATGATCCGCGATGCTTGTCTCGACCTGTTACCCGGGATGCCGGTCGATCTCTGCTATAGCGAGCCCCCGGTCGATCCGGACGTGTGGGAGTTGACGCGCTTTGCCGCACAAGCACCAGGCGTGGCCACCGCGATCCTGCGGCGTGTGAACGAGTATCTTTTCGGGGAGGGGGCGACGCGTTGTCTTGCTCTTGGCTCGCCGGCGTTCATGCGGATGGCGCAACGAGCGGGATGGCCTGTCAGCAGGCTTGGTCCCCTTAGCGGAAACCACGACGGTCGATTTCTGGCCTTTGAATGTCCGGTCGTGAACCCGGTTCATGTCGCGGCACAAGAGTTGCGCCTGCGGCAGCAGCCCGCGCAAGAAATGAATGGTAGTCTGCACTAACGCTGCGAGCTTCATCCATCGTGCGGGCAAAGAGCTGGTCATGACAGATCGAGAAGTCTGTCAGGGCATCGAAATAGGCTTGGAAGTCCTGTTCGATCAGGTCGGCATACTCCTTCAGTAAGGCATCGTTCTGAGGCACGGCCGGAGGCACAGGGGGCGTGCAGGCACCAAAGGCCCGTGCGTCACCACAGAATATTGTCAACCAGAGCAAGATTGTAACCAGGGAGAAGGTTGCGCGCCTGCAAACGGGGTGCTGTGACCCGGTGTTTTCCTTGCAGATTTGCTTCAAACCAGTATCCCAAGGGTTGCCGTCAAAAGTGGCGGTGTGTGCAATATTACCACTTGCACGCAATATTGTAAACTTGTATCGAGCTTGTAACCGCGTGGCGGTTCGCAGGCTGATACCCCACGAGGTTCTGTCTGTGTCCACACCAATCACAAACTCGGCTCCGAATGTGGTCAGTGAAGACGGACTCAAGGAAGAACTCACCCGCGGCTGGCATATCGAGGTCATTTGCAAGAAACCCGCGGAAAAGCGGCAGGCCAACTGGCATGGCGCCTGGGGTATCAGGATTGTCTCGCCTGACGGCAAGCTCGAACGAACGCTGGTCACTTACCGGAAAGACATGGACCAGAGACTGTTCCGGACGATCAACGGCCTCATCTCATTCTTGTCAGAATGTGGCATCACCTGCCCGTGCGTGCCGATGTCTGAAGGTCAGCGCGCCCTGCAGGAAAGGCAATAGTTCTAAGGCGTGGTTAGGGGCGTTCATCGCCCTGCTCTTGGGGAGTACGCCGGTAGCGGCTGATGTGATCCGCTTCGACGCAAGCGGAAAGCAAATCGGCGAAGCACGGGTCAGTTCGGTGCAGCGTTATGACGCCGCAGGCCGGCTCGTCGTCCCGTCAATGCCCGAGGCCGCCGCTATCGACCTAAACGGGGCTGATCTCGCGGCCGAGGCGATGATGCTTCTCGAACCGAGTGCCGCGTCTCGGCTTTCGGCCCCTGCGAATACAGGCCGCGCGGCGGGCATTGCCGCCGTGCGAAGCGTAGCGCTGCGCTATCAGCACCATCCGGCCCTCAAGCTCAACAACATCGCGCCAAACGAATGGACGGCGCTGTTCCAGGCCCTGGTCTGGCAGGAATCGCGCTTCAACCCGCGCGCCCGCAGGGGACGCGCTACCTTGGAGTGCGACTTTTGATCCTCAACAATGAGTTGGGCTTTGAAAGGACATTCGAATGAAGGTTCGGTATTCTCACCTCTCGCTGGCGGAGCGTCGCCGGATCGAG
>NZ_JACJFU010000050.1:0-12278 GCF_014164635.1 Paracoccus sp. MC1854 | reverse complement strand
AGCCGCCGTAGTAGCGCTTGCCCGGATAGCCTTCGGCGTATTTGTTCGTCATCACTGAGCCCTGCGCCTCGAGCACCGCGCGCGAGACGATATTCTCGGACGCGATCAGCTCGATCTCGTCGCGCTGGCGCCCAAGCTCGCCCCGGATCGCGTCAAAGATCGCAGGGTCGCGGGTCGAAAGGGTCTCGGTGAAGAAGCCCGATCGGAACGGGTGTTGGTTCATGCCTTGTCTCCTTGTCGGCTATCCGGTCCAGCCAAGCGCGGTCGAGATGCAGTTCATCGTCTGCATCAGCGCGATGGAATTCTTCGTATCGGCCTGCGCGCGGTTGTCGCGCAACAGCCTGACCTGCAGGTCATGGACCCGGTCCAGATCGGCGCGCACATGGCCGAACCGGGCCGCCATGTTGGTGAAGCGCCCGCCGACGTCGAGACCTGCGTTCAGAAAGGCTACGGCCGAGCGGCTGCGGTCGTATTCCTGCGTGATCCGGCCAAGGATGTCCTGCCTGACCGCCGCATCCGACACCAGCGCCGCATATTTCGCGGCGATCCCCATGTTCGCATGGAACAGCGATTTCTCGACCTCGTCCACGATCAGGCGGAAGATGCGGGACTGCTGGAACATCCGGCGCAGAAGCGCATCGCCCTCGTCGCGGTGAAAGCGGCGGAAGGTCCCGATGGCCGAGCCGAAGCCATACCAGCCGGTGATGAGATGCCGGTTCTGCGACCAGGCGAAGACCCAGGGGATCGCGCGCAGGTCGTCAAGGCTGTTCGCGCCGAAGCGCCGGGGCGGGCGCGAGCCCATCTTCAGCAGCGCCAGTTCCTCAACGGGGCTGGCTTGGGTGAAATAGGTGATGAAGCCCGGCCGGTGCAGCAGCGCCCGGTAGGCGGTGAAGGACATGTCCGACAGGGCTTCCAGCGTGTCGTGGAACTCGGGCCGGACCGGCTCGGGCGCGGTCTTCAGCGATTGCGCCATCACGGATGATGCCAGCAGTTCAAGCTGGTATTCCGCCGTGCCGCGATTGGCGAATTTCGACGACACGACCTCGCCCTGTTCGGTGGTGCGCAACTGGCCGTCGATCGTGCCCTGCGGCTGGGCGGCGATGGCGCGTTCCGTCGGCGCCCCCCCGCGGCTGACCGATCCGCCCCGCCCGTGGAAGAAGGTTGGCGCCAGACCGTGGCGCGCCAGCGTCCGGGCAATGCTGCGCTGGGCCTTTTCCAGCTCCCATGTCGAGCAGACGAAGCCGCCGTCCTTGTTGCTGTCGGAATAGCCCAGCATGATCTCGACCCGATGTTCGGCCGCGAGGCTTCGGCGGGCCAGGGGGACGCGCAGGAGTTCGTCGAGGATCTGGGGCGCGGCGCGCAGGTCGGCAATGGTCTCGAACAGCGGCACGACGCGCAGGTCCAGCCGCTCGGTTCCGAAGCCGGCATAGCGCGCCAGCAGGAACACACCCAGCAGGTCGTCGCAGGATCGCGTCATCGACAGGATGAAGGGTCCCACGGCCAGCGGATCGGCCCCGAAGCGCATCCGGTGCATCAGGCGAAGCAGCGTCAGCAGTTCGGCCGCCTCATCGCCCAGAAAGCCGGGGTCAGGCTCGGACAGGTCGGCCTGCCCCAGTTCGGCCCGCAGCCGACGCGACCATTCGGCGGTGCCGTATTCCGGCGCGGGGCCGGCCTGCGACCAGATCGCGGCCAGCGCCCGCGTCGTCACCGAGGAATTCTGCCGCACGTCCAGCGTCACCGTGCGGAAGCCGAAGACCTCGGCCTGCCAGCGCAGCGGACGCACCAGCAGGTGGCCCAGCCGCTCGGCCCCGATGATGGCCAGCGCCGTCTCGACCTTGCGAAGCTCGGCGATGAAGTCGCGGACATGCCGATAGGCGCCCGGTCCGTCCTCTGCCGTGGCGATGATGCGATGCCGGATCGCGCTCATGGCCTGGCGGAAAACTTCGCCGGGATTGCGGCGGCGGGCCTCATCGGGCAGGGGGGCGGCCTCGATCACCGAGTGCAGCAGCTCGCGGGCGTCCTGCGGCAGGGCGGAAATCTCGCTGCTGATGCTCAGGCGCTGCACCGCCAGCGTCAGGCCCTGCAGGTAACGGGCGATGATCGCCTTCTTTCCGGCGGCCAGCGCGATGCCCGTCGTCTCGGCGGTGACATGGGGGTTGCCGTCGCGATCGCCGCCGATCCAGGAATGGAAGCGCAGCAGCGGAACCCCGTGCTCCTCGGGGCCGAGGTGCGGGGCGACCGCCTCCTGGAACCGGCGCAGCACGTTGGGCGCGGCGTCGAACAGGCTGTCGCGGAAGAACTGCAGACCCCATTCGATCTCGTCCAACGGCGTGGGGCGCTGGCGGCGCAATTCGCCGGTCAGCCAGAGCAGGTCGATCTCGCCCTCGATGGCCGACAGCAGCCCCTCCCTTTCGCGCGGGGTCCAGCGGTCGGTTTCAAGGTTCACCAGCGCCCGGTAGATGCGGCGGTGGATTTCCAGCACGGTGACGCGCTTGGCCTCGGTCGGATGGGCGGTCAGGGTCGGACCGACGCAAAGCCGGCGCGTGACGCGGCGGAAATTGTCTGGCGCCATCTCGGGCGCGGCGGACAGCACGCGGGCGAAGCTGCCCGCGACGGCGGCGGCGCCTTCGTTCGTTTCGACCACCCGCCGGCTGCGGGTCGCCGCGTTCTCGTCGATGATGCGCAGAAGCTGGAACCAGATGTCCAGCCCCTGCAGGTAGGCGGTCATGTCCGCGCCCGCCGGCAGGTTCCCGTCCTCGCCCAGCAGCATGGGCAGGACCCGGGGGGCGCGGCGGGCGATGACGTTGCGCCACAGCCCGCCCAGTTCGGCGCGCAGCCGGTCGGCATAGCCGGTGCCGGCATCCTCGGGCTGCGCCATGCCGACCATCGCCGCCCGCATCAGTTCACCCGGTCGCGCGGTTCGCGCCCTGCGAAGAAGTCCTGCAGGTTGTCGATGACGCGGAAGCCCATGGCCTCGCGCGCCTCGCGCGTGGCGCTGCCCAGATGCGGCAGCATCACCAGCCGGTCCGAGGCGACCAGTTGCGGGTTGATGTCGGGCTCTCCGTCAAAGACATCCAGCGCGGCCCCGCCGATGGTCTCGAACCACAGCGCGTGCAGCAGGGCGGCTTCGTCGATCACCTCGCCCCGCGCGGTGTTGACGAGGAAGGCGCCGGGCCGCATCAGCGCCAGCCGGGCCGAGTTGATCAGGTGCCGGTTCTGCGCCCCGCCCGGGCAATGCAGCGAAACGAAGTCGCACAGCGGCATCAGCTCGTCGATGCTGTCCACCTGGGTCGCATTGCACTGGGCCAGGATTTCGGGCGCGACCGGGCTGCGGTTGTAGGCAAGGATCTTCATCCCGAAGCCGTGATGGGCGCGGCGGGCCATTTCCTGGCCGATGCGGCCATAGCCCACGATCCCCAGCGTCTTGCCCGAGACCTTGGTGCCGACCAGATGCGTCGGCCGCCAGCCGGTCCAGCGGCCTTCGCGGATCTCGCGCTCGCCCTCGCCGGCGCGGCGGGCGATCATCAGCAGCAGCGTCATCGCCAGATCGGCCGTGCATTCGCTCAGCACGTCGGGCGTGTTGGTGACGACGATGCCGTGCTGGCCCACGCGGTTCAGGTCGATGTGGCTGTAGCCCACGCCGTAATTCGCCAGAATGCGCGTCTGTGGCCTGTCGCATTCCAGCGCGGGCGCGCCGATCCTGTCCGTCACCGTCGGCAGGATCGCGTCATATTCCCGGATGGCCGCCCGGAAATCCGTGGGGGTCAGGGGCCTGTCGGCGGTGTTCAACCGGACGTCGAAGATGTCCGACAGGCGCGCCTCGACCGCTGCGGGCCAGCGGCGGGTGACGAGGACTCGGGGTCTTGCCATGGTCTTGCCCTTTCTACTGCAGGACGCGGGCGATGGTCGCCCCGATCACGGCCGGGTTCTCGGCCATCGTCACCCCGGCCGCCGCCAGGATTTCCACCTTCTCGGACGCGCTTTCGCCGAAGGCCGAGATGATCGCGCCGGCATGGCCCATGGTCCGGCCCTTCGGCGCGGTCAGTCCCGCGACATAGGCGATGACCGGCTTGCTGACATGGTCGCGGATGTATTCCGCGGCCTCGGCTTCCTGCGGGCCGCCGATCTCGCCGATCAGGCAGATGGCGTGGGTATCGTCGTCCTTCTCGAAATGCTCGATCACGTCGCGGAAGGACGAGCCGTTGATCGGGTCGCCGCCGATCCCCACGCTGGTCGAGACACCGAGACCGAGTTCCTTGAGCTGCGCGGCCGCCTCATAGCCCAGCGTGCCCGAGCGGCCGACGATGCCGACATGGCCGGGCAGGTAGATATGGCCCGGCATGATCCCCAGCATGGCCTTGCCGGGGCTGATCGTGCCCGCGCAGTTGGGGCCGGTCAGGATCATGCGCCGTTCCTTGGGATAGCGGTACATGTAGCGCTTGACCCGGATCATGTCCTGCGCCGGGATGCCGTCGGTGATGCAGACGCAATAGCGGATGCCCGCGTCCGCGGCCTCCATGATGCTGTCGGCGGCGGCGGGCGGGGGCACGAAGACCAGCGTCGCATCGGCGCCGGTCTCGGCCACCGCCTCCTTCATGCTGTTGAAGACCGGCACGCCCTCGGCGGTCTCGCCGCCCTTGCCGGGCACCACGCCGCCCACGACATTGGTGCCGTAGTCCAGCATCTCGCGGGTGTGGAAGCGGGCCATCTTGCCGGTGATGCCCTGAACGAGCACACGGGTTTCGCGATCAAGAAGAATGCTCATCACACGGCCTTCAGCTTGGGGTTGCGGTGGGTGTCGGCGCGCCATGCCATCACGGTGCGCTCGGCGGCTTCCATCAGGGTGGTGGCGCGGATCAGCGGCAACCCGCTTTGCGCCAGGATCTGCTGGCCTTCCTTGACGTTGGTGCCTGCCAGCCGGACCACGACGGGCACGTCCACCGGCTCGTCGCGCAGGGCGCGGACGACCCCCTCGGCCACCCAGTCGCAGCGGTTGATGCCTGCGAAGATGTTGACAAGGATCGCCTGCACGTTCTTGTCCGACATCACCAGCCGGAAGGCCTTGGCCACCCGCTCGGGCGTGGCCCCGCCGCCAATGTCGAGGAAGTTCGCAGGCTCGCCCCCCGCCAGCTTGATCGTGTCCATCGTCGCCATCGCAAGACCGGCGCCGTTGACGATGCAGCCGATGTTGCCGTCCAGCCCGACATAGGACAGGCCGCGGTCGGCGGCGCGGGATTCGCGCGGGTCCTCCTGCGACTTGTCGCGCAGTTCCGAAATCTGGGGATGGCGGAACAGGGCGTTGGTGTCGAAGGTCATCTTGGCGTCCAGCGCCAGGATGCGGTCGTCGCTGGTGACGACCAGCGGGTTCACCTCGACCATGGTGGCGTCGAGGTCGCGGAAGGCGCGGTAGCAGCCCAGCAGGGTGCGGACCATCTGCTGGATCAGCGCGGGCTTGATCCCCAGCGCGAAGGCGATCTCGCGGCACTGGAATTCCTGCAGGCCGACGGCGGGTTCCACCGTGGCGCGCACGATGCTGTCGGGGCGCTGGGCCGAGATGTCCTCGATCTCCATCCCGCCCTCGCCGCTGGCGACGATCATCACCCGCTGGCTGGCGCGGTCCAGCACGAAGCCCAGGTAGATTTCCCGCGCGATCGGGACCGCAGCCTCGACATAGACGCGGTAGATGCCCTTGCCCTCGGGCCCGGTCTGGTGGGTAACCAGCTTCTGGCCGAACATGGCCTCGGTCACCTCCTGGATCTCGGTGTCGCTGCCGCAGAGCTTGACGCCCCCCGCCTTGCCGCGTCCGCCGGCATGGACCTGCGCCTTCACCACCCAGCGGTCGCCGCCCATCTCGCGGGCGCGGTAGGTCGCCTGCTCGGGGCTGTAGGCAAGGGCGCCCTGCGGGATGCCCACGCCGAAGTCGCTCAGGATCTCCTTGGCCTGATATTCATGGATGTCCATCTGGGTCTCCTCCCCCGTGGCGCCGTTACTCGGCCGCGACCATCGTCTGGTAATGCTGTTCGAGACGGTCGTTGACCCGGCCCATGTCGATGTCGGCGCCCATCTTCCGCATGGCCGCGGCAAAGCGCGTCACGATGTCGGTGATGGCATTCTGGTTCAGCAGGTTCAGGATGCCGATGCGGACCTGGACCGGCTCGGACAGCGTGGGCCAGATGCCGAAGCCCGCGGCGCGGCAGGCCTGCACCAGCTCCGCCTCGCGGCCCGCGAGCTTTTCGGGCAGGTTCAGCACCACCAGCGAGGTCATGTTGGACGTGACCTTGCAGCCCATCGCTTCGACCGCGTCGCGCAGCGCCGCCTCGTGGAAGGCATAGGCGCGGGCGCGCCCGGCCACGGTCTGCTGCAGGGTGATGCGCAGCGCCTCGTGGAAGGCCGCGACCGCATAGGCACTGTGGGTGCGGTGATAGGTGCCCTTCTCGACATCGCGGCCGTCGATGATGCCCCAGTGCCGCGCCTCGAGGATCGGGTGATGCACGAAGGTCCGGCAGCCCGTCCGGCGCAGGTTGTCGATATAGCGGTCGGTGAAGGACACCGGCGCATAGGTCAGCGGCAGGCAGCAGATGCCCTTCTGCGGACAGGAGGCCCAGCCGGCCACGCCGGGATAGTCATCGATGCGGAAATCCTCGACGCCAAGGGACGAGACCGCGTCGATCAGCCCCATCACGCCATGCTTCTCGCAGGCGTCCGAGAATCCGCGCAGGTCGTTGATCCGGCCCGATCCGGTTTCCCAATGCGCCATGGCGGCCCATTTCGGCTTGTGTTCGGCCAGCGCAGCCTCGACGGTCTCGGCGGTCACGGACTGGCCATGGGGCACGGCCACGATCCTGACCGAGGCCGGCTGCGGGTCCATCGGGTTCGCGGCCAGTTCCTCGGCGGTCGCGGCCTTCATCCGCAGGGTCAGCCCGTCGATGCCGGAGAATGTGCCGTTGGCGAAGACCACCACCTTGTCGCCCGGCATCACCGCGCTGAACAGGCAGTCCAGCCCGCTCCACCCGGTTCCGGCCACGCCGAAGGTATGGACGTTCTTCGTGCCCATGACCTCGCGCAGCATCAGCTTGGATTCGATCATGCCGCGCAGGACATCGGCCTGCATGTGATCGGCCATCCCCGCGCTGGCAAAGCGTTTCAGCACGCGCGCATCGGTGTTGCCGGGTCCGGGTCCCGCCGCGATGGTGTCCGGGATCTCGAGTTGCGGGAAGATTGCGACTTCAGCCATGATCTTTCCTTCAGGTGAACATTTCTTGCTCATCAGGAAAGACGTTCTGGACCCTTCCCACAACGTAAGATTATGTTGCAGTCAGGTATCTAAATGGGTGGGCGGTTTCCCACCCGAACGGGCAGGGGTATGTGATCCTGCCTTTCAGGAGGAGGGATTCGCCATACGCACTGTCGAAAGTTCCGAACGCGCGATTTCGATCATCCTTGCCGACAGCAACCCGCTGGTGCTGTCCGCCCTGTCGGAAGTCTTCGAGCGCGATGCCCGATTCTCGCTGCTGACCACCTCGGCCACGGCCGAGGGATTTCTAGCCACCGCGACGCGGAT
Source organism: Paracoccus sp. MC1854 (assembly GCF_014164635.1). Lineage (NCBI taxonomy): Bacteria > Pseudomonadati > Pseudomonadota > Alphaproteobacteria > Rhodobacterales > Paracoccaceae > Paracoccus > Paracoccus sp. MC1854. The sequence continues at coordinate 4,717 of NZ_JACJFU010000050.1, read as the reverse complement.
TCCGGCGCAGGTGGGCATCATCGAATGGAACCTGCCCGCCATGGGCGGCGCGCGGCTGATGGAGCAGTTGCGCGACGAGCCGTCCGCGCCCCGGATCGTCGTCTATGGCGACCAGGCGAGCGAGTCGCATCTGGGCGCGCTGGCCGCGGGGGCTGCGGGCTTCGTGCCGCGCAGCGGTGCGGTCGGGATGCTGCTCGACACCTGCCTTGCGGTGGCGCAGGGCAAGATGGTCTTCCCCTATCTCGACGTGCGCGACCTGCAGAACAACCTGCTGCAGACCCTGTCACGGCGCGAAGCCGACATGCTGGAAGCCCTGTCGCGGGGGCTGACCAACCGCGAGCTGTCGAAAGAGCTTGGAATCTCAGCCAACACCGTCAAGTTCCACCTGTCGAACCTTTACGACAAGCTTTCGGTCCGCAGCAGGGCGCAGGCGATCGCCTATTACTATTCCAGCAAACAGAAGCAAAACCCATGAGTTGCAGGGCAGGTTCAGGCGCACATACGACCATTGGCGTAACTTTCCGTAAGTTTTGTTGATTGACAGGAAACAATATTCCGCCCTTCCTGCGCCCATCCCCCCGACAATCAGCAGGAGCATGAGCCATGAGCTTCCATCCCATCGAACAGGCCCCCGCCCGCCTGAACCGCAGCGAACTCGCCGTGCCGGGCAGCCAGCCCGCGATGTTCGAAAAGGCCGCCGCGTCCGAGGCGGACGTGGTCTTTCTCGACCTCGAAGACGCGGTGGCGCCGGATGAAAAGGCGCAGGCGCGCAAGAACATCATCAAGGCCCTGAACGAGATCGACTGGGGCAAGAAGACCATGTCGCTGCGAATCAACGGGCTCGATACCCATTACATGTATCGGGACGTGGTGGATGTGGTCGAACAGGCCGGCGAGCGGCTGGACCTGATCATGATCCCCAAGGTCGGCACCGCCGCCGATGTCTATGCCGTGGACATGCTGGTCACGCAGGTCGAGGACGCCAAGGGCTACAAGAAGCGCATCGGCTTCGAGCACATCATCGAGACCGCGCTGGGAATGCAGAATATCAGCGAGATCGCCGCGGCGTCCAGGCGCAACGAAAGCCTGCATTTCGGCGTGGCCGACTATGCCGCAAGCACCCGCGCCCGCACCACCATCATCGGCGGCGTGAACGAGAACTACTCGGTCCTGACCGACAAGGACGCGGACGGCGCCCGCCATGTCCATTGGGGCGACATGTGGCACTATGCGCTGTCGCGGATGGTCGTCGCCGCCCGCGCCAACGGGTTGCGTCCGATCGATGGCCCCTTCGGCGACTTCTCGGACCCCGAGGGCTACAAGGCGGCCGCCTATCGCGCCGCCGTGCTGGGCTGCGAGGGCAAGTGGGCGATCCATCCCAGCCAGATCGCGCTGGCCAACGAGGTGATGAGTCCCTCGGACGCCGAGGTCGAGCGCGCCCAGAAGATCCTCGCCGCGATGGCCGAGGCCGAGGCCGCGGGCAAGGGCGCGGTCTCGCTGGACGGGCGGCTGATCGACTATGCCTCGATCCGCCAGGCCGAGGTGCTGGTCCAGAAGGCCCGGCAGATCGCTGCATGACACCGAGGATTGCCGAGATGCGCGCCCTAGCGCGGAAGCTTTACGATGAGGCCGTCCGCGCGGCCGATCCCGCCCTGGCCGTGCGCCGGCATTTCGACAGCCATCCCCCCGCCGAACTTCCGGCGGGGGGTCGCAACATCCTGATCGCCATCGGCAAGGCCGCCCCCGCCATGCTGCCCGAGGCGATGGGCCATGTCTCCGGCCCGACCGAGGCGCTGGCGGTCACGCATTACGGCAACGGCCGGGACATTCCCGGCGCCCGCGTCCTGACCGCCAGCCACCCCGAGCCGGACGAGGCCGGGCTGCGCGCCGGGCAGCAGATCATCGCGCTGCTGGACGGGGCAGGGGCGCAGGACCGGGTCTATGCGCTGATCTCGGGCGGCGGCTCGGCGCTGGTGCCCGCGCCGCGCCCGCCGCTGACCTTGGCCGACAAGCAGCAGGTGAACCGGCTGCTTCTGGCCAGCGGGCTGGACATCGGGCAGGTCAACCTGATCCGCCAGCAACTCTCCGACCTCAAGGGCGGCGGCTTCCTGCGCCATGCCGCCCCGGCCCCGGTCCGGGCGCTGATCCTGTCGGACGTGATCGGCAACGACCTCGGCGCCATCGCCAGCGGCCCGACCGTCGCCCCGCTCGGCACGCCTGGGGATGCCTTGGCGCTGCTGGCCCGGCAGGGGCTTCTGGACCGGCTGCCCCCCGCGGTGACGGCGCTTCTGGAAGAAGGAAACGAGTCCCCCCCTGCGCCCGTGGCAGAGAATTACCTGATCGGCAGCAACGAGATCTCGCTTGCCGCCATCCCCGCGGCGGTCCCGCAGGGATGGGAGGCCCGCATCGTCAGCGACCGGCTGACCGGCGACGTGGGCGAGGCCGCCGCGCGGATCGCGCAGGCCGCCGCGCAGGCCGCCCCCGGCCGCCCCGAAGTCCTTGTCTTTGGCGGCGAAACCACCGTCACGCTGCGGGGAACGGGCCGCGGCGGGCGCAACCAGGAACTGGCGCTGCGGCTGGCCATGCTGGGCCGTGACTGGCGGCGTCCCTGGGTCTTTCTCAGCGGCGGGACCGATGGCCGGGACGGCCCGACCGATGCCGCGGGCGGGCTGGTCGATGGCGGCACCATCGGGCGCATCGGGACCGCGGGCCGGGATGCCGCGGCCCTGCTGGCCAACAACGACAGCCACGCGGCGCTGGGGGCTGCGGGCGACCTGCTGATCGCCGGCGCGACCGGCACCAACGTCGCCGACGTTCAGGTGCTGCTGCTGGCCTGATCCCGGACCCTGCCAGCCACCGGCGGGATTTGCAGAAAACGCATCATGGCAGGGTGACCACTGCCTCGAACCGGCACGCGTGAACTGTCCTTTGAAAAGTGCCGCTGCCTCGCCTGCCGGGCGACGTGCAGGTAACGCAGGCGTGCTGGGAATGGCGATGAAGTTCGCGTCGTCTCATCCCTCCTCTACCCCGAGGGCGGTGCGCCCCCTCAGGACCAACATTTCTGAACAGCGCCCCCGTCGCCTCGTCCATCCCGCGCATCCTCATCCTGCAAGCGCAGCGGTAAGAGTGAACCATGTCCTCGAAACCACGTCAGGGTCGGGTTCTTCAGCAACCTGTCAAACAAGCGGCGGCCAAGCGCAGCCTCAGCGACGGAGCGGTTCCGGACCACGTTGCAGCATCTCGCACTAACAGGTTGCATACAGGCCAAATCCGGCAGCAGAAAATCAAGGCGAGAGCTGCAAGGATACTGCAACCCCAGATTCAAAAATGCCTGACTTTAGTGGCTTGAATCACCTACCGCCTTCGAATCGCCTGCTTGCAGGCATTCTGTCAGGAGGTTCCCATGCCGCCCATACCATGCGTGACGCCCCCGCAGGACTGCAGAGCAACCGAGCGCCTGATCCTTGTCCCTGTAAGGAAAAAACATGGCGCTCATCGACCTCGCCCTTGCGCAAGAGAATGTCTCCTATGTTGACGCAATGACCAGATCGCCGAACACCGACCTCGTAAATGCCGGCGTGCTCAGCGCCGATACCGTCGTTTACCATGGCGACGGCGACGGCGACCTCACGCGCGTGCTGGGCGTCAATGCTCTCAGCGGCAGCTATACCGTTGCGACCGGGGGGCGCCGACCTGAGCATCGATGCCGGGCTGCCGGATGTGCGCCTGCTCACCGACCGCACAGTGATCATCGACGGTGAAAGCAGTTTCACCCTGGATGCCGGCACTCTCGACGTGGCCTCCGTACTGACAGACCTGCTGAACGAAACGACCATCGCCTTCTCGGGAAGCGGTCCGGGGACATTCACCGACGTGCGGCCTGCCATCGGAATCCTCGCAAGCGCCTCCCTGACCATCGACGAGATCGGTCCTGGCGACAGGCTGGTGATCCCGATCGACGGCCAAGGGATTGGCGGGGTGAACACCCTGCGCGAGGCTTCCTATTCAGACGGCTCTCTGAACCTCGTGAATGGCAGCGCCCTCAACCAGGTCGACCTCTGCATCGGGATGACGCAGGAACAGTATGCCCTTTACCGCGAGAATTCCGGCGCCTTCCTGAACGGCGCAACCGATACCTTCACCTTCCCCGGCGCCGTCGATCCGGACGAGCCTCCGAACGAAGTTTCCCGCTTCAGGCGCGGAACGCTGATCGAGACCGGGCGCGGCCTTGTCGCCGTCGAGGATCTGGCGGTCGGCCGGGCGGCACAGGACGAGAACTTCGCGCTGTTGCCCCGACTCGGGGATCTCGACCATGTCGCAGAGGGCGCGCTTCCTTGCCTCGGGTCGGATGGGACGGAAGCTAGCCATGCGCCATTCCCAACACCGCAGGCCGCTGGTCCAGCAGGGCCGCCACTGAACACGCGAGCGGCCCGGAAATGGCCGCTCTGCCAAGGCCGATCGTTTCCGGTGCGCGCTGGCGGATGTGTTGAAAGATGGGCAGCGTCAGAGGCTTCCAAGCAAGAATCCAGTTTGCAAACCGCTTCTAATCTATTGATGTGATTGCTGCGGGCCGGATGACAGCTTGAAGAAGGGGTCTATATACTTAGCTAGCCAGAATGACGGCTAGAACGGTTCAAGTGGACACCAGATTCAGTGAGCCGTAAGGTGAATCGAAAGGTGACGGCTACTACCTTCTCACGCGTCTCTAGTCCTCCAA
>NZ_JACJFU010000049.1:0-12621 GCF_014164635.1 Paracoccus sp. MC1854 | reverse complement strand
CCCATCATTGTAGGATTTCCAGTTCGTCGTGCGGTAGCGGGTGGGTTCAGGCCTGGTCATGGCAGGCCCTTAACCCGCTGGACCACTCCAGTGAATCCTTCCGAGGGCAGAGTTCTGCAACAACGCCGGTCGTCTCGCTGATCAGGAGACGATTTCCGAGGAGTTCCTCTCCTGTCATAGTGACACGGGCCGAAATGCGTTTCCATCGTCCTGGCTTGGCGAGATGTGAGATCAGCCTCGGAGAAGCAGAAAAAGCCGGGTCCAGAGGCCAGGAGATCGGCGCTGCTCCTGCCGAGTGACGCATCGGGGGCAGAGGCCGCGCTGGATTTCATCCAGCCCGATACTTGATCCGCACGAGACGCAATGATCGTAGTTCTTCAACTGCTCTTCCGTGATTTGTTCGCACCCAGGAGTCCGGCCAAACTCGTCTCCTGGACCGACTGGCTGTTGATTTCCACTCGGAACTGAGCCGGATTTTCCATCGAGAAGTGAGCCACCTCTGATTATGGTTTTCGGGTCATGCCTGGGTCAAGGCTGGGCCGGTTTCCTTGTTTTTCCGGGTTGCTGAGGCGGAACTGGCTTTGAAGCGGAAGCTGTCATTGCCGGTCTCCAGGATGTGGCAGCGGTGGGTGAGCCGATCGAGGAGCGCAGTGGTCATCTTCGCGTCGCCGAAGACGGTAGCCCATTCGCTGAAGCTCAGGTTGGTGGTGAGGACGACGCTGGTGCGCTCGTAGAGCTTGCTCAGCAGATGGAAGAGCAACGCGCCGCCCGAGGCGCTGAACGGCAGGTATCCGAGCTCGTCGAGGATCACGAGGTCGAGGCGGGTCAGGCCCTCGGCGATCTGGCCGGCTTTGCCTTTGGCCTTCTCCTGCTCGAGAGCGTTGACCAGTTCGATAGTCGAGAAGAACCGGACCTTCCGGCGGTGGTGCTCGACGGCCTGGACGCCGAGGGCGGTTGCGATGTGCGTCTTGCCCGTGCCTGGCCCGCCGATCAGCACGACGTTCTGTGCCCCGTCCAGGAACTCGCAGCGGTGCAGCTGCCGGACGGTGGCCTCGTTGACCTCGCTGGCGGCAAAGTCGAAGCCCGAGAGGTCCTTGTAGGCCGGGAACCGGGCCGCCTTCATATGGTAGGCGATGGAGCGGACTTCGCGCTCCGCGACCTCGGCCTTGAGCAGCTGCGACAGGATCGGCACCGCTGCCTCGAAGGCCGGCGCCCCTTGCTCGATCAGGTCGGTAACGGCCTGGGCCATGCCATGCATCTTGAGGCTGCGGAGCATGATGACGATGGCGCCGCTGGCGGGGTCATGACGCATGGCGGCCTCCCGCGACCCGGGCCCGCAGGCCGTCATAGCGCTCCACATCGGCCCTGGGCTCGCGGCGCAGGGCCAGCGCCTGGGGCGTGTCGATGGGCGGACCGCCGGTCGTCTTGCCGTCCACCAGCCGGTGCAGAAGGTTCAGCACATGGGCCTTGGTGGGCACGCCCGCATCCAGAGCCAGTTCCACCGCACAAAGCACCGCCTGCTCGTCGTGCTGAAGGACGAGGGCGAGGATGTCGACCATCTCCCTGTCCCCACCCGGTCGCCGCAGCATCAGGTCTTGCAACTGCCGGAAGGCGGGCGGCAGCTCCGTGAAGGGCGCGCCATTGCGGAGCGCCCCCGGCTTGCGCTGAAGAACGGCCAGGTAGTGCCGCCAGTCGTAGATCGTGCGGGGCGGCAGCTGATGACTGCGCTGGATCAGGCGCCTGTGCTCGCACAGGATCTGTCCTTCCGCGGCCACAACGAGGCGGTCCGGATAGACCCGCAGACTGACGGGTCGGTTGGCAAACGATGCTGGCACGCTGTAGCGGTTGCGCTCAAAGCTGATCAGGCAGGTGGGCGAGACGCGCTTGCTCTGCTCGACGAAGCCGTCGAAGGCGGGCGGCAACGGCATGAGCGCGGCCTGCTCCTGGGCCCAGACATCGGCGACCGTGCCGGGCAGCGTGCCATGCGGGATCTCGTGCCACAGTTCCAGGCAGCGCTGTTCCAGCCAGCCGTTCAGAGCCGCCAGGTCGGGGAAGCTGGGCATCGGCTGCCACAAACGGGGTCGGGCGTCCTGAACGTTCTTCTCGACCTGTCCCTTCTCCCAGCCCGAGGCTGGATTGCAGAACTCCGGCTCGAACACGTAGTGGTTCGCCATGGCCAGGAACCGGGCGTTGACCCGCCGCTCCTTGCCGCGACCGACCCGATCCACCGCCGTCTTCATGTTGTCGTAGATGCCGCGCCCCGGCACGCCGCCGAGCACGCGGAAGCCGTGCCAGTGGGCGTCGAACAGCATCTCATGGGTCTGCAAGAGATAGGCCCTGACCAGGAAGGCTCGGCTGTGCGAGAGCTTGATGTGGGCGACCTGGAGCTTGGTGCGCTCCCCGCCCAGGATCGCGTGATCCTCGCTCCAGTCGAACTGGAACGCCTCGCCCGGGCGGAAGGTCAGGGGCACGAACGTGCCGCGCCCTGTCGTCTGCTGCTCCCGCTGCCGATCGATGCGCCATTCCCGGGCAAAGGCCGCGACCCGGTTGTAGGATCCTGTGTAGCCGAGCGCGACCAGGTCGGCGTGCAGTTGCTTCGCCGACCGACGCTGCTTGCGCGACTTGCCCCCTTCGGTCTTCAGCCAGCTCGCCAGCTTCTCCGCGAAGGGATCGAGCTTGCTCGGCCGATCCGGCGTCGTGAACTTCGGCTCGATGGTGCCGGCGTTCAGATACTTCGCGATCGTGTTGCGTGACAGTCCAGTCCGCCGCCTGATCTCGCGGATCGATAGCTTCTCCCGCAGAGCCATGCGCCGGATGATGTTCAAAAGTCCCATGTGGATCACTCCGTTGCCCCCCGTCGCTCTCCGACCAGGGGGAAGGGTCACATGGCTCAAATCTCAGTGGAAATTATGCGCCTACCCGGCTCAGTTCCGGGTGGAAATCAACACACAGGGCCTGCTGGCCGCGTTGGGCTTCTGGATCGCCGGCATCGAACCAGCCCTGCTGCTGGGCTTTCTCACGTTCGTTCTGTCGTTTCTTCCCGGCGGGCCGCCGTTTGTATGGGCCGGGGTCGCAATCTGGCTCATCGTCCAGGGCGACTTCTGGTGGGGCATGTTCGTCGTGGCCTGGGGCGCGCTGCTTATCAGCACCATCGACAACGTGCTGAGACCTTACCTCCTCTCCCAGTCCAACGATCTGCCGGTCGTGCTGGGATTCTTCGGATTCATCGGAGGCATCCTGGCCTTCGGGTTCATCGGCATCTTCGTCGGTCCCGCGCTTCTGGCCGTGGGCTACAGTCTCTTTCTGGAATGGGCGAACACACCAGACGAGCAGGCTGAACCCTGACAGCCGACAAGGTTCCGCTCGATTGCATGGCCGGAAGCTATGGCATCGTCCGAAAACCGAGCCGTATCAGGCAAAGCTGACTGTGCGCCGGGGGCTTCGCGCCACCAGGCACCGATGACCGCAATGCTCGAGGGGTGCGGACGACAGTTGGCAATGGCCGGGTCAGGTCCTGAGATCACCTTCAGCGTCGTCTGCCGGGGGCCTTCGTCGTCTTGTTCCCGCGTGGCCCGGACTGGAGGGGGGTGTTGTTCCGGTTCTCCTCCTGAAGCTTGCGCCAGCGATCGACCCGCACCTGATCGAGCGTTCCGGCGGCGACTGCCGCCAGAACCGCGCATCCGGGCTCATGAGAGTGGGTGCAGTTCCCGAAGCGACATCGGGGCGCAAGCTCGGTGATCTCGGCAAACAGCAGGTCCAGTCCGGCGGTGATGTCGCTGACATGCAGCGTCCGGATGCCGGGCGTGTCGATCACCCAGCCGCCACCGGCAATGGCATGGAGCGAGCGCGAGGTGGTCGTGTGGCGCCCCTTCGAGTCCGCCTCGCGGATGCTGCCGGTCAACTGCGCCTCTTCCGGTACCTTCGCGGCAAGCGTGTTGAGCAGCGAGGATTTCCCCACCCCCGACGAGCCGACCAGGGCGACTGTCTGACCGGTGCCGCACCACGGCGCCAGCGCCAGCGCCGCATCCGGCGACCTGGCATTCAGCGTCACGACATCCAGCCCACGTTGCAGGCCTGTCACCTGCTCCCGGTAAGGTCCGGCGTCCGCCACCTGATCCGCTTTTGTCAGAACGATCACCGGCGTCGTGCCCGCCTCATTCGCAAGTGCCAGATAGCGCTCGAGCCGCGCAACATTGAGGTCGTCGTTGCAGGAGGTGACGATGAAGAGTGTATCCAGGTTTGCCGCGATCAGCTGCGGGACCCGGCCGCCCTCGGTGCGCCGTTGCAGCAGGGTCTTCCGCGCCAGCCGCCGGACGAGCATCCAGGTTTCCGGCTCCACCAGGACCCAGTCACCGACCGCGTGATCGGCTGTGTTGGCGTGGACGGGCAGCTTCAGCCGCACGGGTCCCGAAACGGACTCGGCAGTCATGCGGGCTCGATGAACGGTCGCGACGCGCATCCTCGCGAAAGCGGTTTCCGCCGGGTCCAACTGATCGTCGAAGAACGCCGACCAGCCGAGCGCCGCCAAGGACCGAGAGTGATCTGAAGAATGGGTCACAGCCGTTTCACTGAACCCGGCCTGTGCCGGATGCAAGGCCGGCCTTGCACAGGCAATGTAAGGGCACACCTGGCTGGACAAGAACCTCGTGGCTGAGGATGCCGAGGAAATGAGGTGGCCTGCACCAGAATACGCAACGCCCGCGCAGTCGAATTCATGACTTGTAAAGGAGACGGAACATTTTCTACCGGCAAATGCCAAGATTTTAGGATTGACATCAGAGATCATTACTTCTATCAGCGCCAGGTCGATATTTGCTTGCCGAGCTTTGGTTGTTGCGCGATTGGCACCGCGCCCTGAACAGACCTCCCTTTCAAAAATCGCTATCCCCGTCCGTGACGCTTTTGCGCCACGGTCAGTCAACATGCCTATGAAAGGGTTCATCATGACCACCGGCACAGTGAAATGGTTCAACGGCACCAAGGGTTTCGGCTTCATTCAGCCTGACAATGGCGGCGCGGACGCATTCGTCCATATCTCCGCGGTAGAGCGATCGGGAATGCGTGAAATCACCGAAGGCCAGAAGCTCAGCTACGACATGGAACGCGACAGCAAGTCGGGCAAGATGTCGGCCTGCAACCTCCAGGCCGCCTGATTTGGCGTCTGCTTTCCTTGCGCAGGAATGCAACCGCGTTCCTGAGAGCAGGGCACCGATGAAGGTCAGGCAATTTGCCTGGCCTTTTTTCTTGCCGCTTGATGACACGAGCTTTCGGAGGTGAATGGCCATGACACCGACCCACAGCAGGCTGCGCCAGCAGGCCGAAGTTGCCTTTGCGAAAGTTCAGTCGCAGTTCCTAGCGCGAGAGCGAGCCGTCGCGGAACTCGACGATACCGCAGCTGCCCGCAAGGAAAAGACCTTGCGGCTCAGGACAGCTCGCTTGGCAAGGGAACTTGAAGACCGCACGAAGGCTCCACGGCCCGCGCCGCAAAACGCGCCACAAGGGTCTGACCTTCAGGCCAACCCCACGTCAGACAGGATACAGACTTGAGAACCGCGAAAACTAACGATCTTGCCGACCGCCGCAGCGCCGCTGCCGATGCGAAAGCCGCGCTCCTTCGCGCCTACCGAGCCACAAGGGACGCTGCCGAACCCATGCGCCTTGCGCGCCAGGAAGAGCTTGTGACCATCGCCGCGGCGCGGGACGAGCGGCGCGAGGAGCGGGATCGGATAAAGTCCGAGACGCGGGAGCGGCAGCAGGAGCAGGCGCGCCTTGAGGCCGAGGAGGCGGCATATCAGGATGCCGCTGCTGTTGCTGCCAGAGCCAAGGTCGAAGCCCGTGAGAAGGCTGACAGCCTGATCGCCCAGGTCATCAAGGATGATGCCGCACGCAAGGCCGACCGCGACCGCCGCTATGCCAATCGCAAGGCACGCCAGCAGTAGGGGTTAGTTTGTGCGTTGGGTTCCTGTGCCCGAGCTTCGGCATCTGGAACTCGCCACGGGTCAAGTCCCAAGCGTTCACCCCCTCGAACTGCTAGGTGTCCGCCCGCAAGAAGAACCTTCTTCATACAGACGCGGCGGGTTTTACCCCGCCGCGCCGCCCTCACCCATAGGGGACTACAGATACCAGTCACAGGGCGTTAACCGGACCTTGCTCTGTCACCCGGGGAGGATTCCTGACCTGCGGCAGGAAGATGACATTTGCTCCATTATCCGTATCCGTCCGGCGTGACCGCTCTGCCACGGTGAGAGAGTGATCGATAGTGTCCACTATGGATGGTGGACACTATGGGGCGGACGTGGCGCGTCGGACGAAGCGGCTCTGGACGGACGAGGAGAAGCGGTCGATCTGCTTTCAGACGACGGCTCCGGGCGTTTCGGTTGCTCAGGTCGCGCGGCGTTACGCGGTCAACGCAAACCTGATCTTCAAATGGCTGCGTGATGCTCGCTTTGCGCCCGCGCCTTTAGCGGGCGGGTGCTCGCCCGAGGGCGTGCAGTTTCTGCCGGTCGAGATCGTGCAGGATCCCAGGGAGCTTCCTGCCGCTCCCGCCGCGCCGGCCGCCGAGGTGGGCCGGATCGAGATCGAGCTCGCCGGCGGGCAGCGGATGCGGATCACGGGCCGCTACGATCCCGAGGCTCTGGCGCGGCTGATCCGGGGTCTGATGGCATGATCCCGGTGCCGGCCAACACGCGGGTCTGGCTCGCGGCCGGGGTGACGGACATGCGCAAGGGCTTCGCGGCCTTGGCCGCGCAGGCCGAGGCAGTGCTGAAGCAGGATCCGTTCGGCGGGCATCTGTTTGTCTTCCGGGGCCGGCGCGGCGATCTGGTGAAGGTGATCTGGTGGGATGGCCAGGGCGCCTGCATGTTCCTGAAGTGTCTGGAGCGGGGGCGTTTCGTCTGGCCCTCGGCAACGGACGGCAGGATCGCCCTGTGGGCCGCGCGAGCCGGGCCATGCTGCTGGAAGGGATCGACTGGCGGGCCCCGCAGCGGACCTGGCAGCCGCTGGCGGCGGGATAAGCGACCGGTCCGGATCGTTGAGGATTCCCACGTGGAATCCAGTCCGATAAGCTCGTCTCATGCTCGACGAACCCGTCACTCTGCCGGACGATCCCGAGGAGCTGCGCAGCTTCACGACGCGGCTTCTGGCCGAGGTGAAGGCGCAGGCGATCCTGATCGAGAAGCTGCGCCACCAACTGGCCGGGCACCGGGCGCACCGGTTCGGGGCCTCGTCGGAGACCGCGGAGCAGCTGCAGCTGGCGCTGGAAACCAGCGAGATCGCCGCCGCTGCGATGATGGCGCGGATGAAGCTGCCGGACATCGAGGAGAAGGATAAACCGAAGCGTCGCCCAATTCCGGATCACATCCCGCGGATGGAGATGGAACTGAGCCCCGGCACCGATGCCTGCGCCGATTGCGGCGGGCGCCTGCGCCGGATCGGCGAGGATGTGACCGAAGAGTTGGAATACGTCCCCGGCCGCTTCATCGTGAACCGGATCGTGCGGCCGCGGCTGACCTGTTCGTGCTGTGAGCGGTTCGTCCAGGCCCCGTTGCCTTCGCGCCCCATCGAGCGCGGCCGTCCCGGCCCGGGCCTCCTGGCCCATGTGCTGGTGAGCAAATATGCCGACCACCTGCCGCTTTACCGCCAGAGCCAGATCTTCGAGCGCGAGGGCCTCGACATTGATCGCTCCACGCTGGCCGACTGGGTCGGCAAATCCACCGCGCTGCTGGAACCGCTGGCCGATGCCATTGGCCGCCATGTCCTCTCGGCCGAGGCGATCTTCGCCGACGACACGCCGGTGCAGATGCTGGCGCCGGGCACTGGAAAGACACAAACGGCAAGGCTCTGGACCTATGCCCGGGACGAACGGCCATGGGCCGGGGCGGCGCCCCCGGCCGCCTGGTATCGCTTCTCCGGCGACCGCAAGGGTCAGCACCCGAAGGACCACCTCGCCCGCTTCCACGGCTGGATGCATGCCGATGGTTATGCCGGGTTCGAGGATCTCTATCGGTCCGGCGCGATCCACGAAGTCGCCTGCATGGCCCATGTCAGGCGCAAGTTCGTCGACATCCATCGTGCCCAGGCTTCTCCGATCGCCGAAGAGGCCATCCGCCGGATCGCCCGGCTCTATGCCGTCGAGAAGGAGGCCCGAGGTTTGCCGCCGGACAAGCGTGTCGAGCTTCGTCAGGCCCGCGCCGCCCCGGTCTTCGACGATCTCGAGCTCTGGCTGGCCATGCAACTGACCCGCATCTCAGGCAAATCCCCGCTGGCCGCCGCGATCCGTTATGCCCTGACGCGCATGGAGCGCATGCGTCCCTATCTCGCCAACGGCATCCTCGAACTGGATAACAACACGGCTGAGCGCGGCATGCGCACCATTGCCCTCGGGCGGAAGAATTACCTCTTCGTCGGCTCCGAAGCCGGCGGCAAGGCCGCCGCCATCGCTTACACCCTGATCGAAACGGCCAAGCTGAATGGCGTCGATCCCCATGCCTGGCTGGCCGACACCACCGCCCGCATCCCAGACTACAGGATTACCAAGGTCGACGAACTGCTGCCGTGGCACTGGACCCGGTAGCCCTCAGACCGGACGGATACCATTATCCTCCCATCCATACAGACTGGTCCGGGTCTTATGGAAGACTCCGGTGAGCCTAGACTGCAATCGGTCGCGCTCCGGCGCGGTTCAGGGCGTCACGGGCGACCTGGAGGACAGACTTCGTCATGGTGCGCATCACTGCCTCGCTTCGGCATCACCTCCGACGACAGCCAAACCCGATCACCACCCCAAGGTTTCAACAGAGCATTAGGTGCTCTAAGCGATGGCTTGTCCACCGCGTCAGTGCGGCAGCAGCCCGGCGCGCGGGCCGCAGGACTGAGACGAAGCCGAAAGGCTGACCTGGCCGGTCCCTGAGGTGACCTCGGCGACGTCTTGCGCCGAGGTCCAAGGTGCGGATCAGAGCAGGAAGTCGCCCGCGTCCAGCTTGTGCACACCATCGAGCACGATGTTGAGCTCGTAGGCCTTGCCGCTGTCGACGGTGGCCTGGACGTAGGTCTTCTTGTTGGCCTGATCGAAATAGACGCCGAGATCTCGGGCGCCGTTCAGCCAGTTCGATCCGACAACACGGAAGGCCTGGTCCCCCGAGCGGCCGATATCGGCATCGATACTGCGCAGGTCGATGATGTCGCCGTCCTGCCAGTCCTTGATGGAGTTCCACTTGGTGGCTTCCTGGAAGACGAAGGTGTCCTTCCCGGCACCGCCATGGAAGGTATCCTGCCCGCCATTGCCGCGCAGAACATCATCGCCGCTGGTGCCGCGCAGCACATCGTTGCCGCGCGTGCCCTCGATGATCTTCCCCATGGGCGCGGGAGCAGGTGTCGGCACCGGAGCCGGAGCCGGAACTGGCGCGGGGGCCGGCGGGGCAACCACGACCGGCGCGGGTGCCGGCGCCGGCAACGGATCGTTGTCCTGGTTCGCCAGTTCCTTGAAGGCATAATAGGCCTCCCTCGGCTTGCCGGTCGCATCGCGCAGGCCGAAGCCCGGCTCATAGGCGGAGTCCTGATACGAGAACCACATGATCGGCCCGGCCCAAGGTGTGTCCTCAGCCAGCTCGACGGCTTCGCGCAGCATCTGCGCCGCCATGCCCGGGCTGACGGTCACGCCGCTGCCTGCCTGCTTGGCGCCGTATTCCGTGATCCAGACCTGCTTGTCGCCGTCGCCATTCGCGACCATGGCTCCGCGGATGCCGTCCTCCATCATCTGCCAACCGTTCCAGGCCTTGCTGTCGCCGGGCATCAGCGGGAAGCTGTAGGGGTGGTAACCAACGGCATCGAAGTAATCCTTCGCTCCGGCGGCATACATCTGCTTGAGGTAATCGACCGCGCCCCACATGCCATTGCTGCTGGACGGGATCGAGGCGAGGCCGCCGGTGATGACGGTGGCATTGCCGTCGGCCGCGGTGATCGCGCCATGGGCCAGCTTCAGGATCTTCGTGTAATCCTGCGGCGAGACCCCGTTCATGTTGGGCTCGTTGTAGACCTCGTAGTAATCGACGATGTGCCCGTAGCGCTTTGCCGCCTCTGATGCGAACTTCGCATAGGCGGCCTGATCCGCCGCCGAGGAGAGGGAACTCCCCATCCAGTCCGGCGTGTTGTTGAGGATCGCCACGATCTCGAAGCCCTTGGCGTCGACGGCATTGAAGACCTTGTCGACGAGGGTCCAGTTGAGCCCACCGTTCCTGGTCGGCTGCACGAGCGACCAGTGGATGTCGAGGCGGACCCAGTCCACTCCCATGTCCGCGTAATCCTGCAATTCGGCATGCATCTCTGCATCCGACTTGCCGAGCAACTCCCCGAAAGGCGTCGCAATTCCCAACTGTCCCGGTCTTGCCTTGGCTGCCATGATGGCGCGGTCCCTTGTTATCGATCTTGCCAATGGACGGATGGAAAAACCCGGTGCCCGCATCTGCCTGTGGCTGGATGCGGCTACGGACTATCCATAGTTGTAAGAAGAATCAGATAAACAACTATAGGTTGTATAATCGCGTGAAAGGGTCCTGCCAATCGGTTCCACGTGCGACATATTGGCAGGCAATAGTTAATTCTTTCCAAACGCCTGACGGTTTCCTTGACACATGGATGCGCGTCTCGACGTTCCGGCTTGTCCGTCGTCGAATGATTTGGAACAGGCTGCGTGATTTTGGTCTGGAGGGCTCTGGCTCTGTGGGTTGAGGTTATGCTGGCTGGCGCTGATGGATCAAGCGCCGGGTCTGGATGGTCAGTTTCTTGATCTTCTCCCTTTCCGCCAGGATTGCCGGTCCGCGCCCGAAGTAGACGTCAGCGGGTGTCAGGTTGCCGAGGCTCTCGTGATAGCGATGGTTGTTGTAATGCTCGACGAAGGCGGCGATGGCCGCCTCGAGTTCACCCTGCAGGTAGTAGTTCTCGAGCAGGATCCGGTTCTTGAGGGTCTGATGCCAGCGTTCGATCTTGCCCTGCGTCTGCGGGTGATTTGGGGCCCCGCGGACATGATCCATGCCGTGTTGGTCGAGGTATTCGGCAAGGTCGCTGGCGATATAGCAGGGGCCGTTATCGCTGAGCAGCCGGGGCTTGTGCAGCACGGTGACCCGGTCACATCCGGATGCCGCCAACGCAATATCCAGCGTTGCGCTGACATCGCCTGACCTCATGCTGGTGCAAAGCTTCCAGCCCACGATGTAGCGCGAGAAGTCGTCCAGCACGGTGGACAGGTAGAACCAGCCCCATCCAGTCACCTTGAGATAGGTAAAGTCGGTCTGCCACATCTGGTTCGGCGCAGCGGTCTTGTCCCTGAACTCGTCCGCGGCCTTGACCACCACATAGGCAGGGCTGGTGATCAGGTCGTAGGACTTCAGCAGCCGATAAACGGAAGCTTCTGACACGAAATACCTTTCCCTATCCGTGAAGCGGACCGCAAGCTCCCGTGGCGACAGGTTGGGCTCTTGCAGCGCCAGAGCGACAATCCGGTCGCGCACAGCGTCGGGAATGCGGTTCCAGACCTTCGATGGCCAGGATGGGCGGTCGTCCAGCCCCTCCCGGCCATGCTCGACGTATCGATCATAGCACCGGTAGAAGGTTGTCGGCGGGATCCCGATCTGGGCCAAGGTCCGGCGGACCGGCAGGTGGGACTGCTCGACGATGCGGATGATCTCGAGCTTTTCGGTGCCAAGGTATCTCATTCGTGGTCGCCCCCAGCCCTGATCGTGTTTTTTTTGAGGAGACGATTTTCGAGCGTCAGCTCTGCCACGACTTCCTTGAGCGCCAAGGCCTCGGCGCGCAGATCCTTCACCTCGCCGCTGCTTGCCTGACGCGCCGTGTCGCCGGCCAGGCGCTTCTTGCCAGCCTCGAGGAATTCCTTTGACCAGCTGTAATACAGGCTCTGGGCGATCCCCTCGCGGCGGCACAGCTCTGCGATGCTGTCCTCTCCGCGAAGCCCAGCCAGGACAATGTGGATCTTTTCTTCAGCGCTGTGGACCTGGCGGGTCGCCCGCCGGATGTCTTTCACGGCCTGATCGGCCTCGACTTTCGTCGTCACGGGTTTCTTGCTCATCTTCGCTCCATGAAGGTCACAATGAGCCAGAAACCTCCTTCAACCAATCTGCCTAATCCGTCCCATGAGCGCTGACGTCAGACATTTGCATCATGTTGCCGTGGCTGGAACGGGCACAAACGCATCTGCCACATCTCCGAAGAACATTGATTTGATACGGTCGGCATTGGCGTCAGTGGCGCTTAGGGCGTCACCCGGCAATAGATCGACAGCACGGCACCAGTCATCAAGATCGATGGAGGGTGAATAGATCGGTGGCGACAGGCGCACGACAGAAGGAGGACCAAGCAGCAGCCGCGCTTGATTGGTCGCGGCCAGGGACTGAAGGCGCATGGCTGCGAAGATGGCGTCCTTCCAAAACCACATGCCCCCGAACTTTATCTGAGCGGGAGAGACGATGTAGGGGTCGTCACCGGGTAATCCTCCCATTTCTAACGGGGTCCATTCGTAGAACTCATGCGGCCATTTTCAGTTTCTGGGCGGGTGTGATGCCGCCGATGCCCATGTTCGGGCGGTCGTTGTTGTAAGTCCAGAGCCATTGC
>NZ_JACJFU010000048.1:0-12905 GCF_014164635.1 Paracoccus sp. MC1854 | reverse complement strand
GTCGATGCGCACTCGTGCGCATGTCCGCCCATCGGCCAACTTCAGCGCAAAAGCCGCCTTTGCACAGGAGGTCAAAGATGAACAAATCCGCTTGACGCTCACCGATACATACAAGTCCTCGATCCAGCCTCCGATCAATCCGTGGACGGTCCGGGCCTCGGGCAGCGGCGTCACCTGGACGTAGTCGCGCTTCAGCGTCTTCACGAATGCCTCCGAGATGCCATTGCTCTGCGGGCTTCGCACCGGGGTGAAGCAGGGCTTCAGGCCGAGTTGGCGGGCGAAGATCTGCGTGTCCTTCGCGATGTAAGGCGAGCCGTTGTCGGACAGCATCTCGATGACCGCAGGCGCAGGATATGCGCCGAAGCGGCGCTCGACGGCCTCGAGCATAAGGTCGCGGATCTCGGACCCGCTGATCCCGGCATTCACGACGGCGCGCCAGGCAATGATCTCGCGGTCATGGGCGTCGATGATGAAGGCGCCACGGACGATGTCATCGTTCCAGCACGTGAACTCAAAGCCATCCGAGCACCAGCGCAGGTTCGAGCGCATGACGATGACCTTGCCGTCGTGAACATGCTCGGGGCGGACGGAATACTTCCGCGCCAGCAGCAGCTTGTGAGCCTTCATGATCCGATAGACCCGCTTGTGATTGGCGGGCGCGCGCCCCTCGGAACGCAGCTGCCGGTTCAGGACTGCGGTGATCCGGCGGTAGCCATAGGTCGGCCGTGCCGCCACCAGCGCAGTGATCATTGGCACCACCGCCGCGTGCCTCACGCCTTGTGATAGCGCCGACGCGGCTTCGTTCTGCCGTGCAGCCGGTCGATCAGGTTTGAACGGGCCACGCCCAGGGTGTCGGCCACGACCTTCACCGGAAATCGCCCTTCAGCGGCGACCGCGCGAGCAAGGTCGGTTTTTTTGAGCGTGCCTTGTCCAGGGCCTCGCGCAGGATTTCGGCCTCCAGCGTCTTGCGGCCGAGCTGGCGCTCGAGTTCGCGGATCCGCTCCTCCATCTGCCGGACAGTTCGGTTGCTGGTCACATCGTCATCTTCGGCCACGGCCACGGCTCCCCCATCCAGCATCAGCCGACGCCAACGATAGAGCAGGTTCGGCGCAACGCCATTCCGGCGCGCCACGACTGAGATGCTGGCGCGGTCGTCCAGCGTCTCTTCCACGATCCGGAGCTTCTCGGCTGCGCTCCAGCGGCGACGACGGCCGCCATCGGTGATGATCTCGATCTCAGACATAAGCACGTGCTCAGGCATATGCCTAAGCCTCCATGACTATGCCCAGGTGTCCGGTCGAAACGGGGGCCAGTTCACCTCAAGGCTGGCGATGATGGTGTCGGTGACGTGCTGGTAAAGGTCAAAGGCCATTTGTGGCACTCCTTCGCAACGGCCCCGCCCTGGTCTTTGCCTTTGGTCGGGGTGCCCATGATGGGCGGGGTTTCTGGCGAGGTCCGCGAAGCGGCGCCTCTCCTGAAACCCTGCCTCCCGGCGAGGGCAGGAGGGGGGCCCGCGCAGGGTTGCGCGTAGGGGGCGAGGGGAGGGGGATCGCCCGGCCTGCACGCAGCGCGCCAGCGCGGAGGAAGGCCGGGGAAACCCCTCGCCCCCGTCAAGCGCGCGGCCTTGCGTGGGGGAACCGGCGGTTCCCAAGACGGACGCGCGCCCTTCGCGCGCGGCCCACCTGAGCCGGGGGCGTTCGGCTTGCCCGAATCCCCCCGGATGGCGCGATCCCCGCCCAAGCGGGGATCTCCAGTCTGATCTGTGGCGCCCGTCGCAAGACGGGGCAGGGGCGGCTTGCGCCGCCCCTTGTCGTCATTCCTGGTCGTCGGGGGCGTCCTTCGGCTCGAAGAGGACGAACTCGGTGACGCCGACCGGGAACTCCAGCTTGAGGGTGAAGGCGCTCCTGGCGCCGTCCCGTTGCGGGAACATCACGCCGACCGGGCGGAAGCGGGTCTTGCCGTCGCGGCCTTCGACGGGAACGGTGACGCGGTAGTAGGTGGACATGGCGGTTCTCCTTTTTCCGTGCGGATCGGAAAGGGCCGGGGCCATGAGGCCGGTGGTCAATGGCTGATTTGCCGCGCGAGGAATGGCCGCAGGCCAGGGGAAATCAGTCGTTGAAGGTCCGCTCCGCGGGCCGGTCCGCTGGCCGTCCCGGCCCAGATTGCACAAGAGGAAAAAGGGGGTCCGCCCAAGGCCGCCGCTCGGCAACGAACACCCTGGCAGATCGCGACGGCGAGACCTGCTTCCCGGTGATGCAGGGGCCCTGCCGCAACGGGACGGGGCGAGGGCGACGGTCAAGCCGCTGGAGTTCCGGGTCGGGGCGGCGGGCGATGGATGCCTGGAGAGAAGGACGCCCGGCTGCCGGCGAATGGGGACGGATGGCGCAAGCCGATCCTGCCCGCGTCCCAGATCCCGCGCAAAGGATTGCACCCCGGATGGGCCGAGACGCGCCCTGCCTGTTTACGTGATGAGCAGCACAGACGAGGTGTTGCATGACGGACGCGCGCCTTTCGCGCGCGGCCCACATGAGCCGGGGCGTTCGGCTTGCCCGAATGCCTCCGGCCGACGCGATCCCCGCGAGAGCGGGGATCGCCGATCTTTCTGTCTTCTTCCTTGACCGCCGCTTCAGGGGGCAGGGCGGTCAGTTCTCCACAGCGGCTCGCCTCCCTTCGTTCCTGGGGGACGCGTCCGGCTCGCCGCTGCCGGGCCGCGAAGGGCGGCCCTTGGATAACTACCCGCGTGCCCGCGTCAGGGATCGCACCCCACATGGGTCGCGACAGGCAAAGCCCGGCCCGGGTGAAGGCCGCACACCGGCCGGAAGGAGATCCAGGCCCGAGAGGGGACGCCCAGGATAACGCCGAGATCAGCCGCGCTCGAAGAAGCCCGGATGGGGGGCGGTGATTCCGTAGGTAATCGCACCCGGCCCGAAACGGTGGTTGATGTGATCCACGGCCACAGCGACCTGCTCGCCACGCGTGCGATCCGCGGGTGCAAGCGGCGCGAACAGATCGCCCGCGCGCTCTTCGAGCCGACCCACGTTGCCCAGGTGGACGCTGACGATTGCGACGGTGGCGGGTGGTCCGGCTCGCCACAGCACCCGCCAGAGTGCCCGATGCAAGCGCAGGAACAGGGCGGTGTCCTGAGACGACGCACAGCTCATGGCGCGCGACCACCCACCGCCTTCAGGAAACCCGATCGACAGGCTAAACCGCGTCGCGACAAAGCCTTCGCGGCGCAGCCGCGCCGTGGCGGTCTCCACCAGCCAGCGGCCGACGCGGTAAGCCTGCCGGGGTGCGCGGAACTCCGGCGCCAGCACCTTGGAGTTGCCGAAGCCGCCCCGCAGGGACGGGAGCAGGGGAATGTCCATGCCCTGCAGGAGCCGCACGAACCGCTCGCCCTCGACGGAGCGCCAGATCAGACGGGCATGGCGTGGATCGAGGCGGCACAGGGTTTCCACATCATAGACGCCCGCACGATAAAGGCGGTCCTTCATGGCGCGGGAGATCCCCGGCAGATCATCGAGCGCGAGATGCGCGATGGCACCGGGCAGGTTGTCGGGCGACAGCCAGCGGAAGCCGTTCGGCTTCTCGTGTTTGCCTGCGATCTTGGCAAGCAGGTGGTTGGGCCCGATCCCGGCCGAGAAGCGCAGGCACGCGCCGACTTCAGAAGCAACCGCCCGCTTGAGGCGGGCGACCAGTTCGGCCGCGCCATCCAGTTCGCGGGCGGGGCCGGACAGGGCCAGCTGGAACTCATCGACGCTGCGGATGTGGGTCAGTTCGGCATGGCGGTCCAGCACGTCCGCCACGGCCAGGTTGAAGCGGACATAAAGGCGGTGCCGGGACGACAGGAAGATGATGTGCGGGCAGAGGCGGCGGGCATCCTGGACGCGGGTGCCGGTGCGGACGCCATAAGCCTTGGCCTCGTAGGAGGCGGCCACGCAGGCGCCGGAGTGGGCATCGACGGCGGTGATCGCGACCGGGCGTCCGCGCAGCCGGGGGTCGAGCTGCTGCTCCACCGAGGCGAAGAAGCTGTTCATGTCGATGTAGAGGACGCGAAACACCCCCATTCCCCGCTCCCGATCTTGTGGAACTCACGCCGCTGTGTTCTTTTTTTGTTCCAATGGAACGAAAACATCAACTCGGCAACGTGGCCTTCGGAGGCGCCTGGTCGGAACAGATCGCGGCACGCGAGGCGCTGTCCGCGGCACTCGATGTCCTGCGTTGTGCGGCGGCCCGGGCGCAGGCGCATGATCCGCGCCGCGATCCGGCGGTGATGGAGGCGCTGACGCTGGCTTGTGACAGCCACCCGAAGGGGGTGCTGCTGGAGGCGGCGTGGAACAGGGGCGCGGCGCTCACGCACCCAGGACCGCGGATTGCCGAACTGCAAAGGGTTGCCGATCTTCTGGCAGAGGCACAGGCAGGCCGCAGGTGATGCCTTGCAGAAAGAAGATGGCATGATCGGGGCTGTCCCGTCCCATCCTGCGGCGAGGTGACAGGCCATCGGTTACCGGCAGTTCTCCCGTCAGTGCCGATGCCTCATGAGAGATCCTGCCTGGGCTGCCGTGAAAATCAGGTTTCAGACCAAGGTGTTATGAGCGGGAACCCCCGCCAGCTTCGAGCTGTTGCGATCTCAGTGAGTTCAAAGGAGTTATTATTGTGGAGATTGCCATGACGCAGGATCGGCCACTCAGTCCGGGGGACCGCATCATCATCACGGCCGTACCGGACGGCTTCATTTATCACGTCGAGACGCGGGAAGGTTCGATCAGAGCCGGGGAACTGAAGGCACGCAGCTTCAGGGACACGGTTGCCCGGATAGAGGAAGGGGAAGCCGTCAGCTGACGATCAACTCGGTGCAGACAGCTCGCTGCAAAAGGGTCCAAAGGCATCGGGACCGCCTCACAGGGCCGAGACGACGCAACGTGTGCAGGCGCGCTGTGGCTCATCGAGAATAAGGTTGCAGGCTTGGTCGAAGAAGGCCTGGGTGGACCGGGTGCGGGCGTCGCCGCCCTCCCGGCTGTGCTCTCGGTGGGAGCCGCAGATGCGGACGCCGCGGACGAGATGGATCCCGACCGCATCGACCTGAGCGCCACGGCCAAGCGCCGCTCGTACGATGTTGCCGATCCCGGCCGATGGCTCCAGCACGGGCGCTCGGTAAGCAATGTGCCGCCGGTCAGGCAGCGCGTCCATAGCAACAGCGAGAGTCGGACAGAAGGGCGCAATGCGGGCGGAACGAAAGCCCGGCCCGATATCGGACGCCACACCAGCTTTCAGTTGAACTGCGAACATTGATTTCTTGAATCCGGGGAAAATATATGGTGAGCGATGCCTCCACGAAGCTGTCGCTGTTCCCAATAAGAAAAAGGAGATCGAACGGATGGACGCAGAAGATCAGAAGACTGAATTGTCCGAAAAGCTGGAAAGCCTCGACGTCGAAGAACTCAAGGATCTGCGAAAGACCGTGGATCGCGCCATCTCGAGCTATGAGACGCGAAAGCGGCAGGAGGCCATTTCCGCGGTCGAGCAGGCGGCCCGGGAGCATGGCTTCAAGCTGGCGGATCTGCTTGGCAACGGAAAAGCGGGCAGGGGGCGGAAATCCGACGCCGGCGGAGCGGCTGGCGCTGCGAAATACGTCAATCCCGACAATCTGGAGCAGACCTGGAGCGGTCGCGGCCGTCGTCCGCAGTGGATCAATGATGCACTGGAGTCCGGCCGCACGCTCGAGGACCTCGCCGCGTGAGACAGGAGGGGCGCAGCGCCAGCCGTGCCCCTTTCCGGCCCTGGTCCGTCACCAGGCAGATTGAGGCCGGGCACAAATCACCGAGGTCAACGACAGAGCGGCGCTCACTGAACTGCTGGCAGCGGCGATCAGCTATTGCGAGCGCGAGATCGCCAGCATGAACGCCTCGGTCCGGCTCCTGGAGAAAGCCGAGCGGCAGCGGATCGAGAACGCCTATGACGAGGGCGAACGCTGGCGCGGCCTGGCCACGGACGATTTCATCCGGATGGTGGACGCGCTGGTTGTGCTGACGCGGTAGGATAACCCGGCCACATGATTCCACAGCGTCGATCATGTGGCGCAACACCTGACATCCTCGACAACTCACGAGCGAAAAGGGGGGGGTTGCAGTTTATACGGGATTTCCGTATATTCATAGCCCATGACGCAAGACAGATTTGACCCCGCCAAGGATGCGGCCAACCGCGAGAAGCACAAGTTACCCTTGGCCTTTGGAGACCAGATCTTTGAAGACGATAACCACCTGATCATTCCCTCTATCCGCGAGATCGACGGCGAGGAGCGGTTCAAGGTGGTTGGTGTCGTCGGGGAGAAGCTGTTCACGGGCGTCTTCGTCTGGCGGGGCGAACTGCCCCGCTTCATCTCGGTGAGAAGGAGCAACATGGGTGAAGAAAGAGCATATCGCACTGCCTGCTGACCCGGCCGACGCCGAAGATTTCGACGTGACCACCGAGGCGCTGGATCGGGGCCAGCGTGCCCGGCTGATCCGCAGAACCAGGACCGGGCTTGGTCTGTCGCAGACCGAGTTCGCCAGCCGCTTCCGGGTTCCCGTCGGCACGTTGCGCGACTGGGAGCAGGCACGGGCGACCGCGCCGGATTTCGCCATTGCCTATGTGCGCGTGATCGCTCAGCATCCGGACATGGTGGCGAGGGCCGTGGCATAGGCGGCGTGATCGGGGGGTTTCGTCCTGCATGCTGCGGATCAGGATTTCTGACTGAGACAAAGGCACGCGCCTCACTCAACCTGCCTTTCAGCTCACATACGGCAGCCTGCAACTGCCCGCCCGCGTCAGCGGTCCCGCCCGAAGGGACGAGATGGGCAGGGCAGGGCGACCAGGACCGGCGGGCGAGGGACTGGCTCGGGACGAGACAGGCATCCGCCCGCCGCAGCCGGAAGCATCGCCCTGACCAGCTCGGGTAGAGGCCGGCGTGCCGGCCGGAACCGGGGGCGCGACCCGAAGGGGGACGCCCGAGAGTATATCCCGTTCTAGGTTGCCTATATATCCCTGAAGGATATACTTCTTTAAAAGTGAGGATATACCATGCCACTCTACATCAAAGACCCTGCGGTGGATACGCTTGTCGATCAGTATCTTGCGGCAACCGGCATGACGAACAAGACGGAGGCTGTTCGCCGGGCCTTGTCCGACCAGTTGAACGCTCTCGCTGCCAAGGAGTCCCTGACGGACCGGGTTGCGCGGATACAGCTCCGGGCAGCGGAGGCCGGATTTGTGTCCAGCGGCAGCGACATTGCAGCAGACAAGGCATTCATGGACGAACAGTGGGGCGAGGACTGATGTTTCTCGACGCCAGCGTTGTCGCCGCCGTGCTGTTGCAGGAAGAAGATGGCCCTGCGTTCCTGAAGGCGATGGAGGCTGCGCGCGGCACCCTGCGCTATTCGCCCATTGTCCGGCTGGAGGCGACCCTTGCCCTTGTGCGCAAGCGGGTCGAGCGGCGGGGCAAAGGCCCGGCGACAGCCGAGGACTTTGCCGCCGCGACGGATCTTGTCGATGAGCTGCTGAAGGCGCTTGAAGCCAAGGAAATGCACATCACGGGCAGCATGGGTGCCGAGGCGATACGGGCGCTCTCGGTCTATGGGAAGGTGGTCGGGCATCCGGCGCAACTCAACATGGGCGATGCCTTGTCCTATGCCTGCGCCAAAGGCTTCCATGTGCCCTTGCTCTACAAGGGCGATGATTTCTCCCAGACCGATCTGGCATAAGGCAGGGGGGCAGGGCGTGGCCGCGCAGCGGCGGCCCGGCGCGGCCTGAGCGCCGCCCCTGTCCTGCCGCCGGCTTGCCGGTGACAGGGCAGGGGGAACCTGAGCCAGCAGCGGCAAAAAAGAAGCCCCGCACGGGGCGGGGCCAAGTGAACCTTCGTCGCTGAAGGAATGGGAATGTCAGTCGGGCAGGCGCCAGGTCACCAGCCAGGACGGACCAAAGGCGTTGCGGACCTGGCGAAGCTCCGGCCCTTCGTCGCCTGTCGAGGAGAGCCACTCGGCCAGCAGGCGGCTTTTCCAGCGTCTGCCATGCCGGTCGCGATAGGCCCGCAAGGCGTCGATCTGTTCGGGGCTCAGACCTCACTCCTCCATAAGCAGGTGTGGCATGTCACCGTTTCCCCTGCTTGTTGTGTGATCCGGGGGCGTGGTCTTGGTCGTCTGCCGCCCCCGGATTTCATCAGATCAGAAGCAATCCGGCACCCATGCGTCGATCCGGGCCTTTGCCTCCGCTGTGATGCGCCATGCCTTCTGATACTCGGCATCGCTGAACAGCCGCTCCATGCAGCGGGCCTTTTCCGCTTTCTTCTGCGCCTTGTGGGCCTTGAAGCCGTTGCCCTCGGGATCGCAGCCGGTCAGTTCCAGATGCAGGCTGTCCAGATAGTCGGCGCTGACACGGTTGAAAAAGTTCTCGGCGGACGGCGTCCAGACCTTGCGGATGCTGGCCCCGCTGTCGGCCTCGATCAGCGCAAAGAAATCGGCATTGCCTGCGCCATAGGGCAGGGTCCGCGCCATGCCTTCCACCAGTGCGGCATTGCGGGCCTTCTTGCCTGCCGCCGTGAAGTCGCGGAAGGCTTGGGCCAGATCCTCGACCCTCAACTCCGGGCGGCTCCATGCCTCATGTCCTGCCGGGGGATGGGCCAGCCGGTCGGACCATTCCAGCCCCTCCGTCTTGCTCGGGCAGTTCATGGGGCGTCCCGGCGACAGATCAAAGACGCTCGTGCTGACACCAGAGGCCAGCGACAAACCGAAAGCCAGCAGGTCGAACACCATTTCCGGCTTGTCCAGAAGGGCGGTCTGGATCGCGGCCAGCCGGATCGCCTTCATGTCTTCGACCAGTGCGCCGGAATAGGGCGACTTTGGCGCGGGCGCGGCATCGCCGCCGCTCGCATGGGCGGCATGGCCGGTCAGAACCCCGGCCTCAATGGCCTCCGCCCGGTCCTCGGCCCGCACCCACGGCCCGCTCATTTGCACGGTCCCGCTGTGGCTGACATAGACATGGTAGCCCGCCACGGCGCGTTGCGCGTCGGTGAAGTCGCCCTTGATGATTGCGTCCAGAGCATCAAGTTCGGCCTGCCCGGCCTCGTCCAGAGCATCGGCACTCGCCAGTTCGGCCAGTTCGTCATACCGCTCGGCCTGTTCTTCCGTCAGAACCCCCTCGACCGGATAAAGGCGGGCCAGCTTCTCGGTGACGGAATAGGAGACATATTCGTCGGCCATGACCTCGGCCCACTTCCAGCCTGCGGCCAGCTTCTCGGCCTCGGCGTTCAGGCGCTCGGTGAACAGGTCCTGCAACAGGTCGGCATCGTGCAGCGCCACGGTATCGCTGAACAGGTCGCGGCTCACGCTGCCGCCTGCGGCCTCGTAGGCGTCCAGTCCGACAAAGCGGGCGCGGCGGTCGGTGGCGCTGACGGCTGCGGGCTGCAACGCCTGCTTGATGCGGTGTTCCGACACGTCGCGGCCCTTCACCTCGGCCAGAACGGTCAGGGTCAATGCCTCGTCCTGCGACACGGTAAAGGCTTTCGCCATGCCAAGGCTGATCTGGCCCTCTTTCAGCGCGTCCAGAACCGGGGCGGGCAGGGCGGCCAAGGCAAGGCGGCGATAAACATGGGCCTCGGTCTTTCCGAAGCTGCGGGCAATGGCCGACACGTCCGCGCCTGCCTCCTTCATCCGGCCATAGGCGCGGATTTCGTCAGCGGGGGCCAGGTCCTCCCGCGCCGCGTTCTCGGCACTGGCCCATGCGCGGGCAGTGACCTCGTCGGGCGCGATGCGAACCGGGATGGAGGCCAGTTCCGGGTGCCGTTCGGTCACGGTGGCGTCACGCTCGACGGCGCGGGCGATGGCGCGCAGCCTGCGGCCTCCGGCGACAATGCCCACGCGGCCCTCCCCATCGAGGATGCCCGACAGGTTCTGGATCAGGCCGATCATGGCAAGGCTGTCGGCCAGCAGGTCGATCCCTTCCGGGTCGGCGTCCTGACGCGGGTTCAGGTCGGACAGGTAGAGCTGGGCCAGCGGAAAATACTGGATGGAGGCGGGAGCGATGGTTTCGCGTTTCATGGGAATGGTCCTTTTGCGACGGATGGTTTCTTGTTATGGATGCCCTGCCCTCATGGCCGTGGGGGCAGGGCGGGCTTTCAAAGTGCGCCGTGCTGGATCAGGAAGCGGCGGCCGATATCGAAGTTGTCGCCCTTCCTGACAAGCGCCCACGCTTCTGCGAGACGGCGCTGCAAGGTTTCTCTGCTCATAAGTTCACCCCCTTTCAGGCTGACGGTGCGGGAAGGGTCGGCCTGCCGACGGAGCCACAGCAGGCCGATGGCGGGGTCAGTGTTCGGACGGCAGGTAGAGCGTCAGAACACGGCGCGTCTGCTCAGGGTCGGAAGGGGTTTCCGCGCCGTAACGATAGGCGGTGTCGTAAAGGTCGATCTTCCAGAAGATCGCGGTGCCATGCGCCTCGACGCGGCCAAAGGAATGATCCTCGTAAGGGTCGTTGTCCTCGGTCCAGTCCGTGAAGGTGATGACCGCGTTCATCAGCGCGGCTTGGGTCCGCTCGGGAATGGCGAGAAAGCCCGGTGTGGCGACGGTGCGGCCTTTCAGATGCTGGTCGCGCCAGAGGGCCGCGAAACCCAAAGCGCGACGGAAGGCATCGTTCTGTTCCGCGATCAGCAGCCGCAGCATCTGGTCGCGGGCCTGCTCGGCGGGGTTGCAGATCGGGCAGAGGCCGGGGCCTGCATCCTCGGACTCGTAGTGATCGCGGCAGGAACCGCAGCGATAAACGCCGGTGTTCGTGTCTGCCGGGGCGGCATTGAGATGTGCCATGTGTGGCTCTCCTTTAGCGACGGGGCGGCCGGGTCTTCTGCCCGTTCCGCCGATGGGCGAGCCTTCCTGATCTGCTATCTCGAAAGGCCCATGCCTTTCGGAAAGCAGAGCGGGGAGGGCGCAGCCCTGCCCGTGGCCCCGGCCGAGACTGTCACGGGGTCGGGAAGGCGGGGTGGTGCGGCCCGCAGCCCGGCACGGGCGAGGACACGGCCCGCCTGGACGACGACGCCCAAAGGGCGGCGCTTGCCCCTTGACCGGCTCGGGCGGGGATGCGTGGCGGACAGGAACACAAAAAGGCTGCGGACGGGGGTGAGCGGGCGACAGCCCGTCGATCCTCTGGTCCGACAAATGGATCATCCTGGCCCGCGCCTCGCGCGGGCCTCTCCCGTGTCTTCTTCCTGCCGCAGCAGTCAGACGGGAAGGCAGCTATCTCTGTGCATCACCGGCAGCCTGCAACTGCCCGCCCGGTTGACTACAGGCTGACGCTCGATCCCTGTGGTCTCGCTTACAGCCTGCTTCGGCCTCCCGCCTCCACTCCCAAGGTCGTTCTGGCACGAGGCTGGACAACCGGGCTCACGGCCCGCGTCAGCGGTCCCGCCCGACGGGACGAGATGGGCAGGGCAGGGCGACCAGGACCGGCGGGCGAGGGACTGGCTCGGGACGAGACGGGCATCCGCCCGCCGCAGCCGGGAGCATCGCCCTGACCAGCTCGGGTGGAGGCCGGCTTGCCGGCCGGAACCGGGGACGCGACCCGAAGGGGGACGCCCTGTTTAGTCGAGGAAAAGGGCTGAAACCTGCATCAGAAGACCAAGGCCAGTGGTCAGGATGAACAAAGGAACCAAGCCGCTCCCGCCTGACTGTTCACCCTTCTTCGATCGATCTTCGCTTGGCGCAGTCGCCCCTCCGCAGCAGGGACACCCCCCACCGAGGTAGCTGTCTCTCCCGCACGAAACGCAATCAAATCCCATGCTATATCACCTTTCCAAATTGGGTTTGCTGGCTCTCGATGGTTTCACGACGCCAACAAATATCTTGAGTCCTGCACCAGCTTTGGCACTTCATCCGCATGATCTATGTTCTTTACCACGTCTGCTCCAAATCCTGTCTTGCGGTAGCGAGGGATACTCACCTAGAACATTTTTCTGCGGCCCTTTTAAGATGATAGGTGAGCCACACCCATAATGAGCATGTAGATGAGTATAAAAAGATATTACGAGAATGTCAAAAGCTTGCCTTGGTTTGTATGGGCCGGAATATATACGCTGGAGATTTGGCTAATAAATCTTGCAGCACCATTGAGCTTAGGGTGGACCGCTGACTATCGCGGAACATTTGGAGACATGTTCGGCGCCGCCAACTCACTCTTTTCGGCTTTTGCAGTCATTGGCGTTGCTTGGAGCGTCAGCATGCAACGAACCGAGCTCAGTATTGCTCGCGACGATAGGGAAAAGACACGAACTATCTTGAGTGAGCAGCAGGAAAACTTAAAAATCCAGAGGTTTGAAACAACCTTCTACCAGTTGTTTACCGCCTTCCAAGGCATCATTGAAAATATTGAAGTAGAGACAAGCTCAGGAAAAGGTTTGTCTATTCAAGCCAGCGAACGCGTCACGGTTACACGAACACCCTCGTCGGCTGTAAGAGGACGAAGGGCAATAGAGATAATCTTATCCCGTCTCGAAAAACAGTTCTACGCCCAAGGAAACTGGGCTGATTCAAAGGATCGGGAAGGACATGAACGGGCTGAGGATTGGGAAGAAGATATTGAAAGCAGAGCCCTCGATGCTTTTGGAAGAGCCTACCTTAACATATTTTCTGAATATGGAAGCGATCTAGGTAGGTATTTCAGAAGTCTATACACAATACTAAACTTCATAGATTCCTATGAAATACCTCAGGTCACAAAGCCATTTTATTACAAACTACTGAGAGCGCAACTATCGCAAGGTAATCCTCCCATTTCTAACGGGGTCCATTCGTAGAACTCATGCGGCCATTTTCAGTTTCTGGGCGGGTGTGATGCCGCCGATGCCCATGTTCGGGCGGTCGTTGTTGTAAGTCCAGAGCCATTGC
>NZ_JACJFU010000047.1:0-13236 GCF_014164635.1 Paracoccus sp. MC1854 | reverse complement strand
ATCTGTTCGGGTTCATCGACCTGAGCGACACGATGACCATGTATTACTTCGTGCTGGCCATCTTCGTGCTGGGGCTGCTGGTGATCTGGCGCTTCGTGAACTCGCCCTTCGGGATGATCCTCAAGGCCATCCGGGAAAACGAGAACCGGGCCATTTCGCTGGGCTATGCGACGGCGCAGTACAAGCTGGGCGCCTTCGTGATGTCGGCGGCGCTGTCGGGACTGGCCGGCGGGCTGAAGGCTCTGGTGATGCAGTTCGCCACCCTGACCGACGTGGACTGGCACATGTCAGGGCAGGTGGTGCTGATGACGCTGATCGGCGGCATCGGCACGCTGCTGGGCCCGGTCGTGGGCGCGGGCATCGTGATCGCGCTACAGAACCGGCTGGCGACATCGGCCTTCCCGGTCACCATCATCACCGGGCTTGTCTTCATGATCTGCGTGATGCTGTTCCGGCGCGGGCTGGTCGGCGAGCTGGCCTATTCCCGCCTGGGCCGGGTGCTGGGGCTGCGGCCGCCGGGCTGAGTATCTTTCTGAAGTTGGAAGCGGCCATTTGGGTTTGTGACCTCGGCCGCTTCCGCCACTTTGGACGCGCTATCCCATGTTGCAACCATCCAGAAATGTCACCCTTGCTGGCAAAGCAGGAATGTCACCGGGCACCACGATGCCGGCAGCCAGGCAGGGCGGAGACCTCCGCCATCGCAGCCCTGACCGGCTGCCTTGAGCGGCCGTCGGATCCAGTGCTCCGTCTGGTGTTCAGTTCGTTCTGGCTTCGACCTGCGCTCGACGTGCCTTGACCAGCAGAGGTGTGCGACCAGGTCCGACGGTGCCCTTGGGCTCATAGCGGGTGCGCTGCTTGCCGGCACGCCGCGCCCTGGGCGGGTCCTGGTCCTGCTGGGTCTGGATGAAGGCCAGCACCTCGTTCAGGCGCTTGTTCTCGGTGATCGCGGCGTGGGTGACGCGCTGCTCCTTGTCGAACATCCGGTAAGGCAGGGACACGCCCCTGACCCTGATCTCCAGCCGGCCGTCCGGGAACGCGTAGGTGTCCACGTATGTGCCGACCAGGCCGAGCGTCAGGTCGTTCTGTTTGAGAATGATGCGCTTCCTGTCGTAGGACAGCGCCAGCTGCTGGCCGACATGGCGTTCGTCGCGCAGGCAGAAGATGTCGCGGAGCCGCTCCGGCTCGACGTTCAGGGGGCGATGCAGATCGTCCGACCGGCGCGGGAGGCAGGCGAAGCGGGCGTTGAAGGCCGCGATGAAGCCCGGCAGGAACGCATTCCCGGCCTCAATGTCCGCGATCCCCGCCAGGCGCAACTCCTTGACCACCCGGTCCTGAAGCGTGCGATTGGCGCGCTCGACCCGGCCTTTGGCCTGCGAGGAGTTGGCGCAGAGGATTTCGATGTTCAGCTCGTTCAGTGCCCGGCCGAATTGCGTCATGCCATGGCCGCTGCGCGCCTCGGTGCGGTTCACCCGGAAGACGCTGTGCTTGTCCGAATAGAAGGCCACGGGCCGGCCGTGGTCCCGAAGGTAACCCTCCAGCGCATTGAAATAGCTGAAAGTGCTCTCGGAGGCGACAAACCGGAGATGCATGAGCCGGCCGGTCGCATCGTCGATGAAGCCCAGCAGCGTGCAGGCGGGACCACGATACTCGAACCAGCGGTGCTCGGAACCGTCGATCTGGACCAGCTCGCTCAGGGCCTCGCGCCGCAGCCGCGGCTGGTGCAGCACCCGCCGGTGCTTGCGCGACAGCCACAATCCGTCGGCAATCATCCATTTGCGCAAGGTCTCGTGCGAGATATGGATGTCATGCAGCTCGGCCAGCTTCTCGGCCGCAAGCGTCGGACCGAAATCGGCATACTGCGTCCGAACGAGTGCCAGCACCTGCTCCCGATGAAGGGCAGACAGGGCGTTGTTCGGCGCACGTCCGCGCGCACGGTGGGCCAGCCCGGCCGGGCCATCCGCCCGAAACCGCGCCAGCAGCCGAAATACCTGCCGCCGGGTCAGGCCGAGCAGGCCGGCGGCGTCTTCGGCTCGCAACCGGCCAGTCTCAACCTCCGACAGCACCTCGATCCGGTTCAACTCGCGCTCGCTCATCACCAGCCATCCCATGTCTATCCCCCGAGGATCATGCTTCAACCGGGGGAGAGTGACATTGGCCTGCTGCCGGTTTCGTGGACACCAGGTTAAGTTTGCATAGCACGGGCCTCGAACGCCACTGGGCTTAGATATCCCAGCTTCGAATGGCGTCGCTGCGGATTGTAGAAGCGCTCGACGTAGTCGAACACATCGGCCCGGGCGGCGTCACGCGTGCGGTAGACCTTGCTGGCGGTGCGCTCGGTCTTCAGCGAAAAGAAGAAGCTCTCCATGGCCGAGTTGTCCCAAACGTTGCCGGCCCTGCTCATCGAGCAGATGATGCCGTGGTCGTGGAGCAGGCGCTGGAACTGCTCGCTGGTGTATGGGGCGGATTCAACCGGTCGTAGCAGCAGCCCATTGCTGGAGGTGCAGATGACGACGGGACGACGGAAGTCGGAGCGCTCAACACGGCGCAAATTATGTTCGCCAGGGCGACCGCCGGTTTGGCAGCGTGAGAAGCTATGCCGGTTCTGGCGGGGAGTGGCTGCGGGTCTGTCCAGTTGCCACATCCTGGAGACCGGAAACGACAGCTTCCGCTTCAAGGCCAGTTCGGCTGCGGCAGCAAGGAAGAAGGAGACCAGCCAGGCCTTGACCCCAGCATAACCCGAAATCCATAGTCAGAGGTGGCTCACTTCTCGATGGAAAACCCGGCTCAGTTCTGGGTGAAAATCAACAGCCTCAGCCCACTCTTTGCAACAGTGCCAATCCGGACGAGTCAGCGGCGCTGTTCAGCGAGCATTCCGTGACTCTGTGGGGCCTCTTGGAGGAGTCCGCGCGGCTGCGGAGCGGCGGGTATTGACGCTCGTCGCTTGATCCCCACAATCGGCCTGCCGGAGTAAGGCAGGTGGAGCGCCGTTCATGCGTTCTCTTCCCCCCACGGCGCCACCCTCATCCTGTCAGCTTTGGCAGGATCCTGCGTTTCCCGAAAACAACCTCATATCAGGGAACAGCCGCAATGAGTGCTTCAGCCTCTTCACGCGTGACCGGGCCGGTCCATTTCTTCGGCGACAGCCTCACCGACAACGGCAATCTGTTCGAACTGGCCCAGGGTCTTGTCGCTCAATCCGCCCTCCTCTCCTATGTCGGGACGGATGGCCGGCTCAGCAACGGGCCCACCTGGGCCGAGTATGTCGACGATCTGCTCGGGGTGCCCCAGGGCCGGAACCATGCCTTGGCCGGCGCCGAAGCGGCAGGCACCCAGCGCCTGGGGGACCTTTTCACCGAGCTGCGCTTCACGGACGCACTGCTTGTGCCTCAGACCGATCCCCGGCTGGATCTGGACACCAATCTCGGCGCGCAGGTGGACCGCTTCGCCGCCGACATGGCAGGCACCGGGTTGGAGGACACGACAGGGTTCATCATGGCCGGCAGCAACGACTTCCTCGGCATCACGAACCCCTCCGACGGGCCGGTCGTCGTGGCCGCGGCGGTCCAGGCCACGCTCTCGGCTGCGACTGACCTGCTCGGCCTCGGCATGCGGGATGTCGTCATTTCCACCCTGCCCGTGCCGCTGTTCTTTCCCGGCATCGGCGCGCTTGGTCCCGCGCAGGTGGCGCAATCGAACGCCCTCTCGGCCGCGCATACTGCCGCCTTGAGGCAGGGGGTTGAGACGCTTCAGGCGCAGGGGCTGGACGTGCGGCTGCTCGACATCCAGCCGATCACGCGGGCCCTGCTGGAAGACCCCTCCGGCTTCGGCCTGATCGCGCCGTGGGGGCTCACGCTCAGGACCGCGCCTGCCGATGCGCTGGCCCGGTATGATGACGATCAGGTGGCCTTCTGGAACCCGGTGCATCCCACCACGGCCACCCACGGGATCATGGGCGCCTACACCGTCTTCGTGCTCGCGCATGACCCGACCCAACTGACGGATGGTTCGGACTTCGTGGCGACCGGGAGAGGCGACGATCTGGTGCTGGGGCTGCAGGGGAACGACGTCATCAGTCTCGGGCGTGGGAACGATATCGCCTTTGGTGGCAGCGGCCGCGACAGTATCCTGTCGGGGCATGGAAATGACCTTGTGTCCGGAGGCTCGGGCAAGGACCTGCTGATCGGTCAGCACGGCCGCGACGTCTTGGCCGGGGGCGCAGGATCGGACCGGATCTTCGGCGGCCAGGGGCAGGACGTGCTGATCGACGGCCTGGGCAGCGACAGCTGCTGGGGCGGCAGCGGCGCGGACCAGTTCCTGTTTACTGAGGCCGAGCTGATCGGCGGGACAACGGGGAGCGACGCCGACCTCTTCATGGGTGGCAGCGGCATTGACACGCTCTGGCTCGTTCTTGCCAGCGACACCGCACGGGAGCTTGGCGACGACCTGACAGGATGCGACCCGCGGGAGGCACTGGCCGCTCTCGGCCTCAGGGTCATGGATATCGAGGAGATCCGGGTCATCGAGGGACGCGCCGGACTGGCGGCGCTGTCCGGTGAGGCGTGGTACCAGCAGGCAGATATCTGGGGGCTGGTATAACGCTGCAGCGGCACACGTCCGCCCTGTCGAACCGGCTTCGGCTGACGACGGCGATCTGGCGCCTCCACGTTCTGGTCTCCTGCAACGTGCGGCTGCAGGCGCAGGAGGTCCGCAGGGCGCCTGATCTCCCCTTCAACGAAAGCGCCTGATCAAGAACCCGACGGGTCTCAAGCTTCAGACCAACAGCAGGTCCATGTCGCGCGCATCGATCAGGGCGCGCTCGACGTTCAGCAACTCGATCACGATGTTTTCGCAGGTAATGCGGGTATGCTGGCCCGAGGTTCCGAAGCTGGTGATGACAAGATCCTCATAGGCGACGGCGGCCCTGGTCTGGATGCGAAGCCGGTCCACCCCATCCTCGAAGTCACTGATGCGGCCAGTAGATGCTTGGATGAACTGGAACACATCGCCGTCCGCCCCGCCGAGAAGCGTGTTTATGCCCGGCCCACCGTCGAGAAGGTCGGCTCCACCCCCGCCCCGCAGGATGTCGTTGCCGATCATCCCGTAAAGCCTGTCGGCTCCCGCTTCTCCATGCAGCGCATCGTCGCCCTTCTCGCCGAAAAGCCAGTCGTCATCTGCGCCGCCATTGATCCGGTCGGCTCCCGGCGTGCCGCGCACGATGCCGTCAGCAGGCGGAGGCACGTCGTCCATGATGTCGCGATAGTTCGCGACCCCCAGCGCCTCGCTGCGGCTTATGCCTGTGGGCAGCATCGCGGGGGATCGCCACCGGCCGCAGCCAGCATTGCGCCGATGAAGGCATTCGAGTTCTCGCCGAAGACCTCGTAGCCATTGTCAGCCCTGTCGATCATGCGCGCATACTTGACCATGATGGCCCACGCCTAGTCGTCGGTCAGCCCGGGGAAGTCGAGCGGTGTGCTGAAGCGCTCGGCCGGCGTGTCGCCGTTACGGTCATCGGCCGAGTCGTCGATAGGTATGCTGGTCTCGACCTTCATGCCGCCGAACCAGGGCAGATACGGACGTTCCGGCCCAGAGCGGATCACATATTCCTCGCCATTGCTGTCGCGGAAGACGAGGTAGAGATGCGGCGCGCCCGAGGGCAGGCCGAAGAGCTCGACATCATTCGCCTCGATGAAGATCCGTCCGGTCATGGCAGTTCCACCAGCGTGGCAGGATCTACATGAAAGACTAGCAAGGACCAGCCCCTCGGATCAACGATCTTGCGGTGTAGAATGCGCGGTCTCGGTATCGGTGCCCGGACGACACCAGGCTGCGCGAGAAGTTGCGCCAGACCGCCGAAAAGCACCCGCGGTTCGGTTATCGGCGCCTGCATGTGATCCGCGCCGGGACGGCTGCGATCTCGGCGCACGAGGTTTCCGAGAAGGCCGCGCGGTCTCCTCGGGGCCTGTGTCTTGCGGATCGTAGCCTGCGCGTCCCCCGAAGCCCACCTCGGCCTCAGGTCCCCGATCCCTTGCAGGATCAGGGACCCACCCGAAACGGGCCGGGACGCAGGTCTTACTTCTTCGTGGCGCGGACGCCGACTTCCTCGACCTCGACCTCGGTCTTGCGGACCGTGTCCTTGATGGTCTTCTGATGCGCTTCGACCTCTTTGGTCAACTCGACCTCGCCCACGACCCGGGCTTCCTTGCGCGCCTCGACCTCTTCCTGGGTGCCCATCATCTCGACGGTCTTTTCCTCGAAGACGGCAGCGGCCTCGTCGTCCTCCAGCACGCGATTGGCGGCGTGACGCTTCACCCCCACGGTCTCGGTTGTCAGGGTGACGGTTTCCTCGACCGGCGTCTCGACGACGCGCGAGGTCACGCGGACACCGCCGTTGGCGCTCCGGGCCTTGCTGACCGACAGCTCTTCCTCGACGATCGGCACCGAGCCGGCGCTGCTTTCCTTGAGGCTGCCATGGTCCGACAGGATGCGGTCCATGATGGACAGTGCCCAGTCGGCCCGCTCTTCGGAGATGCTGGCGATGACCAGCGTCTGGCCCTGCTCGACCGCCGTGGCATAGGCTTGGGCGTCGGCATCCGCGAAGCCGTACTCGGAAAGCTCGCGCAGAAGCGCCTTGGTGTCGCCGCCGAGGATGCGGGCCTGCTGGTCGCTGAGCCCTTCCTTGCGGAGGGCGGCGACCGCCATGTCGGCGATCTTCTGGTCGGCATAGGCGTTGATGACGGTTGTCATGGGTATCTCTCCAATTGGCAGGTGTTCGGGGTCGTGTCGGACAGGACAGGCAAGCGCCCGTTCAGTCCGGGTCGTGGCTGTCGCCGTTGGCGTTCAGGCGTTCGATGACGGCTTCCTCATGGCGCAGCGTGACGGTCTCGGAATGCTGTCCGGCATCCCGGCGCCGGGTGATGCGGATCTCCTCGGTCGCGCGCAGGCGCTTCTCGACCACCACGACCTCTTCGACGAGCGTGACGATCGTGATGTCGCCCTCCTGCCGCACCGGAACCGGGCCATCCACCCATCGGCCGAGCGGCACCCGCTCGACCTCGACGGTCTCGCGGACGACGGGCTCGTCGATCAGCGCCTCGTCCTCGCGCACCACCGTGCGGACACGAACGCCTTCGGTCAGCGTCTTGCGCTTGAGGACAAGGACCTGCTCTTCGACGATCGGGATGATCTGGGCAGGGCGCGCGGAAACGGCATCCCGCGCGGGTCTGGATTGCTTCGACATGGATTCTCCGATCCCGGACGGCCGAGGGCTGTTCCGACGTTCAGCGACGGGCGGACGGGAAGGCCGGGACGGTCCTCCAGCCGCGCAGGAAAGCAAGGTAGCGGTCGTTGATCTGCCCCATCCGCTGGAAGCTGCCAGCCATGAAGGAGCTTTGCATCTGGGCCATTTCTGCCAGCGTCCGGATGCGCCCGGCCGCCATCGAGGTCTGGACCTGCAGCGCCTGCAGCGCCTGCTCGTTGAGCAGCGCCATCATCGAATTGCCGACAGAGCCCGCCTCGCGGGCCGTTTCCTGCAGTTCTCCGAGAACAGCCGTGGGCTGAAGCCCCCGGTCCCTTCCGCCAGCCGCATCGGTGCCGGCTCCCATGGCCCTGCGTGCCACCTGGGCGCCTTGTTGCACCAGATCCATGCCGGCCTTCATGATCTCCCCGCTCTGGCGCGCGGCGTCTACCATCGGGTTTTCTCGCCCGCCCGCGCGGCGCGCCGGCGCGATCCCGGTTGTCCCGCCTTCGGTCTTGCTGGCGGCGGTGCCGGCCTCCGCATCGCTCAGCGCCTTCACGACGGCCGGCAGGATCTGGTTCCTGTCGTCACGAAAGCGCCGCTGGAACAGGTCCCGGAACTCGGCGACCTTGGTGCCGAACGCCTCGCCGTCCCTCGGGCTGCGCTCGATCTCGCCGAGGAGCTTGCGCATCTGCTGGCTGTCGTTCAGCGCCGCGGCTACGAGGTCCTTCGTCTCCCTGTTCTCTCTCAGCACCGGAAGGAGACGCTGTTCCTCGAACTCGGCCTGACGGTCGAACTCGACCTTCAGGTCGGAGACCAGCCGATCGCGTGTCTTGGCCGCCAGAGGAGTTTCGGCGAGCTTCGCAAAGATCTCGTTGGCCTTGAGCTGGCCGGTCTGCATCAGTTGCTGGATGGGGGTCATTTTTCTGGTCCTTGCTGGGGGGCGTATGTGACCTTGACAGGGCTCGGGAGCCTTGCCCGAAAGGCCTCACGCGACGTGAAGAGGTTGAGCCGGAGGGGAGCCGCTTTCGGCGGGCAGGTGGCCCGAGTGTCCCTTTGGCTTTCTGACGATCCCATGCTGCGCCTGCAGCATGAATGCTGCACTGCAACAATGCGCCGGCCGCAGATAAGTTCCATAGGCCGCGGATGCGGTAGCTTCTGCCGCTTACTCGTCGCTCGCCTGAGCAGAGGGACCCCGGCCACACCCTGATGCATTGATCGGCCTGAGGTCAGGCAGCACATTCTCCGCCCTTGCAAAGCCTGATCATACATCCATATACCATCCATATGGATGGAGATTGGCTGAATGTCAGACAAAGTGGTGCAGTTGCGGGACCGGCTTCCCGAGACCGAGAAGATCACCATCAATCTCGGCCATGTCGACCTTGGCCGGATCGATCTGCTGGTTCAGGAAGGCTTCTTCTCGAACCGGACCGACTTCATCCGGACAGCGATCCGCAACCAGTTGCGCAGCCAGTCCGAAGAGGTGTCGCGCTCGATCGAGCGCCACAGGCTCGAGGTCGGCCTGCTGGAACTGGGGACGGCCGAACTGGAGGCCGCTCTGGCTGCAAGCGAAACACTTCATGTCAAGGTCGTGGGCCTCATCCGCATCGCCTCCGATGTCACACCGGAACTTGCGCTGCAGACGATCGGCTCGCTGACGGTGCTGGGTACGCTGCAGGCAAGCCGAGAGATCAAGGCCGCCTTGGCCGCGAGAATGAAATAGCCGCTGCGAGCGGCACGAAAGGCAAAGACCATGAACACCAATGACTACGTCGCGGAGATCCTCCGCGCGACCGGCGCCGTGCGGTCCGGTGATCCGGCCGGCGTGACCGCCATTGTCCAGAACGCGCTGTCCCTGGCGGGTCTGACGGGCCCGGTTGGCCCTGCTGCTGCCGGCGACCCGGCAGCAGCAGGGCAGGCACCTGAAATTCTGCTGTCGCCCCAGAACTATTCGGAAATCTTCCCGGCGCGGACCGATCGGCTGCGCAAGCCATTGGGCGAGGTCATCCGCAGTTTGCAGGAAGGCGGAAAGGGACTGAAGCTCGACGGACTGCCGGGCCTCGGCCGTCCTCTGCAAGCCCCGGACCTGCCGTTGCCGGAAGGCGCCAAGTTCTTGGATCAAAGCTATTCCTGCTCGGCAGGCATGCGCCGCTACCGGCTGTACGTTCCGTCCACTGCCGACGAAGGCCTGCAGGGCCTGATCGTGATGCTGCACGGCTGCACGCAAAGCCCCGAAGACTTCGCGGCGGGGACCGGGATGAACACGCTGGCCGAAGAACACCGGTTGCTTGTCGTTTATCCGGCGCAGACCGGCGGCGACAACTCCATGTCCTGCTGGAACTGGTTCCGGCCGGGCGACCAGATGCGCGGCACCGGCGAGCCTGCGATCATCGCCGGCCTGACCGAGAGCCTGCGCGACCAGTACGCCATCCCGGCCGACCGGGTCTTCGTGGCAGGTCTTTCGGCCGGCGGCGCGATGGCGGCGATCATGGGGGAAACCTATCCGGAGCTCTATGGGGCGATCGGCGTCCACTCGGGCCTTGCCTACGGCTCGGCCAATGACGCCCTTTCGGCCTTTGCGGTGATGCGCGGGCAGGCGGGGATGGCGCCAGCAGCCTCCAGGAAACTCCATGGTGGGCCGGAGGCGGAGCCGCGGCTGATCGTGTTCCACGGCAGCGCCGACACCACGGTCCACCCGTCCAATGCCGAACGGATCATTGCCGGCAAGGGCGGAAGCGGGGGGAAGACCTCCCGGTCCGAGCCCGGCGCCGCGGGAGAAACCCGCGGGTACACGCGCCTGGTCACGAAACGAAAGGACGGCACGCACGGGGTCGAGAGCTGGATGATCGATGGCGCGCAGCACGCCTGGTCGGGCGGGCACCCCAGTGGCTCCTACACCGATCCGCGCGGGCCCGACGCCTCGGCGGCCATGGTGCGCTTCTTCCTTGACGGCGCATCGGACCTGCCCGGCGCGTGAGGGTTGCAGAGGTCATCTTCCCGGGCATCTGCCCGGGGAGATGAAGCTGCGGGGCTGTGACTTTGCGGGTCAAGGTCCTTGCGACACAGGGTGCGCGGTCGTGTCGGACGGACTCCTCGCTGGAACCCAAAACTGCTCGGGGGCTTGTCCATGCAGGAAAATGGGAGAGGAACAACCGATGAGTTTGTGGGATTTTGTGAAAGACGCCGGCAAGTCGGTCTTTGGCGAGGCGCAGGCTGCCGAGCCGCAGACGGCACCGAAGCAGGCGACGCCTCAGGCCGCTCCGCAAGCATCCTCGCACGCCGCGCCGAAAGCCGCGCCCGAACCGGTTCCTTCCCGCGATGACGCCGACACCAGACGCAAGCTCGACGCGCTGAATGCCGAGGTGGCAGGACTGGGGCTGGACTCGGGCGATGTCCGGCTTCACTTGAAGGGTGACACGGTCACGGTTGTCAGCAAGGGCGCGGATCGGGCCACAATGGAAAAGTTGATCCTCGCGGTTGGCAACGTCAAAGGCATCGCACGAGTCGAAGCTGACCTGCCCGAGGATGCCGCCGCCTCCAGGACGATGGAACCCGTGTTCCATGAGGTCAAGGCCGGCGATAACCTGTCGAAGATCGCCAGGAAGTACCTGGGTGACGCCAACCGCTACCAGGAGATCTTCGAGGCAAACAAGCCAATGCTGAGCGACCCGGACAAGATTTACCCCGGGCAGAAACTGCGGATACCGCAGAGCTGACGCCGGCCCCCCATGCGATGCCCCGCTGGTCGGCGGGGCTTTTTCTTAATCGAAAAAGTGACCCCGCGCGGGGCGGGGCCATGTGTCCCCCGTTGCTGAAGGAAGGGAGTCAGGCCGCATTGCGCCGCTCGATGCGGGCAAGGCAGGCAAGCTAGTTGTTCACGTCCATGATTGCGGCCGTGGTCCAGTAATCGGCGCGATTGTTGCGATGCCGTCGGGAGGGGCATCCACGCCATCAACAGAGCCGATCGAAGGCACCCTGTCGCAGGCCGTCCGCCGCTTCGGCTTGCGCCGCTGCCGTTATCTCGGACAGGCCAAGACCCATCTTCAGCACGTCCTCACCGCGGCAGCGATGAACCTGGTGCGTGTCGACGCATGGCTGCGCAGCCAGCCTCGGGCTCGGACGC
This sequence comes from Paracoccus sp. MC1854, assembly GCF_014164635.1. Classification (NCBI taxonomy): domain Bacteria; kingdom Pseudomonadati; phylum Pseudomonadota; class Alphaproteobacteria; order Rhodobacterales; family Paracoccaceae; genus Paracoccus; species Paracoccus sp. MC1854. The sequence goes on along the minus strand of NZ_JACJFU010000047.1, from coordinate 1,876 downwards.
GTCAGTCCCGGCTAGCCACGCTGCTCACAGCCGCATGAAGCGGTCCCCGGAGTGACCAACAGTGTTACGATTTCGGGCGCGAGCAGCGTCAGGCGCAGCACACGCGTCATGTAGGAGCGCGCGATCCCCTCGCGCTCGGCCAGTTCGGCGATGGTGGCGAACTGGCCCGATTCCAGCATTCTCTTCCACCGGAACGCGACGCCATTGCATTCACGCCCGTGTTGTCGGCCCGGCGCTGCTGCGGCGTTCGAGAGGCCCCATCCGCGTGAGCAACAGCTTGCGCGCACTGTCGACTTCAGCTGCAGCAGTGTAATCTCGATGACGTAGTGCAGCGCGTGAGGCGAAATGCGCCAAGTCAGTCTGTTTCCGGCAATCGTCCTAGCCCTGCTGGTGAGCGCTGGTCTCAGCGCAGCGCACCATGACGACATCCCGGATCCGCCGCCCCTTTCAGTTTCACAGCAGTTGCCAACGGATCTGATCCTCGACTCTGGTTCCGTGTCGGTTTCCGGCCTTTCGTCGGGCGGGTTCTTCGCTCACCAGTTCCACATCGCCTTCTCGGCAACCGTGGCGGGCGCGGCGGTCCTTGCTGGCGGACCCTACGCATGCGTGGAGGTGATCGGAAATCCGTTCTGGCCTTTCACGAAGCTGGATCGCAGCTCTGCGGCTGTGGTCGCCTGTACACACTATTTCGGAGACCGGTTCTGGGGTCTCCGGCCCCGGCCCCCAGCGGCGAAGGACGCCCGGCAGCTGATCGATGCCGCCTACCGGGCGGGTGAGATCGATAATCCCGCCAACCTTGCCGACGATCGGGTGTGGCTATTCCGGGGCGACCTCGATGAGGTGGTCCCCGCCGCTGTCGCCGGCAGCTTGGCCAGTCTCTACAACCTCCTTGGCATCGACGAAGAGGACTTGCACGTCGAACCCGGGGATCCGGAGCGCCCCGCAAACCATGGCATGCCGGTGGACAGCTTTTCCGGCGAGAGCCGGTTCGTGCCGCCCGACTGCGCGGCGCACGCGCTGCCCTTTGTGATCGAATGCGGGTACGACGCTGCCGAGCTCCTGCTGCGCCACCTGTACTTCGAGGATTCTCTTGAGGGGCCGGCCGACCCTCACAATCTGGGCCGCCTGCAAGCCTTCGATCAGACTCCATTCTTTCAAGCTAGTCGAACAGACGGGATGAGCGACGTCGGCTACATCTACGTGCCGGACGTGTGCCGATCAGAGGAGTGCCGACTTCATGTCGCCTTCCATGGATGCCGTCAGAATGCAGATGCTCAGGGGGAAGACCGGATCCATGACGATTTTGTTCGTGACGCCGGCTACAATCGCTGGGCAGCCGCCAACCGGATCGTCGTTCTCTACCCGCAGGCCACCGCGTCAGCGGGCAACCCAAGAGCATGCTGGGACTTCTGGGGGTACAGCGGCGAGGGATGGAGAACCCGCGAGGGGGTCCAGATGCGTGCCGTCGCTGCCATGATCAAGCGACTGCTTGGCTGAAGAGGTAGCCGCGGTCCGCGTCCCGCCATCCGCCCTGAGGTGGATGGCGGGGTGGATACAAAAAGCGCCGGATCAGCTATCCCGCTGATGTCCGGTGCTTTTATCACAACCTTGGTGCCCAGGAGACGATCATGGGGCTGTTGGGGGGGTTTCTCCTGGCCATCCTCTTCGCCGACGTGACGTAGAAGCTGCGCTCTTCTGCCGGTGTCGTTCTCTGGGCACGAGGAGCGTCGCTGACCATCGCTGCGGCCCTGGACGCGCTACCCCAGATGCGACTTCGGATCCCGTGAAAGTTTCTCTCGTCGGTGTCCGCGGCCGAGGATGTTGGCCCTGAACACCTCGGCCGGCGTTCGGAAGCCCAAGCACTTGCGCGGCGTGG